>JAWVZB010000053.1:0-21434 GCA_033722375.1 Nitriliruptorales bacterium | reverse complement strand
GACGTCGGGGAAGGCCAGGAGTAGTCTCGACGTTGTCTCTCCCCCCGCCCCGAGGAGGATCCCCATGGCCGAAGCCGTGATCGTCGCCACCGCCCGCTCCCCGATCGGCCGCGCGTTCAAGGGGTCGATGACCGAGCTCCGTCCCGACGACCTCACCGCGACAATCATCCAGGCCGCGATGGACCAGGTGCCCGAGCTCGACCCGAGCGACATCGTCGACCTCCATCTCGGCTGCGGGCTCCCCGGCGGCGAGCAGGGCTTCAACATGGCCCGGGTCGTCGCCACGCTCCTCGGCTGGGACGACGTGCCGGGGACCACCCTGACCCGCTACTGCGCCTCGTCGCTCCAGACGACCCGTATGGCCTTCCACGCCATCAAGGCCGGCGAGGGCGACGCCTTCGTCTCCGCGGGCGTCGAGATGGTGAGCCGCTACACCAAGGGCAACTCCGACTCGCTGGAAGACACCCAGAACCCCAAGTTCGACGAGGCCCAGGCACGCACCGAAGAGGCGGCGGAGAACGGAGCGGACGAGTGGGTCAACCCCCGCGAGCTCGACAAGCTCCCCGACATCTACATCCCGATGGGCCAGACCGCCGAGAACGTGGCGCTGCTGAAAGACGTCTCCCGCGAGGAGATGGACGACTTCGCCTACGAGTCCCAGATGCGCTACGCCAAGGCGAAGGCCGAAGGCTTCTGGGAGAACGAGATCACGCCGGTCGAGCTCCCGAACGGCGGCACCATGTCCGAAGACGACTCGCCCCGCCCCAACAGCGAGCGTGAGAAGATGGCCGAGCTCCAGCCGGTCTTCCGCCCCGACGGTCGCGTCACGGCCGGCAACGCCTGCCCGCTGAACGACGGCGCGGCTGCGGTGGTCGTGATGAGCGACACGAAGGCCGAGGAGCTCGGGATCGAACCATCGGCGCGGATCGTCGCCACCGGCGTGTCGGCACTGAACCCCGAGATCATGGGGCTCGGTCCCATCGAGGCCTCGAAGCAGGCGCTCGACCACGCCGGCATGACGATCGACGACATGGACATCGTCGAGATCAACGAGGCCTTCGCGGCCCAGGTGATCCCCTCGGCGCGGGAGCTCGGGGTGGACTTCGAGAAGCTCAACCCCCACGGCGGATCGATCGCCGTCGGGCACCCCTTCGGGATGACCGGCGCCCGGATCACCGGCACGCTCCTGAACGGCCTCGACCACCGCGACGGCACCTTCGGGCTCGAGACCATGTGCGTCGGCGGCGGCCAAGGCATGGCGATGATCGTCGAGCGGCTGAAGTAGACCGCTGCCTGCTGACGAGGTGACCCCCGGCGAGGACGAGCCGACCGTCCGCCTCGAACGCTGGTCGGGTCCGGTCGATCCTGACGACCCCGACGCCAACTTCAAGGCGGAAGTCGCCGCCTACACCCAGCTCGACCCGCTGCAGACGGTCGCGAACATGGCGTCCAACCTCGACCTGCCGGTCGGGGCGCTGGTCCGCTACGTGCTGGCGCGCTGGGCGTCGGCTGGCAGCGAGGGACTCCTCGAGCTCGGGACCGCGACGGTCGCGCGGATGCGCGAGGCGGTCGAGCGGGCCGAGGAGTCGGGCAGCGAGCTCGCGAAGCTCGAGGCCTACGAGATCCTCAAGCAGCAGGTCGGCTGGCTCGGGCACGGCCTCGACCACCCCGAGGAGACCTACCCCGCCGGCGGGGCGGGCGCGCGACGCCGCATCCGGCTGGCCGCCTACGGCGTCATCACCGACGGGGACCGGATCCTGCTCGCGCGCATCGCCGAGGGCTACCCGGGGGCGGGCGCCTGGACGCTGCCGGGCGGGGGGCTGAGCCATGGCGAGGACCCGGCCGCCGGTGCGCGCCGCGAGATCCGCGAAGAGACCGGACTCGAGGCCGACCTCGTCGACGTCCTCACGGTCGATTCGGTCCACATCGACCCGGACCGGTCGCACTCGGGCGACGACTGGCACAGCGTTCGGATCCTCTATGCGGCCCGCGTGCCCGGGGGAGCGACCCCGCGCGACGAGCAGGGAGGGTCGACCGACATGGCGGCGTGGATCGCGCTGGACGACGCGGACGGCCTCGAGCTCGTGCCGCTCGCCCGGCGGGGCGTGGAACTCGCCCGCGGGGGTCGGTAGCCGGCACTCAGCGGATCAGCCCCAGCCGGAAGCCACGGGCGACCGCCCCGGTGCGGTCCGGCACGTCGAGTTTCGCGAGCAGGTTCTGCACGTGGGTCTTGATGGTCCGTGCCGACACGCCGAGCCGCTCGCCGACCTGTGCGTTCGTGAGACCCTCGGCCAGCAACTGGAGGACCTCGAGCTCGCGGGGCGTCAGCGAGGTCCCCTCGTCGTCGATCGGGGCGTCCTTCCACGACCCGGCGAGCTGCATCGCGACCTCGGGCGACACCGTGCGTTCGCCGGCAGCGGTCGCCTGGACCGCCGAGACGATCTCGGCCGGCGGGGCGTTGGTGAGGAGGTAGCTGTCGACACCGGCGATCACGGCCTCACGGAGATCGACCACGCTGGCGCCGTCGCCAACCACGAGCACCTTCGTGTCGGGGCGGAGCGACTTCACGCTGGCGACGACGCGGAACGGGTCGGGATCGTTCTCGCGGACCGTCATGACGACGACGTCCGGCTGCTCACGCTCGACGATCTCGACGAGGTGGTCGAGGTCACAATCCGCCACGATGTCCAGGTCGCGATCGAGCACGGCCGCGACCCCGCCCCGGATCACCGGGCGGTCGTCTGCGATCACCACCGAGATCGTTCCGGTGGCTGGCTTGTTTCCGGTCTGCTGTTCGGTCGCCATCCCGTCCTCTCGACGGATCGGTCCGCGCGGCCGTCTCTGCTGGCTGAAGCGTGACACGGTACCGCCCGCTGCCAGCGGAGCCTTCCGCACCTACCATGATGGAGTCATCCAGCGCCCCGCGCGCGGCCCAAACGGACCGTTTCCGGGGACAGGCGATGACTCTTTCTGACTAGTGCATGAACGCGATGTGGTCGTCCGGTCGGTGATCCTGACCCTTCCGGAGATCGACCGCCGACCAGGAGGCGACCCGTGAGCGACACCCCGCACGAGGAGTCCTCGGACCAGCTCGTCGCTGCCATCGAGGACGGACTGCTGGCCGACGACGAGAGCGAACGGCCCCAGGCCGACGAGACGGCCCGCCCCGACGTCGCGAGCGTGCTCGACGAGATCGAGGCACAGGAGGCCATCGCGCACCTCGAGGCGCGGATCCAGGACATGGAGCAGGAGCTCGAACGTCGCGATCAGCGCCGCCGCGAGGCGGACCGCTCCCGGCGGGGCGAGCTCGAGCTGATGCGGGCCCGGATCGAGGACGCACTCGAGCTCGTCAAGAGCTCCACCGACGAGCAGCGTGAGGCGTGGTCGACGTTCGAGTCCCGGTTCTCGACGATGGTGGCCGAGGCCGAGGAGACGGCGCGGGTCCAGTTGGACGAGCTGCGGAACGAGCTCAGCCCCCAGGTCGCCGACGCCGTGGTCCGCCTGGAGGAGGCGGAGGCGACCCTCCGAGGGGAGCTGCGCTCCGCCACCGAGTCCATCCAGCAACGGACCTCGGAGCTGACCGAGCGCGCCTCCGCACTCGAATCCAGGACCGAGCGACTCGCGACCGACCTCGAGGCGTCCTCGACCGCCAACGAGCAGGCCCTCGCCGAGGCCTCGAGCCGACTCGAGCGTCGGATCGAGCAGCGGGTGGTCCGCGCCGAGGAGGCTCAGTCCGCGGCAGCAGAAGAGCTGGCGGAACGGTTGGAGGGGTTGCGACGGGAGCTGGACGCCGCCGTGGGCGAGCTCCGCGCGTCGATCAACCTCAACCGGACCGATCTCGAGGACCGGGTGGAGGGGGTCGAGCAGTCCGCGGCACACGATCTCGCGGCGACGGTCGCCGACCTCGAAGAGCGCTGGATCGCCGGGACCCGAGACATCGCCCGCCGGATCGAGGAGACCGCCGCCGATCTCCGCGGTCAGCTCGCGGCCGAACGCGAGGCCCGCCGCACAGCGGTCGACGAGACCGGGTCCCGGCTCGACGAGGTCGCCGGTGTCGTCGAGGAGCTCCACGGCAAGGTCGAGGCCGCCGGAGCCCGGCGGCACGCCGAGGACGACCAGATCCGGCGCGACCTCGACGAGATCTCCACCAGGCTCGACGTCCTCCAATCCAAGGTCGCGAGTGCCGTCGGGCAGATCGCGAGCCAGCTCACGAACCGTGTGGCCAGCCTCAGTGCGGATCACGATGCGTTCCGCGAGGCGGCCGCCCGCCGTGACGAGCGCCTGGCCGCGCTCGATCCCGTCGAGGCCCGGGTCGGCCAGCTCGCGGGCGAGGTCGAGCGGCTGCGGAGCGCGGTCGAGAACGGTGGGGAGGAGACCCCGAGGACCGACGAGGCAGCGCTCCACGAACTGCGCCAAGAGCTGTCAACGGTCTCCGGCAACGCCGAGTCGGCCCGCGAGCAGCTCCGGCAGATCGCGTCCAGCGTCGAGCGACTCGAGCAGGAGGCCCAGGAACGGGCCGCCCTGCGGCAAGAGGTGCGGGAGCTCGCTGCGCGCAGCGCCGAGCTCGGCGAGCGGCTGGGCGAGACCGAGCGGCTGGCCCGCGCCGCCGGGAAGGCGATCGCCAGCGCCGTGCGCCGGAGCCGTCAGCAGCGCCCCGACCGTGAGGAGACCCCGACCTTCTTCGAGCGGCCGGCCGGCGACTGAAGGCAGCCCTACGAGGTCAGGGGGTCGAGATCTCCTTGACCGTCACCTCGTAGGCGCCGGCGGGTGCCTCTGCCTCCACCGTGTCGCCGGGCTTGGCGCCCATGACCGCCTTCCCGAGTGGCGAGTCGGCCGACAGGACCTCGTGGGTCTCGTGGCTGTCCTCACGGCTGCCGACGAGGTAGGTCTCCTCGTCCCCGAAGATCTCGAGGGTCACGATCAGGCCCGGCTTCACCTCGTCGGTGCCCTCGGGTTCGCCGATCTTGGCGTTCCGCAGGAGCGCCTCGAGCTGGCGGATCCGGGCCTCCATCTTGCCCTGCTCGTCCTTCGCGGCGTGGTACTCGGCGTTCTCGCGGAGGTCGCCGTGCTGGCGGGCGATCTCGATCTCCTTCGAGATCTGCGGACGCCCTTCGGTCTTGAGTTCCTCGAGCTCGGCCTCGAGCCGGTCGTAGGCCTCTTGACTCAGCCACGTCTCGCTCACGGTGATGGGTCCTCCGGGTTGGCCGTGCGGTGAGCCGCCGAGAGTACAGTCGCGGTCATGGGCGTCGGAGACCTCGTCTACCGGGTATACGAGCGCCGGCTCGAACGCGAGCTGGCGGGGCTGCCCCTGCCACGACACGTCGGCGTGATCCTCGACGGCAACCGCCGGTTCGCGGAGGAGAAGGGTCTCGAGAGCCCCAGCGCCGGCCACCTCGCCGGGGCACGCAAGATCGAGGAGTTCCTCGACTGGTGCTGGGAGCTCGACATCCCCTACGTCACCTTGTGGCTGCTCTCGACCGACAACCTCGACCGTGACTCGGCCGAGGTCGCCGCCCTCCTCGACATCATCAGCGACACGGTCACCCGGATCGCGACCCACCCCAAGGCGACCGAACGCCAGCTC
This sequence comes from Nitriliruptorales bacterium, assembly GCA_033722375.1. Classification (GTDB taxonomy): domain Bacteria; phylum Actinomycetota; class Nitriliruptoria; order Nitriliruptorales; family Nitriliruptoraceae; genus JAWVZB01. The sequence goes on along the minus strand of JAWVZB010000053.1, from coordinate 15,850 downwards.
CAGGTCACCGCGGTCGGGGCGCTCGACCTGCTCCCCGTCGACGTGCGGCACAAGCTCAAGCAGGCCGAGGAGGCCACGAGCGATCACGACCGCTTCTTCCTCCAGCTCGCGGTTGGCTACGGCGGCCGCCAGGAGATCACCGACGCCCTCCGCAGCCTGCTCGAAGCCCGCGCCGAACGTGGTGACGACATCGCCCAGGTCGCCCAGGATCTGCGCCCCGAGGACATCGGCGACCACCTCTACACGACCGGCTTCCCCGACCCCGACCTGATCATCCGTACCTCCGGCGAAGTCCGGCTGTCGGGGTTCCTGCTGTGGCAGTCGGCCCACAGCGAGTTCTACTTCTGCGACCCGTACTGGCCCGAGTTCCGCCGCATCGATTTCCTCCGGGCGCTGCGGGACTACCAGCGCCGCCATCGTCGCTACGGGAGGTAGCGGGGCGGGGGCAGTGAACTCGCCCGGCTACGTCGAGGTTCCGTGGTTCTCGACCACCCCGTCGCTACGGTCGTGAGCGTCACTGTCGTCGATCACAACCGAGGGCAAGACACGGTGCCTCGAGACCGTGAGCGGACCACCGGCACACTGCCGGCGGCGCCGCCACCACCGACCCGCGTCGGCCCCGTCATCACCACGCCGCCCGTCCAGGGCGGCGTTCGTCGTTCCAGGGACCGGGCCCGGCGGGGTCCGACCGCTCGGCCGCGGTCCCACGTTCTCCGGAGACCTGAATGCCGACAGCTCTGACCGCCACCTCCTACGTCCTCGACACCTGCGTGCTGCTCGCCGACCCGCACGCGATGTTCCGGTTCGATGAGCACGAGGTGGTGGTCCCACTGGTCGTGGTCGAGGAGCTCGACCGCAAGAAGACGGCGATGGACGAGGTCGGTCGCAACGCGCGAACCGCCCTCCGGATCCTCGAGGAACTGCGGGAGAGCAGCGGTGGGGGCTTGCGGGACGGGCTGCCGCTCGAAACCGGCGGCACCCTCCGGGTCGAGTCCAATCACATCGACGTGGAGCTGCCGCCCTACCTCGATGCGAGGAAGCCCGACCACCGCATCCTCGCGACGGCGATCGGGCTCCGGGGCACGCTCGTCACCAAGGACGCGGCGCTGCGCATCAAGGGCAGCCAGCTCGGCATCGAGGTGGAGGACTACCGCGGCGACACCGCACCGGTCGAGGAGCACTACACCGGCATCACCGAACTCGACGTGGAGCCCAAGGTCCTCGGCGAGCTGCACCGGGACGGCAAGGCCCAACTGCACGAGGACGTCGCCGAACTCGCCGACGAGGGCCTGCACCTCAACGAGTGCCTGGTGCTGCGGGGCGGCCGCTCCGCCAGCGGTCTCGCGCGGGTGATCGACGTCAACGACGAGGGGCTCGCGACCGTTCACCGTGTCTACCAGCGCTCCATGTACGGGGTGTCGCCCCGCGACGTCCGCCAGACCTTCGCCATCGACCTGCTTCTGGACCCCGACGTGCCGTGCGTCTCGCTGATGGGGATGGCAGGGACCGGAAAGACGTTCCTGGCGCTCGCGGCCGGGCTCGAGCAGGTCGTCGACGCGACCACCTACCGGCGGCTGTCCGTCTACCGTCCGCTCATCGCGGTCGGCCGCCAGGAGATCGGCTACCTGCCGGGCGACCTCGACGAGAAGCTCGCGCCGTGGATGGCGGCCGTCCACGACAACCTCTACGCGCTGCTGCGTCGCGACGACGTCGGCAGCACCAGCCGTGAGCACGGCAGATCGCTGCGACCATCGAGTCCCTCGTCGACCGTGGGCAGCTCGAGCTGGCCGCCATCACCTACCTCCGTGGTCGGTCCATCACCGACGAGTTCGTGGTGGTGGATGAGGCGCAGAACATCGAGCTGTCCGCGCTGAAGGTCGTGCTGACGCGGATGGCGATGGGTTCGAAGGTGGTCTTCTGTGGCGACCTCGGACAGGTCGACAACCCCTACATCTCGCCCTACGGCGGGATGGCGGCACTGATCGAGAAGCTCAAGGGCACGAGCCTGTTCGGCCACGTCACCCTCGCCAAAGGCGTCCGCTCACCGTTGGCCGAGTACGCCGCCACCATCTACTAAGAAGCCGTCCCTGCTCGCCTGTGAGCGATCCTCGTAGGTCTCAGCGCTACCGGGTGCCAGACACGGCTGCTCCCCGTACAGTGCGTGGAGCGCACGGGGCCAACGGGGACGGGGAGGTACCGGCATGTCCGTGGACACGCCGACAGGACGCGAGACCGTCGCCGACGAACGGTCCGAGGTCCTGCGTGAGCGTGGCGTGCGGGTGCTCGGTCCGATCGTCCTGGCCGGCGAGGCGGACACGTCGCCCGGCGGCCCCAAGCAGCGCCTCGTCCTGGCGGTCCTGCTGTCCCACCTCGGGCGTGTCGTCCCCACCGAGCGGCTCGTCACTGCGGTGTGGGGGGCGGATGCGGCCGACTCGGCGCGACGGTCGCTCCAGGTCTACGTGTCGAACCTGCGAGGTGTGCTCGACGGTCGCGGGACGATCGACAACCGCGATGGGGGTTACGTCCTCGAGATGCCCGATGGCGCGGTGGACGCCGTCGTGTTCGAGGAGCTCGTCGAGGAGGGCATCGAGCTCGTCGAGTCCGACCCCTACCGCGCCGCACAGTTGCTGGCGGCTGCCGACAAGCTGTGGCGGGGCCGTCCCTACGGCGATCTCGCCGATGAGCGGGCGCTCCAGGACGACGTGGCCCGACTCGAGGAGCTGCGGCTCCGCGGCCTCGAGGGGCGGATCGCGGCCGAGCTGTCGCTCGGCAACCACGAGCAGCTCATCTCGGAGCTGCGTCGGCTGACCTCGGAGCATCCGCTCCGGGAACGGCTGTGGGGCCAGCTCATGCTGGCGCTGTACCGGTCGGGGCGGCAGGGGCAGGCGCTCGAGGCGTACGAGGAAGCCCGCGGACTCCTCGCCGAGGAGCTCGGTGCCGACCCCTCCCGCAAGCTGCAGGACCTGCACGGGAGGATCCTCCGACAGGATGCCTGGCTGGATCTCGGTCCCACGCCGGGTGGTCGCAGCGGCGAGCCTGCGACCGAGCCGGTCCTGTCGGTGCGGGGCTACGACCTCGTCGAGAAGATCGGCTCCGGCGGGTTCGGCGTCGTGTTCCGCGGCCGTCAGCCGTCGGTCAACCGCGAGGTCGCGGTCAAGGTCGTCCGCCCCGAGCATGCGAACGATCCCGACTTCGTCCGGCGCTTCGAGATCGAGGCCCAGACGGTGGCCCGGCTCGAGCACCTCCACATCGTCCCGCTGTACGACTACTGGCGCGAGCCCGATGCCGCCTACCTGGTCATGCGGTGGCTGCGCGGCGGGAGCCTCCAGGACGCGCTTCGCCGCGGGCCATGGCGTCCCGAGGCGGCTGCCCAGGTCATCGAGCAGGTCGCGTCCGCGCTCGACCTCGCACACCGACAGGGCGTGGTCCACCGGGACGTGAAGCCCGCCAACATCCTGCTCGACGAAGACGACAACGCCTACCTGTCGGACTTCGGGATCGCTCGCGGCCCCGACGACCCGCCGGTCGGACGGTCCGGAACGCCCTACCTCACCCCGGAGCACGCCACCGGCGAGCAGCTCACCGCCAAGACCGACGTTTTCGGGCTCGGCCTCGTGGCCTACGAGCTCCTGACCGGCATCCATCCCTACGAGGGTGAGACGCCCGACTCGGTTCGGGAGCGCGCGCTCCGGACGCCACTTCCCGCTCCCGGCCACGGAGGTGCCGACCTGCGTCCCACGGTCACCCGCGTGCTGGCACGGGCGACCGCAGTCGATCCCGACCAGCGGTTCGTGACGGCCGGCGAGTTCGCTGAGGCGCTGTCGGCGGCGGTCGACGACCGCGCCCCGGCAGCGAAGTCGAGCCTGGGCGTCGAGGTGCGAAACCCCTACAAGGGACTGCGGGCGTTCCACGAGGCCGACGCTGCCGACTTCTTCGGCCGCGAGCACGTCGTCTCGCGCCTCCTCGACACGATCGACTCCCCGGGCTCGGGGGACCGGTTCGTGGCCGTGGTCGGGCCCAGCGGTGCTGGGAAGTCCAGTGTCGTCCGGGCGGGCCTCGTGCCGGCCGTACGCGCCGGTCGGATCTCGGGCTCGCACCGCTGGTTCATCGCCACCATGCTCCCCGGCGAGTACCCGATGGCGGAGCTCGAACGCGCTCTGATCGAGGTCGCGAGCTGCGACCCGAGCGACGTCACCTCGGCGCTGCGTACCGGCGACCGCGGGCTCCTCGAAGCGGTCGAGCGGATGCTGCCCGACGACGCCCCCGAACTGCTGTTGATCGTGGACCAGTTCGAGGAGGCGTTCGCCCAATCGCGGGTCGAGGACCGCACGGTGTTCCTGCGCCAGCTCCGCACCGCCGTGACCGACCCGTCCAGCCGGCTGCGCGCCGTGGTGACGCTCCGGGCCGACTTCTACGACCATCCGCTGCTCGACCCGTCCTTCGGCGAGCTGGTCGCCGAGCACACCGTCGCGGTCACGGGGCTCGGCTCCTCCGAGCTCGAGCGGGCGATCACCGGACCCGCGCAGCGGGCTGGGATCGAGCTCGAGCCCCAGCTCGTCTCCGAGATCGTCCACGACGTCACCGACGAGCCCGGTGCCCTGCCGCTGCTCCAGTACTCGCTCACCGAGCTGGTCGACCGCAGCCCCGACGGTCGGCTCACGCTCGACGAGTACACGGCCATCGGGGGTGTCGAGGGGGCGCTGGCGGGGCGTGCGGAGGAACTGTTCGGGGAGCTCAACCCTGTCGAGCGCGAAGCCGCCCGGCAGATCTTCCTCCGGCTGGTCACGGTGACCGAAGGATCGTCCGACACCCGCCGCCGGGTCCTGCGGGACGAGCTCGTGGACGTCGTCGGGGACGCCCCGACCGCCGACCACGTCATCGAGGTGTTCGGCGACCACCGGCTGCTCACGTTCGACCGCGACCCCTACACCCGCGCCCCGACCGTCGAGATCGCCCACGAGGCGCTGCTCGACGCCTGGGAACGCCTCCGCGGCTGGATCGACGGGGCGCGCGAGGACCTCACGATGCAGCGTCGTCTCGTCACCGAGGTCGCGGAGTGGGAGCGGGCGGGGCGCGCCCCCGCGTACCTGTTGTCCTCGACCCGGCTCGACGAGTTCCAGACGTGGTCGCTGCACTCGGACGTCCACCTGGCCGGCGCCGAGAAGGAGTTCCTCGAGGCCAGCCGGGCGGCCGAGCGCGAACGTCGGGCCGAGGAGCGGGAGCGCCAGGAGCGCGAGGCGAAGCTCGAGCGTCGTGCCGTCACGCGGCTGCGCGCGATCGCGGTGTTGTCGGTCGTGGCCGCGCTCGTCGCCGCGGGACTGTCCGTGTTCGCGTTCCAGCAGCGGGACCGCGCCCAGCAGCAGGAGCGCTTCGCGAACGCCCGTGAGCTGGCGGCTGCGGCGGTCGCAGCGATCGACGAGGATCCCGAGCTCGGCATCCTCCTGGGGCTCGAAGCGGTTCGATTGACGCAGGACAGCGACGGAGTCGTCGTTCCCGAAGCCGAGGCGGCCTTGCGTCGTGCCGTCCGTGCCACCCAGTTCGAACGCACCCTCCCCACCGGCGGTGGCATCAGCATGGCTCCCGACGGTCGTCTCGCGATCCTCGGTGTCGACGGGACCGTGTCCGTGTGGGACCCCGAGGGCTGGGAGCGGATCTGGGCGGTCGGAGGACAGCACGCAGGCTTCCCGATCGTGTACGAGGGCGACCTGGTGTCGACCGAACCCGACGACGTCGCGTTCTCCGCCGACGGCGACCGCTTGGTCGTGGCCGACGTGCGGTCGCGGGGGTTCATCCGGGATGCGGCCACAGGTGACTCCCTGGTGGAGCTCGAAGGCTCGATCGCACGTCCCCGCTACGGCCCGAACGGGGACGTCGTGGTGGGGACGCTCCTCGAGGATCCCGACGGGCCCGTGGAGGTGGGGAGGGTCATCGGCGTTTGGGATGCGCAGAGTGGCGAGATCGTCGACCGTCTCGAGCACGACGTGGCCGTCTTCGACTACGCCATCAGTCCAGACGGGACCGGTCTCGTCTCGACGACCTTCTTCGACGTCACCACCGCGTGGGATCTCGCGTCCGGCGAGATCACCTGGTCTGCTGACGCGTCGGTGGAACCGGGGGGGTCGGGAGCGGTGGCCTACCACCCCGACGGTGAGCGGATCGCGCTCGGTTCGGCTCGCGGCCACATCTCGGTCGTTGACGCCGCGAGCGGTGAACTGCTCCGGCTACTGCCCGGTCATGACCTTCCGGTGCAGGGCGGGGCGGTGTTCAGCCACGACGGGGAGAAACTGATCACGATCGGTCAGAGCGAGACCCGCGTGTGGGACTTCGCCACGGGGCGGCGACTGTTCCGGCTCGGTGGCCACGCGGACATCCCACGGGATGTCGAGGTGACGCCCGACGGAACCAGGGTCATCACCAGCGGCCAGGGCGGTACCACGAAGATCTGGGACATCTCGACGGACGGTGGGGTCGAGTACGCCGCTGCTCCCGTCGCGCCAGCTCCTGCCGCCACCTGGCCCGGCTTCAGCCCGGATGGACAACGGCTGGCGACCAGCCATCCCGACGGCAACGTCCGCGTGTTCGACCTCGACACCATGGAGGAGGTGCTGACCCTGCCGACCGTCGGCGTCACGCACATGGTCCGCTACAGCGGTGACGGCGAGACCATCGTGACCGCTTCCGCCAAGGGGTTCGCCGAGCTGAAGGTCGACGAGTGGCGGGACGAGGTCGAGCTGTGGGATGCCGCGACCGGCGAGCGCCTGGCCACCGTCGACGGCTACGACGTCGCCGGCAACGACCTCGCGGTCAACCACGACGCCTCGATGGTGGTGTGGGTTGGCAACTCGGGAATACGCGTCGTCGACCCGTGGACGGGGGAGGAGCTGTACACGCGCCCCTTGACCGGAGCGGCCAACGTTTTCCGCGCGACGTTCACGCCTGGCGGCGAGAGTGTCTTCTTCGGCGGATTCGGCTCGGATCGAGACGGCACCGGCGAGATCGTGGATCCCCGCACCGGCGAACAGTCGATGGAGATCACCGGTGCGGGCACGATCCGGGATGCGGTGTTCACCGACGATGGTCGTCTCGTGATCGCCATACAGCGCGCTGGTCGGGACGAGGACTCCGTTGCCGTGTACGACGCGACGACGGGTGAACGCATCGAGGCGATCGCAACCGACAGCATCAGGACGCCCACGGTCGCCGTGCACGACGACCTGTTGGCGATCGGACACGACGACTCGCTGTCGCTCCGGAAGCTCGAGACTGGTGAAGTGCGGTTCTCCCTGTCGGTCCCCAGCAACCTCATACGGGTGCGGTTCAGCCCGGATGGTCGCTTCCTCCTCGCCAACCACTCCCATCGTGGCATGCACCTCTACGTGGTCTCCCTCGACGATCTGATCGACCTCGCAGAATCTCGCGTGACACGGGCGCTCACCGACGCCGAGTGTCAGCAGTACCTCCACGTCGAGACCTGTCCGTAGCGGTGGTGGCGGCGAGCGAACAACGAGACGGAGCGCCCCGCTTGCGTGTGCTCGGTCCGCTGGAGCTGGCTGCGGACGGGGATCGCCTTTCCCTGGGAGGTCCTAAGCAGCGGGCGGTTCTGACGGTGCTCGCGGCCCGGGCGGGCGAGGTGGTCCCGACCGACACGCTGGCGGACGTCGTCTGGGGTGGCGACGAGCCGGCCAACCCCCAGCAGTCGCTCCAGGTCTACGTCTCGAACTTGCGGGGCGTCCTCGACGAGGCGGGAATCGAGGCCGCGATCGAACGGCACGGCGAGGGCTACGTGCTGCGTATCGAGCCGGACCTGGTCGACGTGCACCGGTTCGAGCACAGAGTCGACGAAGGCACGGGGCTCGTGTCGGGCGATCCGGAGCGGGCCGCGTCGCTGCTCCGTGACACGTTGAGGCTGTGGCGGGGGCGCCCGTTCGGCGATCTCGCCGATCACGGGGCGCTACGTGGCGAGGTCACCCGGCTGGAGGAGGCCCGGCTCCGCGCTATCGAGGCCCGCATCGAGGCGGATCTGGCGCGGGGCGGTGGCGGCGAGCTCGTCGGGGAGCTCCGTCGGCTCGCGGACGAGCATCCGCTCCGCGAGCGGCTGTGGGCGCACCTGATGGTGGCGCTGTACCGGTCGGGGCGGCAGGGCGAGGCACTCGAGGCTTACGAGCAGGCACGTCGGACGCTGGCTGAGGAGCTCGGGGCGGATCCGTCACCGCGGCTTCGTGAGGTCCACGCCGCGGTGCTCCGTCAAGATCCGTCGTTGGAGGTCCAGCGACGCTCCGGAGATGGTGGGAGCACACGACCCAGTGCCGGGATCGGGCCCCCGACCGCCGCCGGTCGTGTCAGCAGCGAGGAGCTGATCGGACGATCCGAGGAGCTGGCGGGACTGCGTGGCCTCGCCCGCGCGGCGGCGGGCGGCCAGCCCCACGTGGTGCTGCTCGGGGGTGACGCGGGGGTCGGCAAGACCCGCCTGCTGCAGGCGGTGGTCGCGGAGGTGGGGGACGAGATCGATGTGCTCGTCGGCCGCTGCCTCGAGCTCGGCGAAGGGGCCATCCCGTTCGCACCGATCGCGCAGGTGGTGCGCAGGCTCGTTCGGGACCTCCCTCCCCAGCGATCGTCCGAGGTGCTGGGGTCTGCGAAGCAGAGTCTGGCCCGGATCGTGCCCGAGCTCGGCGAGCTCGATCCGGACAGGACGGTCGATCTCGAGCAGGAGCGGAGTCTCCTCTTCGCCGGGGTCCACCGGGCCGTCGTGCGGTTCTCCCGTGATCGACCGGTACTTCTGGTGTTCGAGGACGTCCACTGGGCCGACCGGTCGACCCTGGATCTCTTGGGTTACCTCGCCCGCAACCTCCACGACGAGCGGCTGCTTCTCGCTGCGACGTTCCGGACCGACGAGCTCCACCGCCGCCATCCACTTCGCGATGTCCTGGGGGAGTTGTCCCGGATCCCCGGTGTCGTGCGGATCGATCTCGCGCCGCTGAGCGAGGAGGAGGTGGGCGCGCAGTTGCGCAGCATCCTGGGGGCTGATCCAGAGCCGGATCTGCTCCGGCAGGTGGTGCAGCGCTCCGGCGGGAACCCCTTCTTCGTCGAGGAGCTGACCGCGGCGTTGCAGGAGGGAGGGGGCGCCCAGCTCCGCGCGGGGCTCCGCGACGTGGTCGGCTCGCGACTGGGTCGGCTGCCTGACGAGGTGCGGGACGTCCTGGACGTTGCTGCGGTCGCCGGTCGCCGGGTCGACCACCGCCTGCTCGCCGCCGCGACGGGCGAGGACCCCGTTCGGTTGGCGCGACTGCTGCGGCCCGCAGTCGACCGCCACGTGCTGGTGGCCGAGGAGACCGGGTACCGCTTCCGTCACGACCTCGTCCGTGAGGTCGTCGAAGACGAGCTCCTCCCTGGCGAGCGCACCGCCCTCCACCGTCGAGTGGCCGAGGTGCTCTCGGAGACGCCAGAGCTCGCCGCGGAAGGGGCTGGGCAGGTGGATGCTGAACTCGCCCATCACTGGTACGCGGCGCTCGAGCTCCAGCCGGCCTTCGACGCGTCGCTCCGTGCCGCAGAGCGAGCACGCGAGAGCGCCGCCTTCAGCGAAGCGCTCACCCACTTCGAGCGCGCGCTGGACCTGTGGGCCAAGGTCGACACCGAGCACGAGCGCACCGGCGTTCTCCAGCGTGCTGCGGAGACCGCGTCGCAGGCAGGCCGGTACAGCCGGGCAATCAACCTCCTGCGCTTGGCCCTGGACGAGCTCGAGGACGACCCGGCACGTGAGGCCGACCTGCGATGCCAACTGGCCGGCGCGCTGTGGTGGGAGGCGGCGGACTTCGAGGAGGCTCGTGAGGAGGCACGACGGGCGCACGCTCTGCTGGCAGATGCGCCACCGTCGTCCTCGAAGGCGGACACGGTCCACACCCTGGCCCGGCTGCACATGCTGGGCGGGGCGCATAACGAGGCCATCCCGCTGGCCAGGGAGGCGGTCGCGCTTGCACAGGAGACCGGGGCGGAGCAGATCGAAGCCGACTCGCGAATCACGCTGGGGACGTCGCTCTGCCAGCTCGACGTCGAAACCGGGATCCGGGAGCTCGAGGCTGGCACCTCCATCGCCCATCAGATCGATGATGTTCCGACCCGTCAGCGCGGCCTGAACAACCTCCTCGCCATGCATCGTGATCAGTCAGGAGCTGGTCGCGACGTCATCGAGCGGCTGGTTGCGGAGTTGCTCGAGTCCATGGACAGCGACTGGCCTCTGCACGGACCGGCCGACAAGGTGCTGCTGAGCAACGTCGCGTTCGATGCGGTGATGGCCGGCAAGTGGGATCGCGCGGATGCGATGCTCGCTCGCATCGGCCGGTACCACCTGGAAGGGGCCGATCTGGGGTTCTTCCTCTGTAGCCGGATGTCTCTGCGGTGGATGCGGGGGCAACTCGATGCAGCCAAAGAGGATGCGGCTCGCGTCCACGACATCGGAATCGGCGGTCCCTGGTACCCGAGCTGGGCACGGATGACCGAGGCCGCCATCGCCGCCGACGAGGGGCGGCTGGACGACGTGCAGCGTTTGGTGGATCGGGGACGCGAGGAGGTGGGTGGTTTCGGGCACCAGTGGGATCCGACCCTGATGGCGCTCCAGATGCTCCACTCGGTCGTCCGCGTCGAAGTCGACGCGGCCGTCGCCAAGGAAGAAGGCCAGCGTGACGATCACGCCGAGCGCGCTGTCACGACACTCAGGGAGATGCAGGAGCTCTACGAGGACGAGACACCAGCCACACCGGGGGAACGCCAGTGGGCCGAGGGTTACCTCGCACTGGCCGAGGCTGAGGTGTCACGGACACGGGAAGAGGCCCAACCGGAGCTCTGGCGCGAGGCGCGGGGTCGCGCCGTCGAGGCGTACTGGCGTCTCTATGCGCGTTGGCGGCATGCTGAAGCGTTGACCGCGGCCGGCGAGCGGGACGAGGCAGAGACGGAGTTGCGGGGCGCGCACCACGAGGCTGTGGATCTCGGGGCGGAGCAACTGCGCGGATGGATCCATGCCTCGGCTGCGGAGAACGACATCAGTGTCGAGGAGGACGGCGTCAGTTGAGCTTGGCGCGGGACCGGACCGCCCGGGCAGCCATCTCGTCCCGGTCCGGAGCGTCGTCGGGGGCTTGCTCGACGTAGGTCTCGAAGGCGTCGGCCGCGTCACGGAACCGGCCGAGCTGGAGCAGCAGCTCTCCCCGCGCCCGGTGGTCGTCGGGCGGTGAGCCGGGCAGAAGCAGCTTGGTCTCGACCGTCCACAGCGCCTCGCGGTAGTCGCCCTCGGTGGTGAAGTCCCGCGTGAGGTTGTTGAGGATGCGTCGGACGATGGTTGCCGGGGTGGCGGGGCGCAGCATCGAGCGGGTGAACGACACGCGACCGTCGGTGGCGGCATGGACCCGCTGCGCGACGGTGCGCTCGTCGAGGATGGCGCCGTCATGGAACGGATCGACCACGACGGGGCGGTCCTCGGTCCCGACCCCCGCGACGAAGTGCCCGGGCAGCCCGATCCCGAAGGCGGGGATCTGGAGTCGCCGGGCGATCGCGACGTACAGCACCGACAGCGTGATCGGCAGGCCGCGCTTGCGGTCGAGCACCCGCGTGAACAGCGCGTTGTCGGGGTCGTGGTAGGTCGCGACGTCCCCGGTGAACCCGAGCGTGCCATGCAGGTAGGCGGTGAGTGCTCGCGCGTCCGCGGCGGGTTCGATCGGCGTGAAGCCGCTCGAGCGCAGCCCGTCAGCCAGCGCGTCGACCCGGAGGACGACCGCGCTCACGTCGATGTCGGGATCGGTCTCGATGCAGCACAGCGCGGCGGCTTCGGCGAGGTCGCAGTCGGGGCGCCGCACGATGCGGGCGAGGTGGCGACGTGTCGCGTGGGACATGCCCTGAGGCTAGCGACGGGGGGTGGCTAGCCTCGGGAGGCGCTGCGAAAGGCCCGCTGTGGACGCCCCGCTCGACACCCGCACGATCGACGCCGGTGGCGGACGGATCCACGTCGTCGTGATGCACCGCCCCGACGCCAAGAACGCCATGGATTCGTCGATGCTCACCACGCTCGTGGATGCGTTGGCCGATGCGGACGGCGACGACGACCTGCGGGGGCTGCTCCTGACCGGTGCCGACGGGGCGTTCAGCGCCGGCGCGGACGTCCGCGAACCGATGGACGACGGCGGCCGCAGACGCATGGAGCTGTTCACCACGTTCTACGAGCAACTGTCGAACTTCCGCGCCCCGACCGCCGCCGCCGTCGAAGGGCCCGCGATCGGCGGAGGGGCCGAGGCCGCGGCCGCCTGCGACGTTCGGTTCGCGGGGCGCTCGGCCGTGTTCCGTTTCCCCGGCGCGATCTACGGCATCCCGGTCGGGGCGGCGCGAACGGTCGGGCTGGTCGGCCTCGGAATCGCGAAGGACTGGGTCCTGTCGAGTCGCGACATCCCAGCGGTCGAGGCTCGCGCTGCCGGGTTCGTGCAGCGGATCGTCGACGACGGTCAGGCGGTCGAGACCGCCCGCGGCTGGCTCGAGGAGGTCGCCTCCAGAGACCCCGACGCCGTCCAGTTGCTGAAGCGGTTCCTCAACGACTTCGAAGGGGTGCGTGACAGGGTCGCCTACGAGAACGACGCGCTGCGCGCACAGCAGGAAGCGGGCGGGCTGCCCCCGTCGCTCGACCACGACCTCCCGCGGACCGTCCGACCCCGGCGCCAGTAGAGTCGGCGACCCGGAACCTCACGGAGCGCCCGCACCAGGAGCCGAGCGATGACCCCGCAGGAGCAGCCGGACCGAAACCTCGCTATCGAGATCGTGCGCACCACCGAAGCCGCCGGACTCGCGGCCGCACGCTGGCAGGGGCGGGGCGACAAGGAGGCCGGCGATCAGGCCGCGGTCGACGCCATGCGCAAGATGCTCTCGAGCGTCGAGATGGACGGCACCGTCATCATCGGCGAGGGTGAGAAGGACGAGGCGCCGATGCTCTACAACGGCGAGCGCGTCGGCTCCGGCAGCGCACCCGAGGTCGACATCGCCGTCGACCCCGTGGATGGAACCCGGCTGCTCGCGGAGGGCCGTCCAGGATCCCTCGCGGTCATCGCCGCCGCACCGCAGGGGACGATGTTCGACCCGGGCCCCTGCGTCTACATGGAGAAGCTCTGCGTCGACGCCGAAGCCGCAGACGTCGTCGACCTCGACGCCCCGCTCTACGAGAACCTCGCCAACATCGCCAAGGCCAAGTCCCGCGAGGTCCGTGACCTCACCGTCATCATGCTCGACCGTGACCGTCACGAGGAAGCCAAGCGGGAGATCCGTGAGGCGGGCGCACGGCTCCAGCTCATCACCGACGGCGACGTCGCCGCTGCGATCCTGGCCGCCTGGGACGAGCGCCCGAGCGTCGACATCCTGTACGGGATCGGCGGGACCCCCGAGGGTGTGACGGCAGCCTGCGCGGTCAAGGCACTCGGCGGTGAACTGCTGGGGCGCCTGTGGCCCCGGAACGACGAGGAACGCGCCAAGGCCGTCGACGCCGGCTACGACCTCGAGGCGCAGCTCACCGTCGACGAGCTCGTCAACAGCGAGGACTGCTTCTTCGCGTGCACCGGGATCACGCCAGGTCAGCTCGTCGAGGGCGTGACCTTCGACGGGCTCGGTGCGGTCACCGAGTCGCTCGTCATGCGGGGCAAGTCGGGCACCGTCCGGGCCATCCGCGCCCGACACCGCTTCGAGAAACTGCGCGAGTACGCCAGCGTCGACTACTGAGCTATCACCGCTGGTTCGATACGGCGGCGGACGCCCCGCCGTGACCGAGGCGGCGCTCCAGGAAGTCGACCACGGCGTCGTGGATCTCGTCGGGGAACTCGATGAGCGCCCCGTGGGTACCCCCCTCGATCTCCACCAGCTCGCCGTCAGGGAGCTGGTCGACCATGAAGCGCCCGAGCTCCGGCGGTGAGAACGTGTCCCGGCTGCCGACGACCACCAGCGTCGGGGCGTCCACCTGGTCGAGCCACGCCTCGGAGTCGAAGTCGTGCATGCCACGGGCGATCTTCAAACCGATCATCGGATCGACGTTCCGGAGGTGCTCGAAGTAGAGGTGCATCCCCTCGGCAGGCGTGTCCGGACCCAGCGCCCGGATGAAGCGGGCGATCGGCATCGCGATCGGCGTGTGCACGATCTTGAGGATCCCGCGTTGGACGGGGCGGGGGAGCAGCGGCAGCCCCAGGTAGGCGAACGGGAACAGGTGGGTTCCGAGCTTCGAGCCGTAGAAGGTGTGAAGCGGCGAGGCGTACGGTCCCGTCACGAGTACCAACGCTGCCACCCGCTCCGGCTGCTGCCGCCACAGCTCGAGCGCGACCTGCACCCCCATCGAGTGACCGAGCACCGTGACCTCTGACGCATCCTCGGCTTCGATCACGGCCGTCACGTCGCCCGCGAACTTGCCGATCGTGTAGTCCTCCTTGTCGACGTTGACGGTCCGGTAGCCGGGTGGACGAGGGTGGCTCGACGCCCCGACTCCGCGGTAGTTCATCACGACGACGCGGTACCGCTCCATGAGCCTCGGGCCGATGAACATCCAGAAGTTGTCGGGGCACAGGAAGCCTGCCGCCAGAACCAGCCACGGGCCGTCTTCTGGTCCCCGGACCGTGTAGCGGATCCGCGCACCGTCGTCGGTCACGACCTCGCGGTCCTTCTTCCACAGGTGGCCGCCGCGATCGTCCTCCCAGCGACCCTCGTTCACGGCGACTCGTCTGGTTCGTGTGTCATCGAAGGGTTCCGTTCACCGAACGTTCACCTGCCCCGGGTACAAACCCGGTGACGCCGGGGCAGACTGTGCGCAGGATCGCGCCCCGGTCTGCACGAGCGTCGTCGACCGGGAACCTCGATGGATCCCACCACCGGACCTTCCTCGATCGAGACCAGCGTGCAACAACGCGAACACGATACGACCCCCGAGGTCGGTGCCCGAACCGGCGACCACGACCCCTCCCGTCTCGACTTCGAGGACCCGGTCTTCGAACTGACCGACCTGACGGTGCACTACGGCGACTTCACCGCCGTCCGCGGGATCTCCTTCGAGGTCCCCCAGAACGAGATCACCGCGCTCATCGGACCCAGCGGCTGCGGGAAGTCGACCCTGCTCCGCTGTCTCAACCGCATGAACGACCTCATCGCCTCGGCTCGGGTCGAAGGCACCGTCGCCTATCACGGCCAGGACATCTACGGCCCCGACGTCGACCCGGTCGAGGTGCGCCGGCGCATCGGCATGGTCTTCCAGAAGCCCAACCCGTTCCCGAAGTCCGTCTACGACAACGTCGCCTTCGGGCCGCGGCTGCTCGGAGAGACCGACGACCTCGACGACGTCGTCGAACAGGCCCTGCGAGGCGCCGCCCTGTGGGACGAGGTCAAGAACGGCCTGAACGAATCCGGGCTCGCGCTCTCGGGCGGCCAACAGCAGCGGCTCTGCATCGCCCGGACCATCGCGGTCCGGCCCGACGTCATCCTCATGGACGAGCCCTGCTCCTCGCTCGACCCCATCGCCACGCTGCGCATCGAGGATCTGATGCGAGACCTCAAGGACGACTACACCATCGTGATCGTCACCCACAACATGCAGCAGGCCGCCCGGGTCTCCGACTACACCGCGTTCCTCACCGTCGACGTTGACGACCGCAAGGGCGAGCGCACCG
This sequence comes from Nitriliruptorales bacterium, assembly GCA_033722375.1. Lineage (GTDB taxonomy): Bacteria > Actinomycetota > Nitriliruptoria > Nitriliruptorales > Nitriliruptoraceae > JAWVZB01. Next base: position 188 of record JAWVZB010000053.1, on the reverse strand, counting down.
GCGAGCTGGTCGAGTTCGACACCACCGAGAAGATCTTCACCCAGGCCTCCGACCGCCGCACCGAGGACTACATAACCGGGAGGTTCGGCTGATGCCGAACCTCGCGCCGTGCGTGCTCCCTCGCCTGCGGCTCGGTCCGCGCCTCCGGCGACACCGGGAGGTTCGGATGACCCTCGAACCTCGCGCCG
>JAWVZB010000052.1:0-21754 GCA_033722375.1 Nitriliruptorales bacterium | reverse complement strand
GGTGCTCGAGTACCTCGAGGAGGGCTACCAGCCCGACGCGCTGCGCTACGCCACCGCCGCGAACCTTCCCGAGTACACCGACACCGACATCTCCGAGGCCGAGCTCATCCGTCGCATCAACGACGAGCTCGCCAACGACTGGGGCAACCTCGTCAACCGGGTCTTCGCGATGACACACAAGAACTTCGCCGGCACCGTCCCGGATCCCGGGGAGCTCGAGGAGCCGGACACGACGTTGCTCGACACCGTGGACGGCCATCTCGCAGCGGCCGCAGACCTGCTCGAGAAGGTCGAGCTCCGAGCGGCGCTGAAGGAGGCGCTCGCCGCCGCGCAGGCGACCAACGCCTACCTCAACCGCATGGAGCCATGGAAGACCGCGAAGACCGACCGCGAGCGGACGGGTCGGACCCTCTACACCGCTCTCCAGGCCATCGACGGCATCGCGATCGCCTTCGCCCCCTACACCCCCAACTCGTCCGACACGATCCTCGGGCTGCTCGGCCACGAGGGCGGGGCGCAGGCCCACGGATGGCAGCGGCGTGAGGTCACCCCGGGGACCGAACTCGGCGAGGCCCAGCCGCTGTTCCAGAAGATTGATCTCCCGGACTGATCAGCTCAGTCGGGACCGGTCGCGTCGGCGTCCCCTGAGCAGCGCCAGGAGCTGGCGCCACCACGTCACGGGGCGTGGCTCGTAGGGCCGGGCCACGACGACGGTGTTGTCGGCCCGGTTGGTCAGGTCGTCGACGACCTTGCCCACGAGGTTGTCGCGGCGGTACCAGTCCCTGGCTGCGCCGACGACGAGGAGCTCCGGCTCGTCGGTCGCGTCCCGGACCGCACGCACGAAGTCATCCGATTCGATGACCTCCGTGGAGATCCGGTGCCGACGGAGCCGTTGCCCAGTCTGGTCTTCGTCCTCGTCTGCGAAGAGGTCGTCGCGGACGTCCTCGAGCCACGCTTCCATCTCCTCGGCGTGGCCGCTGCCCGCTGCGACCACGTTCAGGAGTCGGAGGTCAGCGTCGAACCCGGCCGCGAGCCGAACGCCGGTGCGGGTCGTGTCCGGCCCCCGGATCCCCGGACTGACCGCGGCCGTGACCCGATCCACCCGGGACGGCAGGCCGCGGTCGCGGACCAGCAGCACGTCTCGCTCTGCCCCGAGCAGCACCTCCTGGGCGACCGACCCGCGGACACGGCCCTCATGGGCATGACCGTGCCACCCGATCACGATCGTGTGTGAGTTCTCCCGCTCAGCGACCTCGGAGATCACCGACGAGATCCGCCGGCCGATGCCGACCACGGTGTTCAAGGTCACGTCCTCGACCCGCTCGGAGATCTCCTCGACCACCTCGATGACGGGCTCGGCCTCCGAGGTCCGGGCCCGCCCCGCCGACATCGGCACCTGGGGAGGGACCTGGATGACGTTCAGCACCACGACCTCCGCGTCGCGCTGCCGGGCAAGCGCGATCGCGACGCCGACGACCGCTTCCACGTGGTCGGGGTTCGCGACCGGCGCCAGGATGGTCTCCTCTGCGCGGGTCCCGCGCTTGCGCTCGAAGGTGATCTGCGGGGCGGCGTCCTCCTCTGCGCGTCCCCGGGCGTAGGCGTAGAAGACGAGCAGCCCGACCACGATCCAGCCGGCTGCCGCCGCCCAGCCGAGCGGACTGTAGAAGAACAGGTAGATCGCGAGGCCGGTGTTGGAGGCGATCCCGATGATGGGGATGGCCGGGAACCACGGCATGCGGTAGCCGTAGTCGATGCGGTCCCCCATCTCGCCACGGATCTTGATGACCGCGTAGTTCACCTGCAGGAACAGCAGCAGGAACATGACGTCCGCGGCGGCCGCGACGTCCTCGATCGGCACGGAGATCACCATCGCGATGATGAGGACCCCGGTGGCTGCCAGTGCGACGTAGGGTGTCTTGAAGCGGTCGTGGACCTTCTCGAACGCACTGGGGAGGGTGCCGTCGCGGCCCATCGCGAACGAGACCCGGGTCGAGGAGTAGGTCGTCGCGTTCAGGGCCGAGATCGTGGACAACAGGCCCCCGACGAGGATGATGATGGTCCCTGCGGGCATGAACCGGGCGGCGGCTTCCGCGAGTCCGAGTTCCTTGGCTTCGCCGAGGAACTGCCAGGTCGGCTGTCCCCCCTCGGGGGCGACCGCGCCGATCGCGGTGAAGGCGACCAGCCCGTAGATCGGGATCACGATGATGAGGCTCTTGAAGATCGCCTTGGGGATCGTCTTCGACGGCTCCTTCACCTCTTCGCCGGCCTGCACGATGATCTCGTAGCCCTCGAAGGCGATGAACGTGATGCCCATGGCGACGAGTACCCCCCCGAAGCCCTCGGGGAACATGGGATCGAAACGATCGAACGATTCGGCGGGCGAACCGGCGATGGCCGCGATGCCGAACGCGATGAAGAGCCCGATGACGCTGACCTTGGCGAGGGTGATGATGTTGCCGGCGAGCCCGGTCTCCGACGCGCCCCGCAGGTTGATGCCGAGGAACACCACCACGATCGCGACGCCGATCCAGCGGTCCAAGCCGATCACGGGCACCTCGGGCAACGACAGACCGACCTGGTGCAGCAGCTCCTGCATGAACGACCCGAACCCTTGGGCGTACAGCGCCCCGGCCACGGCGTGGGAGAACCACGACATCCAGCCGGCGAGGAAGCTCTGTGACGGTCCCAGTGCGGACTTGACCCACAGGTAGCCGCCACCGGCCTCGGGGATCGCGGACCCGAGCTCGGCGTACACCATGGCCGTGAACAGGGTGACGACCCCGTTCAGCACCAGTGCCAGCATCACGGCGGGGCCGCTGGCCCCAGCAGCGATCCCGATGAGAACGAAGATCCCGGCGCCGATCATGGCGCCGACACCGATCATCGTGATGTCGAACTCGGAGAGCGATCTCGCGAGCGTCGTCTCCTGCGGCTCGAGCGCGGGGCGGTCCTTCACGACCCGTCAGCGTCGTCGTCGATCGGCTCGCTCGCTCCGGTCACGCGGCGCAGCTGGAGCAAGGCGAGCACAAAGAACGTGACCGCGGCCACGATCGTTGCCACGAACCCGATTGCCGCTCCGGACACGCGTTGCCTCCCTCTCCGACGACGGCGGGGCCAACGCTAGTACTGGCGTCCGGCCAACCATGTCCGAAGGGACGCTCCCTCACCCTCAAGGCTTCGCTCGCTCGTGCCGATACCTGGTGGTGCAGGGGGAGGCGCGCGATGCGCATCATGATGGTGGACGACGATCCGGCGATCCTGTCGCTCGTCGCGAGTGTGTTCGAAGCCGACGGGGAGCACTACCTCGAGGCCTTCGCCGATCCGGTCGAGGCGTGGGTCCGGCTGACGGACCTGACGCGACCGACGCCCGACATCGTGATCCTCGATGTTGTGATGCCCGGTCTGAACGGACTGGATCTCTTGCAGGATCTCCGGTCACATGCGTACCGGTTCGACGTGCCGGTCGTGCTGCTCACCGCTCGGGACAGCGTCGATGACGAGGTCACCGGGTGGTACGCCGGCTGCGATGCCTACGTCCGCAAGCCGTTCGATCCGATGGAGCTGATGGAGGCCGTGGAGCTGGTGGCGGACGCCGGCCCCGACCTCCGGGTCGCCCGTCGTCGTCAGCGGCTCCAGCAGCTCCTGGGCCACAGCCTCTTCCAGTAGGTCCAGAGACGCACGGAGTATCGCGCGGGCAGCGTCCCCGGCAGGAGTCGAACCTGCGACCTGCCGCTTAGGAGGCGGCTGCTCTGTCCAACTGAGCTACGGGGACGGGGACGGACCGCTCGAGGGTAACCGTGAGGGCCACTCTGGCGTTCGCCGCCGGGCAGGAATCCACGGCTCGGATGGCGAACTGCTCTGGTGACCCCCATCTGATGCCCCGCCCCGCTCGAGGCAGACATGAAGACCCTCTTTCGTCGCGTCACCGTCTCGACCGCCACCGGTGCGCTGCTGGTCTCCGTCGCCTGGGCCGGCGCCAGCCTGGCTCCGGTCGACGAGACCGCCGAGACCACCGAGGTCGCTGACAGCAACCTCAGGGACGCCCCGTCCCCCGGTGACGTCCCGACCCCGACCGCCGCATCGGACCCCCTGAACCTGCTCGAAGCTGGGGACGCGAAGCTGCCGAAGGGCAAGCTCCAGCAGGGCCTCTACCACGTCGGCGCCGCCAAGGTGTCGTTGGAGCCGCAGCCCGAGGCGTACGGCGGCACGTGGGAGCAGGACCAGAGCAAGTGCGAGACCTTGTCGGAGAACCTCTTCAGCGACGTGCCGTCCAACGCGAGCCACGTCGTCAACGCCGGCTCGCCCTGGCCCGAGAACCCCGACTGCATCTACGCCGGCGGGTACGGGATCGGCCCGATGAACGCCCTGGTCGAGTTCGACGACGAGTACGGCCTCTGGGCGCGGACGGTCGCGATCAGCGACGGGGAAGACCCCGTGTTCCTGACCGTGATCGACGCCGAGGGCTGGTTCTGGGACTACGCGTCCAAGTGCGCCGACTGCGGTTTCAAGGAGATCCGAGCCCGGCTGGCAGCGGAGCTCGGGACGGACCTGTCGGCGTTCATCTTCCACTCGACACACAGCCACACCGCGATGGACTTCATCGGGGGCTGGGGTTTCGTGCCCGACTGGTACATGCAGCAGGCCACCGACGCGATCGAGGAGTCGGTCCGTCGCGCCGTCGATTCGATGCGGGTCGCGAGGCTCGAGGTCGGTGAGGTCGAGGCGCGCCAGTTCAACCACGAGCGTCGCGACACCTACCGGGCGGCCGAGGAGCAGCAGCTCACGTGGCTGCGTGCCTACACCCCCGGGGGGCAGGATGTCATCGCCACCATCGGTACCTACGCCGCCCACCCCACGACCCTGGACGTCGTTCCCGGCGTGGCCCACGGCGACTGGCCGGTCGTGTTCGAGTCCCGTCTCGAGGAACGGTTCGGTGGCATCGGGTTCCACTTCATGACCGGACTCGGGAACATGTCCGTCGGCTTCCCGGCGCACGAGCGCCACGAGGGCGAGGGAAGTGTCGACATGGGTCGCGCACTGGCCGACCTCGTTCCCGCCGTCGGTGACGGGCGGCAGATCGATCTGACCGACATCGAAACCGCACAGGAGATCTGGAACCAGCCCGCCACGAACGTGCCACTGACGGCGCTCGGCTTCCCGGGGTTCTTCGACCGCAAGTTCGTCGAGCAGCCGGCGCAGGTTCGCACCGGCGAGCGCCCCAACGAGGCGCCCTGCACGTCCGCGTCGGCCGTGTCGGTCGAGGTGGCTGCCAACGCCGCCCGGATCGGCGACGACCTGTTCATCACCTCGGGTCCCGGCGAGCTGTTCTCGAACCTCACGAACGTGATCAAGGAGAAGGCCAAGGAGGACCACGGCGGGGCGCTGGCGATGCCGCTCGCACAGGCCAACGACGCCCTCGGCTACATCCTCCAGTCGTTCGAGGCGGCCACGAACCCGGCCTCTGGGCAGGGGGCGGGCTTCGCCGAGAGCGGGCCGGCCTACATCGAGTACGAGGACGCCTACTCGATCGACCGCTGCTTCGGCGACATGGTCCTCGAGACCACGTTGCGCCGCCTGATGCCGTCGGTGGCGGCCACCGAGTAGCGGCGGCCTCCCGAGAGGATGCTTTCCAGGCTCTACGAGTCCGGGAACCCGTGCTGGGTCTGCTCGATCTCGCGGCCGTAGGGGTCGTCGCGGATCGTGTCGATGTCGTCCCGCCAGGTGGACTTCCAGCCCCCGCCGAACTCGTTGTCGATCGGGCCGCGGATCCGCCCGAACACGATGATGAGCGCCCCGCTCACGATGCTGCTGACGGCCCCGTCGATGGGCCAGCCGAGGAACGGGCCCAGCACCAGCGGCAGGACGATCGCCGCCCCGCCGAGGAACACGCTCACCCAGCGCAGAGGCCGGATCTCGTCCCAGATGGCGGCGATGGAGGCGCTGACAACGAGCGGGCCGATGATGCGGTCGGAGGCTTCGGCCAGCGCCGACGTGGTGGAGTAGCCGAGCACCGCAGGTGCGAACATCAGCCAGATGCCGATCGCGACGTTGACGAGTCGAGGCCACATCAGGCGTTCCTGCCGGCCGCGGTCAGTTCGGTCGAGTCCCCGACGCCCCAGAACGCACGCCACACGGAGCGGCCTTCTTCCTTGGCGCGGCGGAGGAACTGCATGCTCGCCAGTACCTCGTCCATCGCCGGCCCGATCATCACGACCGATATCACCGCGGTCGTGAGGCACAGGGTGCAGAAGTTGTTCAGCAGGATCGGCTGGAGGATGACCAGCAGGATGCTGCCACCCCCCAGGGGGCCGACCGCGAGACCGAAGAGGATCACGATCCACGGCTGCTTGCGCCACCGTGCCTGGCCGAACATGGCCCCCGTCACCACGTCGAGGATGTAGCCGATCGCCCCGAGTGCGGCGTCCTTGATGGGCAGCACGTCGGACACCTCGGAGGTCAGGATCTCCTCGCTGCCGTCACCGAAGAACGGCTCCCAGACCGAGTTGATCCACTCGTACTGGAAGGCGGTGAGGTACATCGCGATGAGGAACCCCACGAAGCCGAGGACGATGATGGGCATCCGTTCGGCCCACGACGAGGGGTTGACGTCCCAGCCCGGCGGGGTCTCGTCGCGTCCGTGCCAGTCCACCCCCGTGGGGCCTTCCGTCGTCGTCGACGTCGACTGAACCAGCCGCGTGGGCGCCCGCAGGGCGTGGTCCCCGTCCGTTGGGGCGACCGGCGTGGAAAGACGTGGGCCCAGGCGGTAGCCTGACCATGTCAAGCGCCCGTTCGGGGTGTCATGTTCCTCCAACGATGTCGGAACTACCCGAGGACGCGCTGAGCAACAAGATGGGAACAGAAACATGCCAGAAGGAACTGTGAAGTGGTTCAACGCCGAGAAGGGCTACGGGTTCATCACCCCGGCCGAGGGCGGTGAGGACCTCTTCGTCCACTTCTCCGCGATCGAGATGGACGGCTACAAGACCCTCGACGAGGGCCAGCGCGTTCAGTTCAACGTCGGCCAGGGCCAGAAGGGCCCCCAGGCGACCGAGGTCCGTCCGGTCTGACCGGCAACCTCGCCTACACCCCGAACCCCGCCCATGCGGCGGGGTTCGTGCTGTTCGGGGCGGCTGGCCTCGCCGTTCGTTCTCAGGCCCCGAGCAGCAGCCCGAGTCCACCCATCGTGTAGACCACCATCACGATCATCAGTGCGATCTGGCTCTCCGTGGCCTTCCTCTGGGGGAACAGTGCGATCGCGCGGTCGTGGGCCAGGACCACCGCCGCGACGTGGCCGAGCACGATCGCGCCGGCCTGCACCCAGGCGATCGTCGCCGCAGACACCGCAGAGAAGCTGCGGGTCCAGTCAGCGGTGCCGAACAGGTCCCACCCGAGGTCGAAGGGGTCCGAGGCGAGCTTGATGGCCTGCTGTCCTTCGAAGACGAGCAGCGAGAAGTAGTGGGCGACCGCGTAACCCAGTGCGATGGGGATCAGGGTGTGGGCGAAGGCACGCGCGAGATCGCCGGTGGAATGCTCGGTGCCCTTGGCTGCGTCTGCCATCGCGCCGAGGTACATCGCCGCGACGATGCCGGTGATCACGAGCAGCCCGAGCGTCGCGATCGCGGTGCCGGTCCAGCCGGTCTTGCCCGCAGCGACCGATTCCCAGATGGTCGTGCGGGTGAAGCCGTCGAAGGTGGTGGAGCCGAGCGCCACCAGGATCAGTGCGACCGTCCCGGGGATCGGGTTCAGCCGGGGGAGCCCCGAGAGCGGGGCGCGGACCCGCAGCACCCCCTCGTCGTCGCGGTGGAACGGCGCCATCGTCGCGAGCAGTCGGAACAAGGCCCCGAAGGCGTTCGCCCCCCGCAGCCACCAGCTGCTCGACCAGAGCCCTCCGAGCACCGGTGCGGCGATCAGCACCACCACCATGAGTGTGACGGCGAACGGATCGGCCGGCTCGAAGTAGGCGAGCTCGAGCCACGTGAAGAGGAGCAACAGCACGGCCGCGGGCCAGAGCCCGAGCCGCGCGCGCACGTCCGGCGCGTCCTCGTCCACCGGCAGCCCCTTGCGGACGGTCTCGACCGGGTCGAGCGCCGACCACACGTTGCCGACGAACCCCGACACGAACATCCCGCCGGCCCAGACGATGACGTAGAGCATGAACGGGGCGAAGTTGCTCCCGCCGGTCTCCGGGCCGGTCAGCCCGGCGACCACCACGACCGCCAGCGCAGCCACCCCCACGATCCGTAGCAGCCACTCGACCGGTGTGGCAGCACCCTGGACCCAACCGGGCAGGGGGCGACCGACGCCGCCGTCTTCCAGCCGGGGCTCTTTCCATCCCCGCACGAGTCCGACGAACGTGATCACGAGCACCGCGGCGGCGCCGTAGGAGACGATCCAGAGCGGCAGCGGCAGGTCGCCGCGGACCCCGACGCCGTGTGCGAGCAGCATGGTCATCCCCCGACGACCAGGTCGGCGAGCTTGCGGTGGCTCCCTTCGAACTCGATCTCGAACTGACCGGTGATGTCGGCGGTGAACTCGACCGTCACGGTCTCGCCCGCCCCGACGTCGGCGAAGACGTCGTAGCCGTGGACGTGGATCTCGTCGGCCTTGTCGGAGGTGATCTCCAGGCGGACCTCGTCGCCGGCCGCCACTTCGATCTTCGGGACGCCACCTTGGACCTGGCCGCCCGACACGACGATGGAGGCCGTGACGTCCCGTTGCGTGTCGGAGGGAGACGGGCTCGCGGTCGTTCCGGGGGCGGTGGGACCGGCCGGCGTCACCGTCGCCGACGGAGAGGGGGACGACTCACCCGTCGGGGCCTCGCCGTCCCCGCATGCCGTGACCAGCACCGCGAGCGCGGCGGAGGCAGCGGCGAGGCGTCGAGCCAGCATCGGGATCCTTCGAACAGTGGCCGCCGAGGCTATCGACCACCCGCGGGGTCACCCAGAAGGCGAGGGCGAGGGTGTCGCCTCGTCGTCCTGCTCGGGCGAGGAGTCACCCTCGTCGTCCGCGTCCTTCGTCTTCTTCGGTGACGGCGACGGTGACGGCTCCGGTTCGGGCTCCGGCTCCGCGGAGTTGCGGTGCACGATCTCGGGGATCGCGACGTAGCGGGTGAAGAAGTCCTCGCTCTCGACCTGACCGCCGGCTCGGCGGATCGTCCTCGTCACCTCGATGTCGAAGCCGTCGATGCCGGACTCGACCACGCGCTCCTCGCCGGGCTCGAGCGCCGGATCCTCGACGTACTCCGTCGGGGCGTCGCGGTACCGGAACGGGGCGCTGTGACGGGCAGACACCTCGCTGACCTCGGAGGTGCCGTAGATCGACACCGTGATCGACGTGTCGGTGTACGAGGTTCGGATGAAGATCCCGTTGCCGGTGTCGTTGGTCCATCGCACGTCGATGTCGGGGGAGGGGTAGTTGAGTGTCGCCTCGCGGCCCTTCGGGTAGCGGCCGATGTAGTGGCTGTGGGCCTTGTGCTGGTCGATCGGCAGCCCAGCGAAGAAGGCGGCGTTCAGCATGGTGGTGCCGAACTGCGACACCCCGCCGCCGCAGACGTCGACGAGCTTGTGGTTCAGGATCATGGCGTCCTCGACGTAGCCCTTGTCGCAGGTCCGCTCACCCGACAGCTGGTTGACCGAGAACTGCTCGCCCGGCCCGACCCTGGTGCCGTCGATCACGTCTGCCAAGTGCTGGATGTTGGTCACCCGAGGCTGGTTCGGGGCGTGGTGGGTGGTGAAGGTGCCCAGTAGTTCGCTCAGGCCGTAGGCACGGGCGTCGGCGGTCGTGAACTCCGGCTCGACCATCGGCAGGTCGAAGCTCGCCTCGTGCTCGCCGTCGGCGAAGGCGTCTGCCATCTGGGTCGCGATCGCCGTGGCGTCGAACGCCCGGCCAGGCCGTGACGGGACCACGCTCGCCTCGACGTCGACGGGGCTCCACGTCACGTCACCCTTGGTGTCGAGGTTCGCTGCCGGCGCCCGGGGCAGGTCCCAGGTGGCATCGCGGGGCGCGACGTCGAACAGGTCGACACGCTCACCGAACGCGGCGGTGACGAGTTGCTCGTCCACCGACAGCACGAGTTCGTCCGCCACCAGCGTGCCCGTCAGCAGGGGGGCGAGGTCGCGCGGCTGCAGGACCACCACCTGGTCCACGGCGGGGATGGATGCTTCGAACGGCTCGGTCAGCGCGCGGCGGGCCTGCGCCGCGACCGCCTCGACGTCCGCGATCGTGGTGGTGGGCAGGAGGTAGGTGCCGGGGATCTCGAGCGACTCGACGCCAGGGGTGCGGAGCGCGGCGGTGAGATCGCCCTCGAGCGCCCCGCGGTCGACCGCGAACCCCTCGGCGGGTGCCTCGACCGTTACGGCCAGCGTCTCGGGATCGGCGGAGATGTCGCCGGGGAAGGCCTCGATCGCGACGGCCGACTCGAGCTCGTCGACGGTCGCCTCCAGCGCGACCGCGTCGATCTCGCCCTGGATGGGGATGTCGACGCCCCGCCACAGGCTCGCGACGTGGTCCCAGAGGCGCGCCCCGAGGTGGCCGTCCCGTCCGACCGCCCAGGCGGCGTCGGCGGTCGAGGAGACCGACGGGCCGAAGCCCGTGTCGGCCGGGAGCACGTCCAGGGTGACCTCATCGTGCTGGAAGTGGACCGGGTCCACCGTTGCGTCCGCCACGACCGGTTCGAGCGCTGACACCAGCTCGGTACGGGACATGCCGGAGGCGTCGATCCCGGCGACGGTCACGCCGCGCAGCACACCGGTGTGGGACAGCAGCAGCGTGGCGACGCCGACGGCTGCCACGGCCAGGCCGAGGAGGAGGACGCCGAGCCAGCGCGGCGGCCGTGGGCCGCGCCGCTGGACGCGGACGTCGCTCGTGATGGGGCGGGTACGTGAACGGGTCAACGAGGATGCTCCGTGGGAGGAAGGTGGAGGGGCGTGTCGCCGTCTCGGACGCCCGGCTCGCGTCTCGGGTTGCACGGCGTTCACTCATTCGAACGCCCGTTCGGCGTGTTGCGTGCCCGGCCACTCCTCGTCGTGCGTTCTCCGCACGAGCCGGGTGTCAGGGGCCGTAGGGCGTCAGCAGCTGATCGACCGGGGCGTGCTCGTCGGTCAGGACCTGCGCCCCGTCCACGAAGGCCTCCAGCTCCTCGTCGACGAGTGCCGCCTCGTCGTCGCCTCGTGCCTCGTTGCGGGCGAGCATGGCCGCGACGTCCAGTTCGCCGTCCGACGCCACGATCACGAAGTTCCCGCCCTCCTCCCCGCGGAGCCGGGCTGGCGGGGCGAGGACGGCAACGTGCTCGAAGACCGTCCGCAACGTCGCCACCTCGGCTCGCGCGAAGGCGAGCGGTTCGTGGTCGATGAGGTTCATGACGTAGACCCCGCCGCTGGTGAGGACCCGCCGGACCTCCCACAGGAACTCCTGGGTGGTGAGATGCCACGGCACGGCGACGCCACCGAACGCGTCGCCCACCACGACGTCGGCGCTGCCGTCGGGAACATCGCGGAGGGTCAGCCGCGCGTCGCCGGTCCGCACCTCGATGTCGTCGCGTAGCTCCAGCCCGAGTTGGTCCTGACCGATCTCCACGAGCAGGGGGTCCAGCTCGAGGACGATGTGATCCGACCCCGGCCGGGTGGCCCGCAGGTAGCGGGGGAGGGTGAAGCCGCCCCCTCCGACGTGGACGACGTCGAGCGGGGCGCCGGGTGGGGCGACGGTTGCCAGCACGTCGCTCATGGTCTGTGAGTAGGTGAAGCCGAGGTGGGTCGGATCCTCGAGGTCGACGTAGCTGTGCCGCACGGTGTCGAGCCACAACGTTCGCCCCGATGCGCGGTCCGGATCGGTGACCACGCGGGCGCAGAAGTAGGCGGACTCGTACTGGCACGGGTCAGCCGCGGCGAACGAGAGCCCACCCGCAACGAGGACGGCGACGAGGCCCCCGACCGTGAGCTCCCGCCACCGGCGCAGCCGCAGCCACAGGAGCACACCGCCGAGCGCCAGCCCCGCGGCCAGCAGCCGGATCGTCGCCCGGGTGGGGAACGCGGCCACCAGTACGAACCCGGTGACGAACGTTCCGGCGATCGCCCCCGCGGTGGCGATGGCGGACAGCCGGCCCACGACGCGGCCGGTCTCCTCGAGGGATCCGAGCTGGATCTTCACGACCGTGGGTGTGACCCCGCTCAGCACCATCGCCGGTGCGAAGAAGCCGCTGGCGGCGAGCAGCACGATGGTCCCTGGATCTGCGACCCGTGCCCCGGCGGCCAACCCGTCCACCACCGGGATCGTGAGGAACGCGAGCGCCCCGCCCAGCACCAGCATCGGTCCCAGCAACGACCGTGGCTCGTAGCGGTCGGCCAGCCTCCCACCGAGCCAGTTCCCGGTCGCGATGCCGGCCAGGACCGTTCCGATGATCGCCGTGAAGCTCTCGAGGGTGATCCCCACGTACGGCGCGAGCAGGCGCCCCGCCAGGATCTCGAGCACCAGCACCGCCGCCGAGGCGACGAAGACGATCGTGGCGGCGAGGGCGGTCGGCATGGGGCGCGGAGGGTACGGCGTTGGGGTCCGGTGCCGGTCGCCGTGTACAACAGGGCCCGCGGCCCCAGTCGCCGTCGGGTCGATGAGGAGGGAGCGGATGTCGCCGGCCGAGCGTGACCTCGTCGCCTTCCATGCGGGCTACCTGGCGCTGGCGCTCGCGGTGCTGCTCGTCGGACCGGGGAGCCCGGGCTGGCGCATCGCCGTGCTGGTGGGTCTGTACTGGCTGGCGCTCCCGGTCCTGGCTCGTGCCCGGGGGCGCTCGTGGCTGCTGCGACTCTGGGGGTTCGGGGCGGTGCTGTCGGTCTGGCAGGTGCTTCCCGACTGGTTCCTCGTCGAGTTCGGGACGCTGACCTTCCCGCGCGACGGCTTCCCCGACATCGGCCCCGTCACCGGGTACATGGTCGGCTTGTGGCTGATCCCCACGGTCGTCGTGGTGGCAGCAGGGATGGCCGCGGAGGAACGCGGGGGGCGCGCCCGTGGTGCGGTCACGGCCGGGCTGGTCGGGGCGGTCGTCTATGTCGCAGCCGAGGCCACGTTCCACCTGATCCCCGCCTGGCGGGCCATCAACGTGACCACGGTCGGGGCGGTGGCGCTGTACATCGTTCCGGCGGAGGTGCTGCTGTCGGTCGCGTCCTACGACATGTTCCTGACGTTGCGCGAACGACCGGCCTGGACCGTGCTGCCAGCGACGCTGCTCTTGACGATCCTCTACCTCGGTGCCGCGCTGCTGAGCTTCCTGGTGGTCGAGTGGATGCTCTCGTGACGTGCGACGGGCCCGGCTCCGGCGAGGGTGGCTGAACGAACCGCGATCGCGGAAAGTTCCCCGCACCACCGTACGGATGGTCACCACGCGCTGAGCGCACGTCCAGACGGACAGGGGCACTCCCGCGGGGCGGCGGGCCGTTGGGCAAAGAGAGGGAGAATCCATCAGCGAGTCAGCGAACAACGGGGTTGGGGGTATGCAGAAGGGGACGTGGGCGGGCCACCGATGGGCACGATCGATCCGCACGAGCTTCGCGGGTCTCGGAACCGCGTTCGCGCTCGGGGTGAGCGCCATGGCTGCGGCCGCTCCGGTCGCGGTTCCCGGTGGCGAGGCCCCGGCCGGCGAGCCCGCTCAGGCCGGCCCCGACGGCGTCAAGGCCGCCGAGGCCCCGACTGCGGCCAGTGCCCAGCGGGCGACGGCGGCCGCGGCCCCAGAAGCCGCCGCCACTCCCGAGGCCGACTCTCCGACCGCCGCCATCGTCTCCGACGGGCATCTCGGCGGCCGGGGTCTCGCGATCGCGCTCGCCGCCGCGGGGCGCCCCGTCCCTGGGAGCGTTGACGCAGCGACCGTCGAACTGGCTGCCGCGACCCTCGGTGTCGAACTGGACGACCCTGTCAGCGAGCAGGACGTTCGCGAACTCGCCAGGGCCGCCTGGAAGGCCGCAACGCACCAGTTCACGCTCGCGGCGATCGGTCCGGGAGAGGCGCCGGATCCGAGCGACATCCGGGAGGCAGCGCAGCGCCTCGGGGTGAAGATCGAGGGCGACCTCACCCCTGGCGATGTAGCGAACGTGCTGGCGGCGGGGCGCGCCGACGCTGCCGATGCCCTGGCAGCCGTCGGCTTCGCCTTCGGGGACCACGTGGAGGTGAAGGAGTTCGAGCGCGCCGCCCAGGAGCTCGGCCTCCGCTACGGCGAGGTCCTCGAGCCCGTTGACGCCAAGCGTGTGGTGTTCCTGGCCCGCGACAAGGTCAAGCGGGCGTGGGAGGCCCAGCACCAGACGCCTGCCTTCGCCACCGCGTCCGGCGTCGAGCTGCGCCTGCCGAGTCATCGCGTCCACTACGCGGGGTTCCATCAGGCCGCGTACCCGGTGGCGCTCCCGATGGCACGTGCCGGCGAGGCAAAGACCCACATCATGGCCAGCCGCGGGCGCGGCACGTCCCGTGCGTCCGCGATCGACATCGTCCAAGCCCCGGGGGAGGACGTTCGCTCCCCGGTGACCGGAACGGTCGTGGAGGTGACGCACTACGCCCTGTACGGCAAGTACCCCGACATCCGCATGCGCATCCGACCCGAAGGCGCGAGTCACCTCCTCGTCAGCGTGCTGCACATGGAGGGAGCCAAGGTGCGCGTCGGCGACCACGTGGAGGCGGGGATGACCGTCATCGCGGACGGACCGCGCAAGTTCCCCTTCTGGTCTCAGGTGGACGGGGTGTCGGGCCGACCCTGGGGGCACGTGCACATCGAGGTCAAGCGCCGGTAGGCGTGTCGCCGTCCTCGGTAGCCTCGACGACGTCGTTCCTTCGCTTCTTCCACCTCTCGGAGTCGCCCGTGCCTGAGTACATCTACGTCATGAAAGGCCTCACCAAGACGGTCCCCGGCGGCAAGGAGATCCTCTCCAACATCTGGCTGTCGTTCTTCCCCGGCGCCAAGATCGGTGTGATCGGTCCCAACGGGGCCGGCAAGTCCACGCTGCTCAGGATCATGGCCGGCATCGAGACCGAGTTCGAGGGCGAGGCCTGGCCTGCCAAGGGCGCGACGGTCGGCTACCTCCCGCAGGAGCCGGAGCTCGACGAGTCGAAGAACGTCCGGGACAACATCCTCGAAGGGCTCGGCGACCACGTCCGGCTCGTGGAGCGCTTCAACGAGTTGTCCAACAAGCTCGCAGAGCCGCTCGACGACGACGAGATGCAGAAGGTCTACGACGAGATGGCCGAGGTGCAGGACGCCATCGACGCCGCTGACGCGTGGGACCTCGAGCGCACGGTCGAGATCGCCATGGACGCGCTGCGCGTTCCCGACCCCGAGGCGGACGTCTCGGTGCTCTCGGGCGGTGAGCGGCGCCGGGTGGCCCTGTGCCGGCTGCTGCTGTCGAAGCCCGACCTGCTGTTGCTCGACGAGCCGACGAACCACCTGGACGCGGAGACCGTGGCGTGGCTCCAGCGCCACCTCCAGGAGTACGCCGGCACCGTCGTGGCGATCACCCACGATCGCTACTTCCTCGACGAGGTCGCGGAGTGGATCCTCGAGCTCGACCGCGGCAAGGGCCACCCCTTCGAGGGGAACTACTCGGGCTGGCTCGAGCAGAAGCAGCAGCGGCTCCGCCAGGAGGAGAAGGAGGAGTCGGCTCGTCAGCGCCAGCTCAAGGAGGAGCTCGAGTGGGTGCGATCCACCCCGCAGGGTCGCCGCAAGAAGGCCAAGGCGAGGGTCGACGCCTACGAAGCCCTGCTCAACAAGGACCGCCCCAAGCAGATCACCAAGCCCGTCATCACCGTCCCCGACGGCCCACGACTCGGGGATGTGGTGGTGGACGCCGAAGGGGTGACCAAGGCCTTCGGCGACAAGCTGCTGTTCGAGGATCTCACCTTCAACCTGCCACCGGGCGGCATCGTGGGCGTCATCGGCCCCAACGGTGCCGGCAAGACCACCCTCGTCCGGATGATCGTCGGCGAGGAGACACCCACCGAGGGCAGTTTCAAGGTCGGCGACACCGTCGAGATCAGCTATGTGGACCAATCACGGGCCGACCTCCAGCCCGACCGCAGCGTCTTCGACGAGATCAGCGGAGGCAGCGAATGGATCCAGCTCGGCGACGTCGAGCAGAACGCGCGAGCCTACGTGGCCGCCTTCGGCTTCAAGGGCGGTGACCAGCAGAAGAAGGTGGGCGTCTGCTCGGGAGGGGAGCGCAACCGCATCCATCTCGCCAAGCTGCTCCAGAACCGCGGCAACCTGCTGATCCTCGACGAACCCACCAACGACCTCGACGTCGACACCCTGCGGTCGCTCGAGGAGGCACTCCTCGAGTTCGCCGGCTGCGTCGTCGTGATCAGCCACGATCGGTGGTTCCTCGACCGCATCGCCACCCACACCCTCGCGTTCGAGGGTGACTCCGAGGTGGTGTGGTACCCGGGCGGCTACAGCGACTACCACGAGGACCTCGTGGCGCGGAAGGGTGAGGACGCGGCGCGCCCCGAGCGGATCCGTTACAAGCCCCTCACGCGCCGGTAGGTGCCGCTACCTAGCGCGAGCGCTCCCCGAGCTCCTCGATCTCGCCGGGCACGATCCGGAGGCTGACCTCGTCGTCTGCGTGGCTGTCGGTGTTCGCTTCGGCTGGGTGGGGGATCCAGACGCGGAAGCTCGCCCCGCCCCCCGGGCGGTCGCTGACCTCGACGTCGCCTCCTTGGAGACGCGCGAACCTCGCGACGGCAGCCAGTCCGAACCCGTGTCCCTCGTCGGTCGTCGAGGCGTGGACGGCGTCGAACAGGTGCTCGCGTTGCTCGTGCGGGACGCCGTCGCCGTTGTCCTCCACACGGATCTCGATCCCGTCGTTCCTGGGACCACCTTCGACCCAGACGTGGGTGTCGGGCCCGGAGTGTTGGAGCGCGTTGGCGATCAGGTTCGTGAGGATCCGCCCCATCATCATCGGGTCCATGCGCACCGAGACGTCGGGGAGCCGGATGGCGACACGCTCGCTGCCGTCGATCTTGCTGACGACGCGCGTCGCGAACGCGCGGAGCCCGAGGGTCTCGGGTTTCGGGGTGACGACGCCGTATTCGAACCGGGTCAGGTCGAGCAGTTCGGTGACGAGGTCTGCGAGCGAGTCGGCCTTGCTCGCGATCCGCCCCAGGAGATCCTGGCGGATATCGCGATCGAGGCGGTCGTCATGCATCTGGAGCGTGTGCGCCAACGCCGAGATCGTCGTCAGCGGCCCCCGCAAGTCGTGCGAGAGCGTGGACATCAACAGATCCGGGCTCGCCCCGTCGTGTTCGGCCTCCACCATGGTGGGACCTACCCCTCTCCCCCCGGAGTAGCGATCGGGTTCCGGTGCCTGCGGAACCTCTCGGTGAGTCGTCATCTCCACGGTGACAGCCCCATCTTCCTCCGTCGCCACCGTCGGTGACATGGGACAGATGTCCCAACGTCACACGGTGCTTGTGAGACTACGCACCGTTGTCTGCCAGCCTACAGACATCACTCTACGCTGTCACAGATGGGATCCTCACACGTGCCGGACGTCCGCTCCTACCTCGAGATCCGCAGTGCATCTCCGTCGGGGTTCTCCCCGACCGGCGAGCATCTGCTCGTCTCCTCCAACCGCCCGGGGACGTCCCAGCTCTTCCGGATGCCGTCGCACGGCGGCGAGCTGCTCCAGCTCACGGACTTCGAGGAGCCGGTCGGCGGCGGCTACCTGCCCCACGAACGACGGTTGCTCCTCGCCATGGATGCCGGCGGCAACGAGCGCCACCAGCTCTACCTCACCGGCGACGATCATGACGCCCCCGTCACCGACCCCCAAGACCTCGAACCGCTCGTCGTCGACCCCGATCACATCCACCGCCCCGGCGGGGTCAGCCGGGATGGACGCTGGCTGGCGTACGCCACCAACCGTCGCAACGGCACCGACTTCGACGTCATCGTCCGCGACCTCGGCTCCGGGGACGAGACGCCGGTCTACGAGGTCGGTGGCTGGAACGGTGCCGCCGGCTTCTCGCCGAACGGGCGGTACCTGGCCATCTCGAGTCTGACGGAGAAGCCGGGGGACAACGAGCTGCGCCTCCTCGACCGCGAGACGGGCGAGCTGGTGGAGATCGCGCCCCACGACGGGGAGGCGACGGTCGGGGCGCCGTCGTGGCTGCCCGACGGGAGCGCGTTCTTCTTCGCCACGGACGTCGGTCGCGAGACCGTCGCCATCGCTCGCTACGACGTCGACAGGGGAAGCTGGAACTACGTGATCGAGGGCGACTGGGACACCGGCTGCGGCATCGACTGGACCGGGAGGCACCTGCTGGTTGCCCGCAACGTCGACGGTATCTCGGAGGCGGAGCTGCGGGACCCCTACACCCTGACGGTGACCAGGCGTGTGCCTCTGGACGAGCTCCCCGGGGTCGGCGTCGCGGGCGGGTACCGCTTCAGCCGAGACGGGAGCCAGCTCGCGTTCTCCTACTCGTCGTCGGCCGTTCCCGGGGACGTCTGGCACCTCGACACCGACACCGGGGAGCTGGAGCGTCTGACGAGCAGCCCCTGCGACGTCGATCCGGCGACGTTCGTCGACCCCGAGCTGGTCCGGTTCCCGTCGTTCGACGGTCTCGAGGTGCCTGCCTTCGTGTTCCGCCCCACGACGCCGCCGGAGGGACGCCGCCCCGTTGTCGTCGTGGTCCACGGGGGGCCCGAGAGCCAATACCGGCCGTCGTTCTCGCCCTTGGTGCAGTACCTCGTCGCGCGCGGGTTCGCCGTCGTGGCCCCCAACGTCCGTGGTTCGACCGGCTACGGCAAGACCTACGAGCACCTCGACGACGTCGAGAAGCGGCTCGACTCGGTCGCCGACCTCGGTGCGCTCCACGACTGGATCGCGGGCACCGACGACCTCGACCCGGACCGTTGCGCCCTGTACGGAGGGTCGTACGGCGGCTACATGGTGCTCGCCGGGCTCGCGTTCCAGCCCGACCGGTGGGCGGCGGGGGTGGACGTCGTTGGGATCTCGAGCCTCGTGACCTTCCTCGAGAACACGTCGAGCTGGCGGCGCAAGTTCCGTGAGCGTGAGTACGGCTCGCTCGAGCACGACCGCGACTTCCTGGAGGAGGCGTCGCCGATCACCCACGTCGACGAGATGCGCGCCCCGTTGTTCATCATCCACGGCAAGAACGATCCGCGGGTGCCGCTGAGCGAGGCGGAACAGCTCCACGACGTCCTCGAGCGCAACGGCATCAGGAGCGAGCTGCTCGTCTACGACGACGAGGGACACGGGCTCGCCAAGCTCACGAACCGCGTGGATGCCTACCCGAAGGTCGCGGCGTTCCTTGAGGACGTGCTCGCGGGCTAGGCGGGGCGAGCCGACGGCTGGAGCGCCCGCCGGGCTCGGGTCACTGGACCTGCGAGACGGGTCCGAGCCACAGCGAGCCGACGAACGTGACGATCGCGAACAGCACCACGTACCGCGCGAAGCCGGTGAGGTCCTCGCTCGACACGAGCCGGAGCAGGAAGCGGATGGCCCAGTACCCGGACAGGGCGGCGGCGAGGACCCCGACAGCGATCTCGGCGTTCGAGTAGAGCCGGGTCGTGTCGTCCCCCAGCAGGTCCGGGAGCTTGAACAGCGACGCCCCGAAGATCACCGGGATCGACATCAGGAACGAGAACCGGGCGGCGCCCTCCCGTGAGATCCCGCGCAGCATCCCCGCCGCGATCGTGGCGCCGGACCGGGAGATGCCGGGGAAGATCGCCAAGGCCTGGGCCAGCCCCATCACGATCGAGTCGAGCCAGCCCGTGGTGTCCTCGCCCCGCCCGACGTCCAGCGCCTCCTGGTGTGCGGGGAGCTCGGAGGGCTCGGTGCCGAGGGCAGCCGCTGCCCGCCGCCGGCGGAGGTACTCGGCGGCGTAGAGCAGGAGGGCCGTCAGCAGGAGGAACGCCGCCACCGGGCGGACCGACTGCTCGAACAGCCCCTCGAAGAAGCCCTCGAAGACGTAGCCGACCACGGCCGCCGGAACCGACGCCACCGCGAGCAGCCCGATGGTGCGGCGTGCACGGGCGGCCTCGCCGTCCGCGACGACGCCCGCCCCGACCGAACGGGTCGCGAGGTACCACAGGTCGGCAGCGAAGTACCACACGACGGCCAGGAGCGTCCCGAAGTGCAGCGCGACGTCGAACGCGAGCGGGGGCTGGGGCCACGACAGCAGGTAGGGGATCACGACGAGGTGGCCCGACGACGAGACGGGGAGGAACTCGGTCAGGCCCTGGACGAGGCCGAGCACGATGGTCTGGAGCACGGAGCGACCGCGGTGGGCGGGAGCGGCCCGGGGAGCCTACTGGTCGTGTCGTGTCCGTCCGTCCGGTGCCAGCACCGACACGCCGATGCTGCCCCAGGAGGAGGCGGCAGCCACCCGTGCCGCCTCGGCACGTGACACCTCGAACCAGGTGTGGTCCCCGTCGCCGCCGAGGACCCGGGCCGCTGACGCCAGGACGTCCCCCCGCCCGTCGGGGGTGCCCGACAGCAGGTCGACCCGCTGGCCGACGGCGATCGCCGCAGGCAGCGTCTCGCGAGGGACGGCGACCGCCACACGGCCCGGCTCGACGGCGGCGGCCAGGCCGTCGCGGGCGAGGTGGAGGGTGGTGAGCACCGCGCCCCGCGGGATCGCTGACACGGCGCGAGCGTCGGCCGGTAGCTCGGCGACGGCAGCGGGGGGCACGGTGCTGGCGGGGCGCTGGGCGGGGTGGACGTCCGTCGAGGTGATCGCCGCGCCCGGCTGCAGGTCGGTGGCTGCCACGAGGACGGGCACGGTGGGCTCGGCGTCGGTGACCGAGGAGGCCAGCAGCAGGATCACCGCTGTGACGGCACCGGCCGCGGCGAAACGCACGCGGGGCGTGAGCGACCACCAGCGCTCGGACAGCTCGTCGAGGATCCGAGGCAGCGTCGGTGGCGGACCGTCGAACAACCGCGGGAGGTGCATGCCCGCAGTCCACCACGGATCACGCCACCGATCGGTGGTGGATCACCTCGCGCCTGTGGAAACGAGAGCGGCGGTCAGGCGCTTTTCGACTCGGCGTCGCTGCTCGCTGCTGTGGTAGCGGTGTCGGAGGACTTGGCGTCGGACGGCGTGGCGTCGGAGGTCGGGGCGTCGGAGGTCGGGGCACTGCTGCCCGAAGACCCGTAGTCCTTGATGTGCCAGCCCGACCCCTTGAAGATGATGCCGGCGGCGCTGAACACCTTGCGGAGCTCGCCGTCACAGCTGGGGCACTCGGTCAGCGGGTCGTCCTTGAAGGACTGGACCACCTCGAGGTGCTCGCCACAGTCGCGGCACGCGTACTCGTAGGTGGGCATCGGCCTGTCTCCTTGGGTCCGTCGGGGCCGGTGGGTGCGGGCCGCCACCGGCTTGGCACTCACGGTTCGAGAGTGCCAACACAGAGTATGCGGGCGTGCGCGCGCGTGCGCAAGACGTCCGAACGGGTCATCCGGGCACGTCGGTGGTCCGCGCCCGGGTGTGGTACGTCGCCCGCTCCGTGATGACGATGTCGACCGGCTCGTCGACGGGGCTGCGCGGGACCCGCGGGACGAGCTGGCACGAGAAGGCGACGCCGATCCGGAGCGCGCCGTGGGGCAGGGTGGCCAGGAGCCGGTCGTAGTGCCCCCCGCCGTGCCCGAGTCGTCCACCCATCACGTCGAACGCCACGCCGGGGATGAGTGCGATCTCGACGATCGCCGGGTCGACCTTCGGCCCTGCCGGCTCCCGGATCCCCTTGTAGCCGAGGGTCAGCGTGAGCAGG
>JAWVZB010000051.1:0-21756 GCA_033722375.1 Nitriliruptorales bacterium | reverse complement strand
GCACACCAACCGCCCACCGTCTGCAGGAGGATCGATGCCGTACACCGTCGGCCAAACCGTCGTTCACCCCAACCACGGCGCTGCCGTGATCGAGCGGACGGAGGACCGAGATTTCCAGGGGGAGAAGCGCGAGTACCTGGTCTTCTCCGTTCCCGAGCAGGATCTCGTCCTCAAGGTTCCTGTCGAGGCGTGTGACGACGTGGGGATCCGTGAACCGGTGTGCAAGGAGGACGGCGAGGAGCTCCTCGAACGCCTCCGCGGCAAGACCAAGCTGAAGAAGGGCACGTGGGCGCGACAGTTCAAGGCCCGGCAGCGTCGCGTGCAGTCGGGCGATCCCGAGAAGGTCGCCGACGTCGTGCGTGACCTCCACGTCAAGTACGGCGAGAAGGGCCGGCTGTCGGCCGCCGAGAAGCGGCTGCAGACCAAGGCCCGCAAGATGCTGATCGGCGAGCTGGCCGCGGCCCTCGATCTCGACTACGAGAAGACCGAGGCGAAGGTCGACGAGGCCCTCGAGGACGCCACCGTCGCGTAGCAACCGGGGTCCATCGCCAGACCTCCGACGAAGGCGGCTCGATGGAACGCACCATCTTCGAGCAGGAGCACGAGGCCTTCCGCGACGTGGTGCGGCGCTTCGTCGAGGACGAGGTGGTGCCGCACCACGATCAGTGGGAGGACGAGGGCATCGTCCCCCGCGAGCTGTGGTCCAAGGCCGGTGAGGTCGGGCTGTTGTGCACCGATGTCGACAGCAGCTACGGCGGCGGTGGGGTCGATGACTTCCGTTACAACGTGGTCGTCACCGAGGAGTTGGCGCGGGTCGGCGCGTCGGGCGTCGGCTTCCCGCTCCACAACGACGTCATCGTGCCCTACTTCCGGTCCCACGCCACCGACGAGCAGAAGCAGCGGTGGTTCCCCGGGATGGCTTCCGGTGAGCTCATCACCGCCATCGCGATGTCCGAGCCCGGTACCGGGAGCGACCTCGCCAACGTCGCCACGACCGCCGTCCAGAAGGACGACGGGACCTACGTCCTGAACGGCAGCAAGACCTTCATCACCAACGGGATCCTCGCGGACCTCGTCATCGTGGTGGCCAAGACCGATCCGTCCGCCAAGCACCAGGGGATCAGTCTGCTCGTCGTCGAGCGCGGCATGGACGGGTTCGAGCGCGGCAAGAACCTCGACAAGATCGGCCTGAAGGCACAGGACACGGCCGAGCTGTTCTTCGACGACGTGCGGGTCCCCGCCGAGAACCTGCTCGGTGAGGAGGGACAGGGCTTCGCCTATCTGATGCAGGCGCTCCCGCAGGAGCGGTTGTCGGTCGCGGTCGGGGCGATGGCCGGCGCCGAGGCGGCGCTCGACATGACCGTGGCGTACTGCAAGGAGCGGGAGGCCTTCGGTCGTCCGATCGGCTCGTTCCAGAACTCGAGGTTCCAGCTCGCCGAGATGAAGACGCTCGTGACCGTGGGTCGCACGTTCGTCGACCGCTGCATCGAGGCGCACACGCGGGGCGAGCTCGGCATCGACGAGGCTGCCATGGCCAAGTGGTGGATCACCGACGTGCTCGACGACGTCGTGGACCGCTGCGTGCAGCTCCACGGTGGCTACGGCTACATCCGCGAGTACCCGATCGCGCGGGCGTACACCGACGCCCGGGTGCAGCGCATCTACGCCGGTACGAACGAGATCATGAAGGAGATCATCGGCCGCACGATGGGCTTCTGACCCTCCCGGACCACCGAGCGACAACGCTGCGTTGTCGTGCGTAACTCTCCGCACTCTCACTCGTTGCCACGAGTAGGGAGAGCAGGAGACAACACGTGGTACGTCACGTCATCACCGCCGCCGTCGTGGTCGCGATCGCAGCGATCGCCCAACTCGGCACCGGCGCCCTGACCGCACTCACGGTCGCCGCCGGGGCTGTGACCCTCGCGATCATCGCGGTGCGCATCACCCAGATCGCCGCCGACCAACCGCCGCTGTGGAAGCGGGGCTGGCTCGGTACCGGGTTCGGCGCCACGCTCATGGCGCTCGCGACCGTTTCCACCGTCCTCGAGGTGGACGGCGCCACCGGTGCGCTCGCGGTCGGTGGCACCCTGCTCGCCGCCTGGGGTGTCACCGGTCTCTTGCGGATGCGGCTGCCGGGGGCGGCCGTCTTCGACATCGCCGCAGAGACCGTCCTCGTTCTCCCCGTGGCCGCACTCATGATCACGGCCTTCACCCGCGCCCCGTCCGAGACCTACCTGCCCTTGCTGCGCGACGTCGGCCTGCTGTGGATGCTCGCCCGGTTCGGGGGCCTCACGAGCGAGCGACCCCGGACGGTCAACTATCTCGTCGGTGCGGTCTTCATCCTGCTGTTCGCGGACGCGGCGCTCCTGTGGGAGGCGATCGAGCCGACCGTGACGATCACCGAGAAGCTGATCGCGCTCCCGCTGTGGTCCCTCGTCCTCCTGGCTGCCGGCAGCCTCCACCCGTCGCTCGCGGACCGCTTCGCGGACGTGTCTCCCTCCCGGTCGACCGAGGTCCGCGGCAGCCACCTCGCGGTGATCCTCACCGTCGTCGTCGGCGGTCCGGCCGCCGTCGTGCTCGACTACGTGGGGTCCGGAACGCTCGGTCCGTGGCCCTTCGTTGCCGTGGGACTCGGGCTCCCGCTCCTGGCCGCCGCCCACCTCGTGCGCCAGCTCCACCTCCGGATCAAGCGCGAGTACCGCGCCCACCACGACCCGCTGACCGGGCTCGCGAACCGTCAACTCCTGGACGACCGTCTCTCGAACGAGCTCGCCCACGCCCGACGTGACCGGGACCGGGTCGCCGTGATGCTGCTCGACCTCGACCGCTTCAAGACCATCAACGACAGCCTCGGGCACGATGTCGGCGACGGACTGCTCGTCGCGATCGCCAGGCGGCTCGAGGAGTCCGTCCGCGAGGTCGACACCGTTGCCCGCCTCGGTGGCGACGAGTTCGCGATCGTGATGCCAGGCATCGACACGGACCAGGACGCGCTCACGGTGGCACGCAAGGTGCGTGAGGTGTTCCGCGACGCGTTCGAGGTCGGGACCCGTGAGCTGTTCGTCGGCACGTCGATCGGCGTGGCCATCGGCCCCGACGACGCCAACGACGCCAAGCACCTCCTCAAGCACGCCGACACCGCGATGTACCGCGCCAAGACCGACGGCGGTGGTGGCATCCAGTTCTTCACGCCCGAGATGAGCGACCGCGCCCGGGTGCGGCTCTCGCTCGAGGGCTCGCTCCGCAACGCCGTGGCCAACGACGAGTTCGAGCTCTACTACCAGCCCCAGATCGACGCGGACAGCCGCGAGATCGTGGCGCTCGAGGCGCTGGTCCGCTGGCAGCACCCGGTGCTCGGAACGGTGTCCCCCGGTGGCTTCATCCCGCTCGCGGAGGAGACCGGCGCGATCATCGAGCTCGGGGAGTGGATCCTCCAGACCGCCTGCGAACAGATCGCCCACTGGAACGACCTCGGCCTCCTCTCGGTCCCGGTGTCGGTGAACGTGTCCGGTGCGCAGGTCGTCAAAGAGCCACTCCACGAGCTCGTGGAGCGCGTCCTGGAACGCACCGGCCTGCCCGGACACCTCCTCGAGATCGAGCTGACCGAGACGGCGCTCTTCCGCGACCTGGATGGCATCACCGCCTCGCTCGAACGGCTTCACGAGCAGGGCGTCCGCTGCGCCATCGACGACTTCGGCGCCGGCTACGGCGGTCTGACCTACCTCACCCAGATCCCCGTGGACGTGATCAAGATCGACCGGTCCTTCATCGCGGACCTCGAGGAGGACCCCCGCAGCGGGGTGGTGGTGGACGCGGTGCTGGCGATGGCCGAGAGCCTCGACGTCGACATCGTGGCCGAGGGTGTCGAGACCTCCGAGCAGGTGGCGTGGCTGCGTGCCCGCGGCTGCCGCCGGATGCAGGGCTTCCGCTTCGCCCGTCCCATCCCACGCCGCGAGATGACGCGGTCGCTCATCCACGCCCAGGTGGGCCGCCCCGCTGGTTGGCGGGTCACGGTGTCCTCGCTCGTCGCTGCCGAACCGGACACGTCGCCGGTGCCGGCGCACCGGGAGATCCCCCAGGGACGCATCAACGCGGTGCTCGCGGAGACCGCCCGGGGCCACCGAGGCAGCTCGACCGATCCGGACTCGCTGGCGGCGGTGCTCGAGCTGCTCTTCCCCGACGGCGACCCCGACGACCGCCGGTGGGCCGCACTCGAGGGTGTGCCAGTACGCCTGGCGATCGGGACCTTCGCGGGACTGTTGCCGCTGACCACCGGTCTCGCCGACGTGCAGGACCTCACCGACGACGCGCGCACCGTGGTGTCGAGCGTCTTCGACACGGTCGGGGTGAACGCGCCCGCCGTCGACCCTGACAGCGGTGTCGACCTCCAAGCCAGCCTCGACGGTGGGGCGGCCGAACTGCTCGAGGAACACCCGATCGAGCCGGCGTCGCCCGCCCCAACCGAGACGGCAGCGGCCGAGGATCCGGACACGGCAGAAGGCGGGACGACCGGAGCCGACACGACGGGCGGCAGCGGCCAGACCGAAGCGGAGGCCACGAGCACCGACGGGGCCACGTCGAGCGACCAGTCCACCTCGGAGTCGACCGACACGACCGGAACCGCGTCGAGTGACTCGTCGGGCGACACCGGCGGGAGCCCCGAGACCACGGAGACCACGGAGACCACGGAGAGCACCGAGGGCACCGAGAGCACCGAGACCGCGGAGTCGAGTGGACCGGGGTCCGACACCGCGCAGGAACAGCGCTCGCAGCCCGAGCAGAGCAACGCCGGAGACAGCGACCCCAAGGGCCAGGACGGCAGCGACAAGGGCAGCAACGGCGGTGACAAGAAGGGCGGGGAGAAGAACGGGAAGGGCAACTAGCGCGGCCGACGGGTCGGCGCCCCGCAGTAGCATCGGCGCGGCGCGACGACAGGTGACCAGCGCGTGAGCGACGACCGACCACCGCCCCGCCCAGAGACGGGCGGGGACGGTCCTCCGCCACCGCCAGCGGACGCGCCCCGTCCGTCTGCGCCTCCTGCGGACGAGCCCGGCGACTACTGGGCCTCGGTGCCCGCGTCCGGGGAGTCATCGACCCCGCCACCGCCGTCGACCCCCGAAGCTCCAGCCGGGTCCGAGGGCCCGCCCCGATCCCCGTCGCCACCACCGCCGGCGGCTCCGCCCCCACCGCCGACCGGGACCGCCCGGTCGTTCGCGCCGCCACCGGGTCGCCCCGCGGACCCGCTCGGGCTGCGGCCGCGGAACGTCGGCGCGATCCTCGACGCGGCGATCCGGCTGTACCGCAACCACTGGAAGGTCCTGATGGGGATCGTCGCGGTGCTGCTGGTGCCCTCGTCGTTCCTGATCGCCGCCACCACCGCGACGGGGTCGATCGCCGGCACCGTGATCGCCACGGTGTTCCAGTACGTCGTGATCGCGCCTCTCCTCGCTGCCGCCGTGGTGAAGGGGAGCGCCGACGTCTACCTCGGCGACCCGCTCACGGTCGGGGGGACCTACCGGTTCGTGTGGACCAAGATCGGTCGGCTGGTCGGCCTGGTGTTCGTGCTGCTCGTCATCATCGGCGTCGGGATCGGCGGGGCCGCCCTCCTCGCCTTCGCGGTCGGCGAGGCGTCGGTCTTCGCGGCGATCGTGCTCGCGGTCGGGGCCGTCGCGGTCGGGGTCTTCCTCCTGGTGCGGCTGTACTTCGCCGCGACCACGATCGTGTTGGAGGACCAGCGGACCTTCGGATCCATCGCACGGACCTGGCGGCTGACCCGCGGCCACTTCTGGAAGGCGCTCGGGACCCTGCTGCTGGCGTTCATCCTGGCGGCGATCGTCAACACCATCATCTCGACGCCGTTCGCCGTGCCGTACTTCATGGACCTGCTCTCCGGAGGTGACGGCTCCGGCCTGGTGGTGCTGTTCGTCCAGACCCTCGGCAGCACCGTCGCGGCGGTCGTCACCCAGCCGTTCACCAGCCTCGTCGGCGTGCTCTTGTACTTCGACCTGCGGATCCGCGACGAAGGCTTCGATCTCGAGATGATGGCGCGCGAGCTGCGGGGGGCGTGAGCATGGCCCGCGTTCCGCCTCGCGGCCGCATCGTGGTCCTCGTCGCGACGGTGCTGTTGCTCGGCGGCCCGGCCGCAGCACAGTCGCCACCCGACGCCCTCGACCTCGCCACCTACCAGCAGCGGATCGACGCGGCGCTCGACGCTGCCCGGGCCGGCATGGAGGACCCGACCGGGGCCCGGCTCGAACAGGTCCGCGACGGGTTCATCCGCCCGATCGTGGTCGAGCTCGGAGAGGGGACGATCGAGATCCCGGCGGACCCGGTGATCGCGGACCTCGACGGTGCCACCACGGTGACCTTCCGCACCGCCGTCGACCGGCTGGAACGGCTCCAGAGCACCGCCGCTGCGGCCGGGCGGGCCCCGGAGCTCCCGGCTGCGCAGCTGCAGACCACGCTCGACCAGGTCTACGACGGACTGAGCACCAGTCCGACGGTCCAGGAGCGGCTCTGGCGCTTCGCGCAGGACCTGCTCCTCCGCATCGCCGAGTGGCTCGGTTCCGCGAGCGGTGGGGTCGGCACCGCCGTCGCGGTCGTCCTCGGGCTCCTCGGTCTCGCCGGGGTGTGGGCGCTGGCCCGCCGGCTCTTCGTCGTCGCCGACGAGCACGCCCCGACCGAGCACGAGATCACGCGAACGCCGGAGGACTGGCGGGGGCTGGCCGACGCCGCGCTCGAGCGGGGCGACCTCGAGGCTGCGGTCCGCGCCCAGTACCAGCTCCTGCTGCTGGAGCTGACCCGGCGGGGGGCGATCCGGGACGCACCGAGCCTCACTCCTGCGGAGGCCCGCGCTGCGGTCGCGGCCGACCGCACGCTGCTGGACCCCGTCGCCACCGCCACCGGGGTCTTCGAGCGCATGGCCTACCGGGGCGACCCCCCGGCGCGGGACGAGGTGGAACGCATGCGCGACGCGGTGCGGGAGGCGGCGGCGTGAGGACCAGGACCGTCGTCATCACCGCCGCGGCCCTGACGGTGCTCGGTGTCCTGGCGCTGCTGGTCGCCGGGGGTCAAGGCCGTCTCGACGGTCCCGACGGCACGCTCGCCTTCGAACGGTTCGTGGCGGCGTCCGGCGGCCAGATCACCCGGGGCGGCGTACCGGTCGACGGTGCCACGCTCGTGTTCCTCGAGGAACTCCGCACCCCGGAGGAAGCGACCGAGATCGTCGACTGGGTCGCCGACGGCGGACGCCTCGTCCTGGCCGACCCGACCTCGGAGATCGCTGCGGCCGTCGGGGTCTCGACCGGCGCCTTCGTCAGCGGGAGCGTCTTCGGCACCGCGCAGGTGGAGCCGAGCTGCGTCGCGCCAGCGGTCGTGGGCGTGGAACGGGTGCGCGTCCGGTCGGTGGACGTCGTCCTGTCCGCCGGTGGTCAACCCGAGGCGCTGACCTGTCTGACGAGCCCCGGCGGCGACGCCTACCTGATCTCTCTGTCGGTCGGGGAGGGCGTGGTCTTCGTGCTCGGCGGCCGGAGCATCTTCACCAACGAGCATCTACGAGACCTCGACAACGCCGTCCTGGCGCTCCGGCTCGTCGGTGGGCCCGGCGCCGATGTGGTCCTCGGTGCGCCGGTCCCCGAGTCCCGCCCCGCCCCCGGTGTCATCGCCTCGCTGCCCTCGGCCGTGCGGTTCGGGCTCCTCGGCCTGGTCCTGGCCGCGGTCACGTTCGCAGCGGTGCGGTGGCGGCGGCTCGGGATGCCTCCGGACGAACCGCGACCGTCGCCCATCCCCGCCAGCGCACTCGTCGATGCGACGGGGGACCTGCTGCGGGCGTCCCAGGACCACGCCTACGTCGGGGCGGAGCTCCGCCGCCATCACGCCCGTCAGCTCGGGCGTCGTTTCGGTCTACCGTCCGACCTCGAACCCGCCGAGGTCGGCCACGCGGTCGACGACCGGCTCGGCCTCGACGGCGAGGCCGCGGACCTGCTCGGCGGCCCCCCGCCCCGCGACGACGACCAACTGCTGCGGCTCGCCCGTGACCTGCATCGTCTGGAGCACCGCACCACCACCGTGACCGAGGAGCGACCGTGACCACGACCGACACCCGCCAACTCCTGGATAACGTGCGGCGCGAGGTCGCCAAGGTCGTGGTCGGGCAGGAGCCCACCGTCTACGGCCTCCTCGCCGCGTTGCTGGCCGGTGGTCACGTCCTTCTCGAGGGTGTTCCCGGGGTGGCGAAGACCCTGATGGTCAAGGCGCTCGGGGCGGCGCTCCGGCTCGACGTCCGGCGGGTGCAGTTCACCCCCGATCTCATGCCTTCGGACGTGACCGGCAACCTCGTCTACGAGTCCGGCACCGGCCGCTTCGACTTCCGGCCCGGTCCGATCTTCACCAACGTGCTGCTGGCGGACGAGATCAACCGCACGCCCCCGAAGACCCAGGCTGCGCTGCTCGAGGCGATGGAGGAGCGCCAGGTGTCGGTGGAGGGCGAGGCCCATGGGCTGCCGGTGCCGTTCCTCGTCGTCGCGACCCAGAACCCGGTCGAGTTCGAGGGCACCTACCCGCTGCCAGAGGCGCAGCTCGACCGCTTCCTGATGAAGCTACGCGTGGGCTACCCGTCTTCCGACGACGAGAAGACGATCCTCCGCAGGCACGACGAGGGCCTCGATCCGCACGATCTCGAGGCGGCGGGGGTCACGGCCGTGGCCGGTGCCGACGAGATCGCCACCGCGCGGAGCGAGGTCCGCGAGGTGACCGTCTCCGACGACATCGTCGACTACCTCACCTCGCTCGCGGGAGAGACCCGGGGGAGTCCGTCACTGGCGCTCGGGGTCAGCCCGCGGGGCACCGCGATGCTGCTGCACGTCGCGAAGGCATGGGCCTACCTCCACGCCCGTGACTACGTCGTCCCCGACGACGTCAAGGCGCTGGTCGCTCCCGCGTGGCGGCACCGCATCCAGGTCCGCCCCGAGGCCGAGCTCGACGGGGCCACGCCCGATGGTGTGCTGTCGGGGATCGTCGAGCGCACCGAGGTGCCGCGCTGAGCGTGACGTCGCGAACCGCTCACGGCACGGTGGAGCGCCGCTGATGGCGCTCGGGACGCGACTGGTCGTCGCGGTCGTCGTGGCCGCGCTGGTCGTCATGGTCCTGCCAGGTCCGTCGGGCTGGTGGCTCGTGGTCGCACTCGTGGCGCTGGCCGTGGCGACCGCCGTCGACGTCCGGCTCGCGCCCCGCCCGGCCGAGCTCGACGTGCGCCGCGAGGTCCCGGCGGTCACCACCGTCGCCACGGAGACCAGCGTGACGCTCACGCTCCGCAACCCCCGCGCGTGGACGCTCCGCGTCGGGCTCCACGACGCCACGCCTCCGTCGCTCGGGCGCGAGCCGCGGCGCCACCGAGTGGCGCTCGCCCCGCACGACACGCTCACCCTGCGGGCGGCCCTGCATCCCGACCGGCGTGGCGACCACGACCTCGGTCCGGTGACGATCCGCGTCTTCGGCCCGCTCGGGTTCGGGGCGCGGCAAGCCGACGTCGAGCTGCCGGGCCGGGTGCGAGTCCACCCCCGGTTGCCGGGCCGGCAGGCCGCGGAGCTGCGGCTGCGGCAGGCCAGGCTGCTGACGGCGGGGGAGCGGCTGACCCGCCAGCGCGGGGCCGGCAGCGAGTTCGACTCGCTCCGGGAGTACCACCCCGACGACGAGTACCGCCGCATCAACTGGCGCGCCACGGCGCGTTCGGTCACCCCCATCTCCAACGTCTACCGCGAGCAGCGGAACCAGCACCTCGGCCTCCTGATCGATCGCGGACGTGCGATGGCGGGGCGGATCGGGGAATGGTCCCGTATCGAGGTCGCGATCGACGGGGCGGTGGCCCTGACCCATCTCGCCACCCAGGTCGGGGATCAGGTCGGGGCGGTCGCGTTCGACCGCGACATCCGGGTGACGGTGCCCGCGCGGTCGGGGCGGGCGCAGACGCGGCGGGTGCTCGATGCGGTCTTCGCGCTCGAAGCCGGACTCGAGTCGTCGCTGTACCGGCGTGCGTTCGCGGCCTACCTGTCGCGACAGCGACGCCGCAGCCTCCTGGTGCTGTTCACCGATCTGGGTCCGCCCGAGGCGATGGGGAGCTTGTTCGGGGCGCTGCCGATCCTCCTGACCCGCCACCTCGTCCTGGTCGCTGCCGTGCGCGACCCCGCGGTCGCGGCCGCTGCCAACCGGCTCCCCGAGACGTCACCGGACGCCTACGACGCGGCGGCGGCGGCCAGGACACTGGCGGACCGCAACGAGTCAGCTCAGCGTCTCCGTCGACTCGGCGCCGAGGTCGTCGACGTCGTTCCCGAGGACCTGGCCGGCGCCTTGGCAGACGCCTACCTGCGGATCAAGGACCGCGGGGCGCTCTGAGCGCCCGCTGCTCCCGCCCCGCTCGTCCGACGGTTGCGGGCGGTCAGCCCGGCGAGCCAGGCGACGTAGCCCACCGCGACGAGAGCTCCGAGCCCGATCTCGACCCAGGGCAGCCCCGTCACGCCCGTCACGAGGCCCTCGATCGCCGCGGCGAGGAGGAACGCGGGGATGACCCCGACCGCCACCAGCACCGCGTCCTTGGTCTCCTCGGCGAGGGCGGTCCTGCGCAGCCGGTCGCCGGGGTCGACGATGCTCCAGCCGATCCGGATCCCCGCGCCGGCAGCGATGACGATGGCGGTCAGCTCGAGGAAGCCATGGGGGAGCACGAGCTGCCAGAATCGCGCCCCGCCCCCGAAAGCGGTGGCCGTGCCGGCGAGTCCCCCGATCAGCAGCCCGTTCTGCACGAGCACCAGCAGGGTTCCCGCCGTGAGCGTGATCCCGAGCGCGAAGGCGAGGAGCGCGACCCGGACGTTGTTGAGGAAGATGAAGCCCGACAGCGAGCCGGAGGCCTCCCGCAGCTCACGGTCGGCGTCGCCGGCGAGGTTGTCGACGAAGCCGGGGACCACCCCGGCCTGCGCCTCACCCGAGAACGCGGCCCACAGGGCGGACCCGGCGATCGCGACCGCCAGCACCGCGGCGGCCACCACGATGTGGGGGAGGGTGCGGCGGATCGCGGCCCGGTAGCGGCCGGCGAACACGTCCAGGAGCCCGCGGGTGGTCGTGGGCCGCGCGCCGTAGATCGCCCCCTGAGCCATGGACACCAGCCGCGAGAGGTAGCGGTCCAGCTCCGGGTCGCCGTACCGGGTCCGGGCCTCGGCGAGGTGGCCGCTCACCGCGAGGTAGTCGCGAACCAACTCGGCGATGTCGTCGCCACCGCGTCTCGCGAGGCCGCGTGGTCCGTCTGCGACGGCTTCCTCGAGCCGGTCCCAGACGGGGCGGTGCTCGGCGACGAAGCGGTCGATGTCCACGACCGGGAGCGTAGAGTGCGTGCCCCGCTGGTGGCCCCCGCGGGCGCCGACGGACATGGTCCCTGCGCCGTAGAGTCGTGGTTCCTGCGAGCGAGGATCGCCGGTGTCGGACCCGTTCATCACCCCGGAGGGCGTGGCGCTGCGCCACGAGCACGCCGGTCTGGGGTCACGGTCGGTCGCTCTCCTGGTCGACGGGGTCCTCCAGGGGCTCGTGACGGTGGCCGTGCTGCTCGTTGCGGATCAGGCCAACCTCCAGCCTCCACCGGGGATCGCGATCGCTGTGGTCGTCGCCGTGGTCTACTTCCTCCACCTCGGCTACTTCGTCGTCTTCGAGGCGGCCTGGGAGGGACGCACGCCCGGGAAGCGGCTCGCCCGGCTCCGGGTGGTGCGGGTCGACGGGCAGCCGCTCGGCTGGACGGGCTCGTTGATCCGCAACCTGCTGCGGCTCGTCGACAGCCTGCTGTTCTACGGCGTCGGGGCGACGGTGATGCTCGTGAGCCGCGACGACCAGCGGCTCGGGGACCTGGCGGCAGGGACGATCGTGATCCACGAGCCGGGCAAGGAGTCGCTGCGTGACGCCCCGCCGGCGACCGCCGCCACGTGGGTCGGGCGTGTCGACGTCGGCGGGGTGACCGAGCGCGAGTACGCCCTGGCCCGCTCCTACCTCCAGCGGCGGTCGTCGCTGGACCCGGAAGCACGGCAGCGCATCGCGAACGAGGTCGCGGCCACGCTCCGGACGCGGGCGATCGGAGTGCCGGACGACGTGGCTCCGGACGAGGTGATCGAGACCGTCGTCGCGGCCGTGCGGAGCCGCTGAGCCCGGTGGGTCTCACGGCTTGACATGCAGGCCGCGGGCTGCCATTATCCGAACACCGTTAGGATTTCCTAACAGTATTCGGTTCGAGGCCGGAGGACGCTGGTGAGCACCCGGATCGCCGAGCGGCGCGCCGAGACCCAGGCGGAGATCCTCACCGCCGCCTGGCGGCTCGCCGCGCGTGACGGGATCGCGGGGCTCTCCCTCCGGGACCTGGCCGCCGAGGTCGGGATGCAAGCACCGTCGCTCTACACCTATTTCGACGGCAAGTCGGCGATCTACGACGCCTTGTTCGAACAGGGCTACCGAGAGCTCAACGAGCGCATGCTGCAGCTGTTCGCAGGGCTCCCCGATGGCGCCGACCGCAACTGTGTCCTGACCTCGGCGGTCGAGGCCTTCCTCGACTTCTGTGCCGAGCATCCCGCCCGCTACCAGCTCATGTTCACCCACGCGATCCCCGGCTGGGAGCCCTCCGCCGAGGCGTACGCCGTGAGCCTCGAGAACTACGGCGCCATGGTGGATCGCTTCGCCGCCTACGGGATCGAAGATCCCGCACACGTCGATCTCTACACCGCGCTCGTGTCCGGGCTTGCGGCGCAGCAGCTCGCGAACGACCCCGGGGGCACCCGTTGGCGTGACCTCGCTCCACAGGCCGCCGAGATGTTCTTGCGGCACATCGATGAGGAGACCCGATGATCGACGACGCTGTCCGTATCGAGGACCGCCCGCGCATCCGGCAGCGCGACGAGGTCGCTGCCGTCGCCATGGGGGCCTACGAGCTGCTGTTCGAGCAGCTCGATCGGCTGGAACCAGGGGACTGGGAGGTCACGACCGAATGCGAGCCGTGGACGGTCCGCGACATTGTCGCCCACCTCGTCGGTGCCGCACACGGTCATGCTTCGATCCGGGAGGGTCTCCGCCAGGCGTTGTGGGGACTGCGGCACCGCAGCGAGTACGACGGCAGTGAGCTCGACGCGATGAACGACCTCCAGGTGCGCGAGCACCGGGCCAAGAGCCCTGCCGCGTTGGCGGAGGAGCTACGCCGGACCGCACCACGGGCAGTCCGGACCCGTGCGAACCTGCCCGCGCTGATCGGGCGCCTCCCGATCCCCAACTCCCCGGATGGCAACGCCGCCGAGGGCATGCCGGAACGCACCACGCTCGGTGAGCTGAACCGAGTCATCTACACGAGAGATGCGTTCATGCACCGCATCGACATCGCCCGCGCCGTCGGGCACGACCTCGTCCTCGACCCGAACGTCGATGGACGCATCGTCGAGGACGTCGTGATCGAGTGGTGCGAGCGGCATGGAGAGCCGGTGGTGGTGAGCCTCGCCGGTCCCGCCGGCGGGCGCTTCGTTGCTGGCAACGGACAGGGCGAGCGGATCGAGATGGACGCGATCGAGTTCTGCCGTGCGCTGTCCGGTCGCGTACCGGCGTCCGGGCTCTTGCGGCACCGCATCCTCTTCTGAGACGACGCCCAGAGCTGCGGGTTCCCGTCTACTGTCGGTGGCGCCCGACACGGGAGCAGCGGACGATGGGTGAGGTCATGGCACGCAGACGCTTCCTGGTCGACCTCGGGCGCCTCACGGTCGGGGCGGTGGTCCTCGGCCCGCTCGCCGCCGCCTGCGACGACGGTGAAGAGGGAGCCGTGCTGCCCGAGGGCACGCCCCCCGGGGAGGGAGAGACGATCACCCCGACGACCACGGACGGGGACAGGGTCGCCGAGGACGGCTGGGGGCGGGTCGACCTCGGGTTCGTCTCGGCCTACGTCGTCGTCCGCGCCGGCCAGGCGGTGGTGATCGACACGGGTGTCGAGGGCAACGAGGGCGAGGTCGAGCGGGTCCTGTCGGAGATGGGCCTCGGCTGGCCCGATGTGAGCCATGTCATCCTCACCCACAAGCACCCCGACCACGTCGGCAGCCTCCCCGCTGTCCTGGAGGCGGCGGCCGACGCGGAGGCCTATGCCGGAGAGGCCGACATCCCCGCGATCGAGGCGCCGCGACCAGTCGGCGCGGTCGGCGACGGCGACACCGTCATCGACCTCGAGATCGTCGCGACGCCGGGCCACACCCCCGGCCACATCTCGGTGATCGATCCGGGTACCTCGACCCTGTTCGCCGGGGACGCACTGAACGGTGACAGCGGCCGCGTGGTGGGGCCGAACCCGCAGTTCACCGAGGACATGGACCAAGCATGGCGATCGGTGACGAAGCTCGGCGGGCTGACCTACGACACCGTCGTATTCGGGCACGGCGAACCGGTGGCGGGCGACGCCTCGTCGCAGGTCGCCGCCCTGCAGCGTTCCTGATCGCCGGCGTCGCCTACGAGCCGCTGTGCTGCTTGCCCTGCTCGTAGAGGTCCTCGATCTCGTCGCCGTACTTGTCGACGACCACCCGCCGCTTGAGCTTCATCGTGGGCGTGAGCTCCTCGGACTCCGGCGTCCACTCGCTGGACAGCAGCGTGAAGTACTTGATCTGCTCGATACGGGCGAGCTGGCTGTTCGCCTTCTCCACCGCCTCCTCCACGACCTCGAGCACCTTCGGGTTGTTGGACAGCGACGCGATGTCGGTGTCCTCGATCCCCTGTTGCTCGGCCCACTGCGGTGCGACCTCGGGGTCGAGCACCAGGAGCGCGACGAGGTAGGGCTTGTCGTCCCCGTACGCGAGCGCCTGCCCGATGAGCGGGTGTTCCTTGAGCAGCGACTCGACGTGCGCCGGCGAGATGTTCTTCCCGCTGGAGGTGATGATGAGTTCCTTCTTGCGGTCGACGATCTTGAGGTACCCGCCGTCGGTCCACTCGCCGATGTCGCCGGAGTGCAACCACCCCTCGTCGTCGATGAGCGCCTCGGTCTCCTCGGGCATGTTGAGGTACCCGTCGATGACGATCGGGCCGCGGACGCAGACCTCGTTGTCCTCCTCCGCCAGCTTGAGCTCGACGCCCGGCAACGGGACCCCGACGGTCCCGATCCGGATGTCGTCGGGCGGATTGGCGGTCGCCGCGGCCGACAGCTCGGTCATGCCCCAGATCCCGTTGAGCTGGAGCCCGATCGCGGCGAACCACTCCTCGACGTCGTAGGGCATCGGGGCAGTCGACGTGATCGCGAACTCGCACCGCTCGAGTCCGATGCCCTCACGGACCTTCGAGAGCACCAGCTTGTCGAGGACGGCGTGCTCGGCCTTCATCAGCAGGGACGGTTCACGACCGCGGTCGCGCATCCGGGCCACCGCGGTCCCGACCTTGATCGCCCGCTGGGCCAGCTTGCGCTTGGTGTCGTTCTCCTCGGCCTCGAGCTTGGCACCGACGCCTGCCTTCACCTTCTCCCAGACGCGCGGTACACCGACGAACATCTGGGGCCGCGCCTTCTGGACGTACTGGAGCACCTGCTTGGGGTCGGGGCAGAAGTAGGCGTGGATGCGCCGGTTCAGCGCGTTGTAGATCGAGACGGACCGTTCGGCGATGTGGGCCAGAGGCAGGTAGGACACGGCCGTCGATCCCGCCTCGATGTCCGCCAGCCGGTGGAGCGACTCCACCTCGAACAGCATGTTGCGGTGCGTCAGGGGCACACCCTTCGGCGGTCCGGTCGTCCCCGAGGTGTAGATGAGCGTGAGGTTGTCGTCCGGCTCGATCGCCGACACGAGCTCGTCGAAGCGTGCCGGATCGGCCTCGCGGCCCCGCTGCATGAGGTCGTCGAAGGACAGCACCTGGTCGTCCGATGCGAAGTCCTCGGCGTCCTCGATCAGGATGATGTGTTCGAGGTTCGGGAGGTCACCGCGGATCTCGGCGACCCGCTTCATGTAGTCCCGGTTCTCGAGGATCAGCGCCTTCGCTCCGCAGTTCTCGGCGACGTAGCGGATCTGGTCGGGGGAGAGGGTCTGGTAGAAGGTCGACGGGACCGCTCCTGTGTGCACGATCCCCTGGTCGGCGATGACGTGCTCCCACCGGTTGGAGCCCATGATGCCGAC
Source organism: Nitriliruptorales bacterium (assembly GCA_033722375.1). GTDB lineage: Bacteria > Actinomycetota > Nitriliruptoria > Nitriliruptorales > Nitriliruptoraceae > JAWVZB01. The sequence goes on along the minus strand of JAWVZB010000051.1, from coordinate 5,617 downwards.
GTAGTCGCCGCGTCTGACACCGAGTGCGTCGAGCCCGAGCGCGACGTCTCGGGTCCGCTCGCGGTACTCGCGCCAGGTCAGCGTCTGCCACGTCCCCCCTTCCTCCCACGAGAGCGCGGGCATGTCACCCGACTCCCGCGCATTGCGCTCGAGGAGGTCACAGGTGGTCTTGCCACCGATGGCGCGTTCGATGTCCTCGCGTTCCCGTGTCACAGCGTCACTCATGATGTCTCCCCAGGGGTGTCCGGTGCGGCCGCGCCGCCTCTGCCCCACCATCATTGCACTTGTGGGCCCGCCGTGCAGAACCGGCGTCGCGACGGGCGCGGGGCCGGCGGCGTTATCGTGCGTGCGATGGATGGCGAGTCACAGATCGGGCCAGGGATCCGTTTGCTCGGATCCGTCGACATCGTGGCCGGCGGCGTGGAGATCGGTGGCCCCAAGCAGCAGCTCGTGCTGGCCCTGCTCGCCGTTCATGTGGGACAGGTGGTTCCGACGGACGCACTCGTGGCAGGACTGTGGCCGAGCGAGCCGCCGGCCAGCCCCGAGCGGTCGCTCCAGGTGTACGTGTCGAAGCTCCGCAGCCTCCTCGACGACGCTGGCATCGACGGGGCGATCGAACACCGGGGGCATGGTTACGTGCTGGAGGTGGAGCCCGAGGTCGTCGATGCCCGGCGGTTCGAGCGCCTGATCCGCGAGGGCATCGCGACCCTCGAGCACGACGCGGAACAGGCAGGTCGCCTGCTGCGCGACGCGCTTGGCATGTGGGGCCGTCCCCTCGGCGGTCTGTCGGACCAGCCGAGCTTGCGAGCCGAGTCCGCCCGGCTCGAGGACCTGCGTCTGCGTGGTCTCGAAGCACGGATCGCTGCGGACCTCGAGCTGGGCCGCCACGACGACGTCGCCGACGAGCTCCGGCGGCACACGAGGGAGCACCCGTTGCGGGAACGCCTCTGGGGGCAGCTCATGGTCGCGCTCTATCGCGCGGGGCGCCAGGGCGAAGCCCTCGAGGCCTACGAGGCGGCGCGGCGGACACTGGCGGAAGAGCTCGGCGCCGACCCCTCGCCGTCCCTCCAGCGGCTGCACGGCCGCATCCTCGAGCACGATCCCGGCCTGACGGTCGGGGAGCCGGGCCCCGAGCCGGGGGCGGTGGTCGAGCAACGCTCCGTGGATGCACCCTCCGTCGCGGTCCTGCCCTTCGAGGTGATCGGCGCGGGGGAGGACGTCCGGTTCCTCGCCCTGGGGCTGCACAACGACCTGGTCACCGAGCTGTCCAAGGTGCGTGACCTCACGGTGATCAGCCGCACCTCGGTGATGGGCTACCAGGGCACCGACAAGCGCGTGCCGGAGATCGCTCGTGAGCTCGACGTCGGCACCATCGTCGAAGGTGCGGTGCAGACCGCAGGGTCGCGGTTCCGTCTCACCGTGCAGCTCATCGACGCGCCGCGCGACGATCACCGCTGGGCACAGAACTACGACCGCGAGCTCACGACCGAGGATCTCTTCGCGCTCCAGACCGAGCTCACCCGTGACATCGCCCGATCCTTGTTGACGGAGCTCTCCCCGGCCACCCCCCTGGGCGATGGGGATCCGGCCCCCACCGAGAGCCTCGAGGCCTATCGCCTCGTAGCCGAGGCACGACAGGAGTTCGAGCTGAAGACGGGAGCCAGCTTCCGTCGTGCGGTCGAGCTGTACGAGGAGGCCCTCGAGCTGGATCATGAATACGTCCAGGCGTGGGTCGGCCTCGCGGACGCGCTGGCATCGATGGACGCTTACGGGCACGGAGACCGCCACGAAGTCCTGCCGCGGGCAGAGCGCGCCGCCCACCGGGCACTCGCGCTCGATGCCGGATCGGCTGCGGCGCGGACGTCACTCGGGGTTCTGCACGTCGTCCATCAGGACGGACCGGCAGCGATCCAAGAGCTCGATCACGCGTTGCGGATCCAGCCCGATCAGGCCGACGCACACAACTGGCACAGCTGGGTGTCGCTGTTGCTGGGACGCGCCGAGGCTGGCTACGACCACGCAGTCCGGGCCGTCCAGCTCGACCCACGGTCGGCCGAGGCGGTCGCCCACCTGGCCCTTGCCCACGCGGCGTCGGGGCGTCCCGCGGAAGGGCTCAGGGAAGCGCGGCGTGCGGGGGAGCTGTCCCCGTACGCGACCGCGGATCTCTACCAGGCGCTGTGTCTCTCCGAGCTCGGGCGACACGAGGAGGTGCGCGGCGTTCTGGAGCCGTTGTGTGAGGCCAGCCCGCCAGCGGTCCCGTGGTCTGGTTACGGCGCCGAATCGATGCTCGCGTTGGCGCTGATCCGGTCGGGCGAAGTCGGAGCAGCCCGATCGCTCTTGTCCGAGCTCGACCCCGTGGTCGATCCGTTCGGGGTCGGGCTCGCCCTCGTCGGCCTGGGCGAAGAGGACGAGGCCGCCCGCAGCTTCGCACGTGTGGACCGCTTCACCGCGTGGCCGACGCTGGTGGTCCATCACTACTTCGGGGAGCTCTTGGCAAGTGCTCCGGATCTCCATGCTCGCCTGGTCGAAGAAGCTCGCCGGAGCTGGCGTGCCGGCCAGCCCTGACGGCGTCCCGCGTCTGCGCGGGCCGGTGACCGGCCGTTACGGTTGGCGATACGCGATACGGAGGGCTCGGATGGGGCAGCACGAACTGGCCGGACAGATCAGCGGGGCGGTGCTCGAACCGGGCGACGATGGCTACGACGAGGCTCGGCACACCTGGAACGGTCGCTTCGACCGGCGTCCCGACGTGATCGCGCGATGTGCCGACGCCGACGACGTGTCGGCCGCGGTGTCCTGGGCCGTCGAGAACGGGGTCCGCATCTCGGTCAAGGGAGGGGGCCACTCCTACGCCGGCAACACCGTTGCGGACGAGGGGCTCCTCATCGACCTCGGCGCCATGAACGAGGTGCAGGTCGACCCGGGGGCGAGGACCGCCCAGGCCGGGGCGGGCGCGACCTGGCGTGAGCTCGATGCCGCGACCCAGGAACACGGCCTCGCCACCACCGGCGTCACGGCGTCGTCGGCGGGCATCGCTGGGTCCACGCTCGGTGGAGGCAGCGGCTACCTGTCACGCGCGTACGGCCACGCATTGGACAACGTCCTCGCGGTCGACCTCGTGACCGCCACCGGCGAGCAGGTCCGCGCGTCCGAAGACGAGAACCCGGAGCTGTTCTGGGCGGTGCGCGGGGCCGGCGCGAACTTCGGGGTCGTGACCCGGTTCGAGTTCCAGCTCCACGAGGTCGGTCCCCAGGTGCTGGCGGGCCAGATCATCTACCCCTTCGACGACGCTGCGGAGCACCTGCGTTCCTTCCGAACCTTCATCGATGATGCCCCGGACGGGTTCCAGTGCTTCCCGTTCACCTTCCGGATCCCCCCGATCGAGGACTTCCCCGAGGAGCTGCATGGGGACCCGGTGCTCGACTTCGTCGTGTTCCACGAGGATCCCGAGGCGGTCGAGGTGGTGGCGCCGCTGCGCGATCTCGGCGACCCCATACTCGACGCGGTTGCCCCCGCCCCCTACACCGCGGTCCAGCAGGCGTTCGACGCCAACCTCCCCGCCGACCAGCGCTACTACTCGAAGGCTCACGACCTGTCGGCGCTGAGTGACGGGGCGATCGACACCTTCACCGACTGGGTGCCGAGGATGCAGGGGCCGTTCACGATCGCCTACCTCGAACCGCGGGGCGGGCAGGCTGGACGCATCGACAACGGCGCCACGGCCGCCGGCGGCCGCGACGCTGCGTACTCGTTCCACGTGCTCGCCGGCTGGGCAGAGGAGGACAACGACGCAGAGGTCATGGGCTGGGCGCGGGACTTCCACGCGGCGATGGCCCCCTACAGCACCGGCGGGGTGTACGTGAACCTCATCGCCGACGACGAGCCCGACCGGGTGCCGTCGGCGTTCAGCGACGTCGATCGCCTGCGTCAGCTCAAGGCGGAGTGGGACCCGGACAACGTCTTCCGCAGCAACCACAACATCGCGCCGGCCTGAGGCACTCGGGCCGGGTGGAGATCAGCTGGCCGCCTCCGACGGACGTGGCAGCTCGAAGGAGAAGGCGGTGCCGGAGCCCGAGGGCGGTGTGTCGATCTCGAGCTCCGAGCCCTGCGCGCGCAGGAACCGTGACACGATCGTGAGGCCGAGTCCGAGGTTGAGACCGAGGCCCTCGCCCGAGGCGTCGCCCCAGTCGCCGACCCGGTAGAAGGGCTCGGTGAGCCGAGTGCGTGCCTCGGGAGGGATCCCCGGCCCGTCGTCGACGACGGACACACGGACCGATCCGTTGGTGCCCGGCGTCGCCGAGATGGTCACCTGCGTGCCGGGCGGCGTGTGGGCGATCGCGTTGGTGACCAGGTTCTCGAGCGCCCGCATGAACAGCGCCCGGTCGGTCGTGACTCGAAGTGCGGCAGGGACGTCGTGACGTACCTGGTGACTGTCGACCTCCGAGATGACGGCCTCGATGACCCGCTGCGCCGCCTCCAGGATGCTGACGGCTTCGAAGTGGTCCCGGTCCAGACGCCCCGCCGTCGCCAGCAGCTGGAGCCCCTCGATGATCCGGCCCGAGGCCCGAGCGTGGGCGGCGGTCGCTGCCGTGAGTGCTTCGAGCTCCTTGGGTGCCAGGTCGCGGTGACGCTCCGACACCGTCTCGGCCGATCCCATGATGATGTTCAACCGGTTCTTGATCTCGTGGACGATCATGCTCAGGGTCTGCTCCCGGCGGTCCTCGATCGCCTGCAGGCGGGCGGCTTCGTCAGCGGCCTGCTCCCGCTCACGATCGATCGTCCGACAGGCCCGCAGCAGCGACCTCCCCTGGAGACCCAGCGCGGCAGCGGCGAGCACGACCACCACCAGCACCACACTCAACGAGAACGCATCCAACGTGGGGTCGCCGGCCACGAGGATCCCGAGCACGGCGACCGTGGCGATGATGTGGTCGCGCGACGACATGGCGATGCCGGTCAGGATCAGCGACAGGACCGAGACCATCAGCACGGTCCAGGGGAGCTCGTCGAACAGCAGATAGGCGGTGAGGAGGAGCGCGTTGATGCCCACCAGGTAGCCGCGGAGCATCCAGACCCCGGCGGGGCGTCGCAGGAGCCGCTCCCACGGAGCTGCCAGGACAGCCCCGTGCAGCACGAGCACGAGGAGGATGAGCACCATGCTGGGTGCGAAGTCCACGACTCGCTCAGAGAGCGCCACACCCCACAGTGGGAACGTCATCGCGAACAACGCGGCCGCGAACACCCGAACGGCAACGGTGCGTACCTGCAGCACTGCTGGACCGTCGCTCCGGATTACCTCGCCCATCGGAGCACCCCTGACAGCAGCCCAGCATAGCTGTCATCGAGGGGTCACGCGGCGTCACGTTCGGCCCACGGCCAAGGGGATGGGGTTCCCTGATGCTCCAGTACTGCTAGTTCGTATGCCGTCCGATCCTCCCTCACCTTTGGGAAGAGCCCCGTTCGGCCTCGGTTGACAGAAACCGTCGGGTATGACGGTTTCCGTCGTCTCGCCGTCGTGGTGGAGGCCAACAGCGGCGTTCTCATGTCAGAAACCGGCGCATGCGACGGTTTCTGTCAGTTTGCACCATGCCGCGCTGTGGCTGGTCGCCGAGCGGGG
>JAWVZB010000050.1:0-22460 GCA_033722375.1 Nitriliruptorales bacterium | reverse complement strand
GTCGGTCTCGTAGGCCCGGATCCCCTCGAAGACACCCCAGCCGTAGTGGAGCGTGGGCGTCAGGATGTGGACCGTGGCGTCGTCCCAGTCGACGAACTCGCCGTTCATCCAGATCTTGTCGGCCTTGGGGATGGGCATCTGCGCTCCTTGGCTCGTCGCTGGCCCGCGGTCGGTTCAGTCGGCCACGAGCTCCGCCAGCCGGTCGCCAGCTGCTGACGTCGAGTATGGCAGGCCCGGCCCGTCGTCGCCTGCCGCCGCCATGGCCTCGCCCCGCTCGACGAGGAACCTCGACACGGCCTTCTCGACCCGCTCGTGGGCGCCACGTTCGCCGAGGAAGTCGAGCAGCATGCCGACGCTGAGTACGGCCGCGACCGGGTCGGCCTGGCCGGTGCCGGCGATGTCGGGCGCGGAGCCGTGGACCGGCTCGAACATGGACGGGGACCGCCGGGTGGGGTCGAGGTTCGCGGAGGCGGCCAGGCCGAGCCCGCCCTGCACCGCTGCACCCAGGTCGGTGATGATGTCGCCGAAGAGGTTCTCGGTCACGACGACGTCGAACCGCTCGGGCTGGGTCACGAGGTACAGGCAGGCGGCGTCGACGTGGACGTAGTCCCGCTCGACCTCGGGGTAGTCGCGCTCGCCGACCTCGTCGACGGTCCGCTGCCAGAGGCCACCGGCGTTGGTGAGGACGTTGGTCTTGTGGACGAGCGTCAGCCTGCCTCGGCGCTCCTGCGCGAGATCGAAGGCGTAGCGGACCACCCGCTCGACGCCATGGCGGGTGTTGACGGACTCCTCGATCGCGACCTCCTGCGCGGTCCCGCGCCGCAGCACACCGCCGGCCCCGGCGTAGAGCGACTCGGTGTTCTCGCGCACGACCACGAGGTCACATCGTTCGGGCGTGAGGTCACGGACCGGCGAGGTGACGCCCGGGTAGAGGCGAACGGGGCGGAGGTTCACGTAGAGGTCGAACGCGAACCGCAGCTTCAGCAGGAGCCCCCGTTCGATGACGCCCGGGGGAACGTCGGGTGTGCCGACCGCCCCGAGGTAGATGGCCTCGAACGCGGACAGCTCCTCGAGCGTCTCGTCGGAGAGGATCTCGCCGGTGTCCAGGTAGCGGCGGCCACCGAGGTCGTACTCGACCCGCTCGGTACGGAAGCCTTCGACCTCTTCGAGGACGTCGAGCACCTTGAGCCCCTCGGCGACCACCTCGGGGCCGATGCCGTCACCACCGAGAACGGCGATGCGATGGGGAGTAGCGTCGATCACGATCTTCCTCCTGGCCCGGGGAGGGTAGGAGTCCGAGCACCCGAACGAGGAGTCGCAGGCGTGGGCGACGGATCACGCGAGACACGCCGACGCGGAGCGGGCGTGGGCCGTCGCGCCCTCGCCCGGATGATCGACCTGATCGTGGTCGCGCTCCCGGTGGTCGTCACGCTGTCGGCGCTGGGAGTTCCGACCGAGGCCCCTGCCGCCCTCGTGACGTTCCCGCTCCTCCACACGGCCTACCACGTGACGTTCGAGTTCAACACCGGCGCGACACCGGCCAAGCGGCTGCTCGGCCTGCGTGTCACGGGCTTGGACGGTGAACGGCTCGAACCCTTGGCCGCCCTGAACCGCAACGCGTGGGTGCTGTTCCAGATCATGGCCGGTCCGGCGATCGTCGTGCTGCTCCTCAACCTCGCGTGGAGCCTGTTCGGGATCGCGATCGTCGCGTCGGCCGTCATGCGCCCCGACGGCCGTGGGATCCACGACCGCTGGTCGAACGCCGTGGTGAGCCGGCATCGGAAACGTCCTCGGCACTACGGTCGGACGTGAGAACAGAGGGCCATCACATGAGTGACCAGCAACCACGTCCTGACCAACCTTCAGAGCCGGGCGCCGGGGGGCCACCGCCGCCGGACGGTGCGCCGCCACCCCCACCGAGCGGCTCGTCCCAACAACCGGGCGCACAGACCAGAGGCGGCTACGGCGGCGCTGGCATCCGCCTCGGCGCCCGCATCCTCGACGCTCTGATCGTCGGGATCCCCCTCGCGATCGTCTTCGCGATCCTCCCCGGCGTCTCAGCCGGAGGTGCAGTGAACAGCGTGGTGTCGGCGCTGGTCGGGTTCGGGTACTTCGTCTACCTGGAAACCAGCGAGGGAGCCACGTTCGGGAAGAAGATCGTCAACCTCCGAGTGGCCGGGGAGAACGGGGCGTCACCCATCTCCACTGACGCGTCGTTCCGCCGCAACTGGTGGCTGCTCCTCGGGCTCTTGTCCCCCATCCCGATCATCGGACTGCTAGCGAGCCTCGCGAGCCTGGGCATCGCCATCGCCATCGGCGTGACCATCAGCAGCGACGACCGTAACCAGGGCTTCCACGACAAGATGGCAGCCACCACCGTCGCCCGCGCCTGAGACCGACACCGGCCGAGATGGCGCTGGACCGGGAAGGGCTGCGCAGGGCGCTGCGGACCGCCTACCCCTGGATCGGGGACGAGGCCTTCGGACCCCGGACGGTGGATGCCGGCGAATGCGATCGCTGCCGGAAGCAGCCGCGGCTCGTGCCCACGTGCGGGCCGGTCGGATGGCGTGCTCTCTGCCGCGAATGTGCGCTCGAAGTGGGCACCGACGCGTGGTGCGACGGTCATCTCGCGGACGGCCGCGAGATCCTCGGGGCGATCGAGGAGCTCGGTGGCGACTGGGCCACGGTCGTGTTGCTGTGGTGGATCGCCACCGGGGAGGTCCGGCACGAGCGCCTGAGCGAGATGCCGACCACCGAGCTGCCTGCCGGGGTAGCGGCCCACCTGCCGGCGGGCACGACTAGCGTGCCGCAGTCAGAGGAAGGGGACCGACGTGAGTGACGCTGGACAGGCACCACCTGGCTGGTACGACGACCCGGAACAGCCCGGCCAGCTCCGGTACTGGGACGGCAACCGCTGGACCGAGGACCGACGCCCCGCGGGGGCCACGCACGAGACCAGCCCGACGGGCTACCAGACCGGCGGGTACGGCGCCGGTGGGGCGTCCCCACCGAGCACCTGGCTGTGGCAATCCATCGTCGCGACCCTGTTCTGCTGCCTGCCGCTCGGCATCGTCGGGATCGTGTTCGCAGCACAGGCACAGTCGGCGGTGTCTGCCGGGAACTACGCCGAGGCCCGGGAGAAGGCCGACAAGGCGCGCACCTGGACCCTCGTCTCGGTCGGGGTGGGCCTCGTCGCGGTCCTGGCGTGGGTCGCCGTCGTGATCTTCGCTGGCGGCTTCACAGAGTTCCAGAACTTCTGATGGCCGCGATCCCGCTCCTGCGATCCCGCTACCCGCTGCTGGCGCCACTCAGCGCCGCAGCCATGGGCCTGGCGACGGTCGGGGCGCTCCTGGTCATCGACCCCAACGAGGCGGGCCACTACCCCACGTGCCCGTTCCTGGCCGCCACCGGGCTCCAATGTCCAGGCTGCGGGACCCTGCGTGCGATCCACGCGCTGCTGCACGGCGACCCCGTCGCGGCCGTCGGCTTCAACGTGCTCAGCGTCGCGATGCTGCCCGTGCTGCTGTGGGCGTGGGGCGGCTGGACCCGGTCGAGCCTCCGGGGACGCCCACGCGCCCCGACGATCCCCGCCCCCGTGGTGTTCGCCTTCGTCGCCGTGGTGGTCGCGTTCTGGGTGCTGCGCAACACCCCGGCTTTCGCGTACCTGGCTCCCTGACCCAGGCACGGCAGGAGCTCAGCGCGACGTGAGGTCGGCGAGCGCCTCCTCGAGACCCTCGTCGTACAGCGGACCAGCGTGCACCCGCACCTCGCCGTCCTGGTTCACGAACGCCCACGCCGGCTGATAGCTGACGTCGTACATGGCCCACAGCGACCCGTCCTCGTCGACCGCGTGGGGGAAGGCGCCGACCCCGTGCCGGGACACGAAGTCCTGCATCGCGTCGACGTCGTCCCGGCCGGCGAGGCCGATGAAGGTGACCTGGTCACCCCACTCCTTCTGTGCTTCCGCGACCGCGGGAGCTTCCCGGTTGCACCGCGGTCACCAGGGGGCCCACATCCACAGCGCCACGTCTCCACCCGCGTAGACGGTGCCGTCGATCGTGCCTCCATCGACCGTGGCGGCGGTGAAATCGAGCGCTGCGACAGCGGCCGGCGGGGCATCCTGGGAGGCCGACGCTGACGGGCGCGGTGCCTCGGGCGAGGTCGCCTCGTCACCCACCGTGCCGTTCGTCCCGGTGGGGGTCTCACGCGGCGGTGCGGCCGTCTCGACCCCGCCGCCGCACGCCGAGACGAACAGGGCGAGCACGAGCGCGAGTTGCACGGGGCGTCGAGGTGTCATTGCCGAGAACGGTAGAGGGGAGGTCTTACGTCCGTGTGAACAGGTCAGGACGGGAAGGTGTTCCCGTGCCACTCGTCGATGGCAGCCGCCAGTTCGTGCGGGGCATCCTCCTGGAGGAAGTGGCTCGCGTCTTCCAGCACCCAGCTCCGGTGGTCGGGGAAGGCGTTCTCGAACCGCTTCCGGACCCGCGGCGGGAAGAGGGGATCCCTGCCGCCCCAGACGATCAGCGCGGGGCGGCCCGACAGCGTGACGACGGCCTGGGCAGCTTCGAGCTCGAGGTCCTTCTCGCGGACCAGGTCGCGTGGCAGCCGGGCGGTGAAGCGGCGACTCTCCGGCGTCGGGAACGGCATCCGGTAGTGCTGCATCACCTCGGACGACAGCTTGGTGGTGGTCGCGGTCGGCAGCGCCCCGTTCACGAAGAGGTTCGCGCGGCGGGTCAGCTCCCGCGACAGCGGGTTGCCGGCCAGGCGCGAGAACAGTCCGACCCACGGGTCCCCGTCGAGCGGCCACGCCCAGGTGTTGGTGATGACGACACCGCGGAAGCGCTCGGGATGCCGCCCAGCCATGGCGAACCCGATCGGGCCGCCCCAGTCGTGCACCACCAGCACGACGTCGCGGAGGTCCAACTCCACCACGAGCTGCTCGAGCACGTCGGCGTGCGACGACGGCGCCCCGTCGTAGTTCCACGCCGGCGTCGAGAGCCCGAAGCCCGGGTAGTCGGGAGCGACGCAGCGGTAGCCGGGAGCCAGACGCGCGATCACGTCCCGGTAAAGGAACGACCAGGTCGGGTTGCCGTGTAGCAGGAGGAGCGTCGGCCCGTCCCCCACGTCGAGGTAGTGGACCTCGTGCCCGTCGATGTCACGCCAGTGGTCGGCGAACGGGTAGAGGGTCCCGTCCACCCAGTCCGGTCGCGTGGCCATGGGTCACCTCCGAGGAGTACGGGGTCGACGCTACCGTCGCGACATGGATGCGAAGACCGCCGCCCACTCCCGCGTCGATGACGTCCGCGACGACCTCGTCGAGCTGTCCCGCGACCTGCACGACCATCCCGAGGTCGGTTTCGAGGAGCACCGCTCCTCACGGCGGGTCGCCGACGACCTGGCGAAGCGCGGCTTCGCGGTCGAACACGGGGTGTCCGGACTGGACACGGCGTTCGTCGCGACCGCCGGCTCCGGCCCGCTGCACGTGGGGATCTGCGCCGAGTACGACGCGCTCCCCGGGATCGGCCACGCCTGCGGCCACAACCTCATCTCGGGCAGTGCGGTCGGTGCGGGCATCGCCCTGGCCGAGGTGGCCGACGACCTCGGCCTGACGGTCCGCGTGCTCGGCACCCCGGCCGAGGAGGGCGGGGGCGGCAAGATCATCATGCTCGAGCAGGGCGCGTTCGACGGGCTCCACCTCGCGATGATGGTGCATCCCGCTGCCCGCGAGCGCCCGGCGATGGGCTGCCTCGCGGTCCAGCACTTCGAGGTTCGCTACACCGGCAAGTCCGCCCACGCCTCCGCGCACCCCGAGGAGGGGATCAACGCCGCCGACGCGCTGACCGTCGCGCAGGTCGCGGTCGGCCTGCTGCGGCAGCACCTCCGGGGCACCGACCGGATCCACGGCATCGTCACCGACGGCGGGGATGCACCGAACATCGTCCCCGAGCGCACCGCCGGCCAGTGGTACGCCCGGGCGGCGAACCTCGCCGAACTGTCCGAGCTGTACCCGCGGGTGCGTCGCTGCTTCGAGGCCGGTGCCATCGCCACGGGCGCGAGCCTCGAGTTCGACGAGCCCGGGGCGGCCTACTCCGAGTTCGACCACGACGCGACGCTGGTCGACCTGTACCGCAGCAACGCCGAGACGCTCGGCCGGGAGTTCCCCGACGAGGACGCCGAGACCAGTCGCCAGGTCGGCTCGACCGACATGGCCAACGTCTCACTCGTGATGCCGGCGATCCACCCGATGCTGTCGATCGAGTCGCTGCCGGCCGTCAACCACCAGCCGGAGTTCACGGCGGCAACCTTGCGCGCACCTGCGCAGCAGGCGATGGTGGACGGGGCGAAGGCGATGGCGGGAGCCGTGGTCGATCTCGCGGAGGACGACGAGCTCCGGCAACGCTACGAGGCAGAGACGTTCCGCGCGGCAGACGCCACCTTCCCGTGGAACGAGCACGACCTCGGGTGAGTCAGTCCCACCGGTGGGCGCGGACGTCCTCGAGGGGGAAGCCGAGGAAGCGCTCACCGAGCCGCCGGAACGTCTCGGGATCACCGGTCGTGAAGAACGTGCGCCGCGCCGCGCCCTCCTGTTCGCGCACCATGCCGGTCCGCTCGAGGATGTCCTTGACCTCGAACGCGGTCTCGTCGGCCGACGACACGAGCGTGACGCCGCGCCCCACCACGTCCTTGATGGTCCGTGCCAGCAGGGGGTAATGGGTACAGCCGAGCACCAGCGCATCTACGTCGTGGCCCTCGAGCACCCGGAGCTGGTCCGCCACGAGCTGATGCGCGCGAGCGCCGTCGGTGTCGCCGGCCTCGACCAGCTCGACGAACCCGGGGCACGCCTCCACCGTCAGGTCGAGATCCAAGCGGAGCGACTCGGCGGTGTGCTCGTAGACCTTTGAGCTGGCCGTGACCTCGGTGCCGATCACGGCGACCGACCCGGTCCTGGTGGTCGAGACCGCAGCCCGGAGGCCCGGCTCCACGACCCCGATCACGGGGATCTCGTAGCGCTCGCGCAGCAGCTCGAGCGCCGCCGCGGTCGCGCTGTTGCAGGCCACGACGAGCATCTTGATGTCGAAGCCCATGAGGAACTCCGCGATCTCCACGGAGAAGCGGCGCAGCTCGTCCTCGGACCGCGGCCCGTAGGGGTAGCGGGCGGTGTCCCCGAGGTAGATCAGGTGCTCGTGAGGCAGCAGGTCGTCGAGCGCCTGGAGGACGGTCAGCCCTCCGAGGCCGCTGTCGAAGACACCAACGGGATGGTCGTTCATCGCGGCGACGATAGCCGCGGGCGGCACCGACACCGTCCAGCCGGACCCGCCGGTCTACCGTGACCGAGACGACTCGAGGAGGCGACGTGACGGCACCACGGTGTGCGGTGGAACCGTCGGGACGACGACCGTGGCTCGCGGACGCGGTCCGTCGGGGCGGCGGCGAGGTCGTCGCGCCTGGGGACGCCGAGGCGATCGTCTGGGCCGACCCGAAGGACGCCGACGGGCTCCGTCGTCTGCTCGAGGAGCACCCCGACATCGAGTGGGTGCAGCTCCCCTGGGCCGGAATCGAACCGTTCGTGGAGGTGCTCGACCACGACCACCGCTGGACCTGCGGGAAGGGTGTCTACGCCGAGCCGGTCGCCGAGCACGCCCTGGCGCTGGCTCTCACGGGGATGCGGGGCGTGGGCGAGTACGCGACCCGCCAGGGGTGGAGCGCGCCGCAAGGCCGGAACCTGATCGGGGCGAACGTCACCGTGCTCGGCGGTGGCGGCATCGCCAGGGAGTTCCTGCGGCTGCTGGAGCCGTTCGACGCCCGGGCCACGGTGGTGCGCAACCGTCCGGACGACCTCGAAGGCGCGGCACGGGTGGTCGGCCCGGACGGGCTGCACGCTGCACTGTCCGATGCGGACCTGGTCGTCCTGGCGTTGGCACTCACGCCCGACACCACCCACATCATCGACGCGGACGCGCTGGAACGGTTGCCCGACCATGCCTGGATCGTGAACGTCGCCCGGGGCCGACACATCGCGACGGACGCGCTCGTCGACGCGCTCCGGTCCGGCAGCATCGGCGGGGCGGGGCTCGACGTCACCGACCCCGAACCCCTCCCCGATGGGCATCCGCTCTGGGAGTTGCCGAACGCGATCATCACCCCGCACGTCGGCAACACCCCCGAGATGGCGGTGCCGCTGTTGTCCCGACGGGTCACCGAGAACGTGCGGCGCTACGCGGCCGGCGAGCCGCTGCTCGGGCCCGTCCACGTGGACCTCGGCTACTGACGGGCCGACTACCGTCGCCAGCGACCGCAGACGAGGAGCAGTCGTGGAGCTCGCGATCCTGTCCTTCCCCACCGACGAGGGGATGCACCCGAGCGACCTGGCCACCGAGGTCGAGGCGCGAGGCTTCGAGTCGCTGTGGTTCCCCGAGCACACCCACATGCCGGTCGACCACTCCCCCCACCCGTCGGGCCAGGGCCTGCCCGAGATGTACAAGCGGACCTACGACCCGTTCGTCGGGCTCGCGATGGCGGCGGCCGCCACCAGCGACCTGCGGGTCGGGACGGGGATCTGCCTCGTCGCCCAGCACCACCCCATCAACCTCGCCAAACAGGTGTCGTCGCTCGACCGGCTGTCGGACGGTCGGTTCGAGTTCGGGATCGGCTACGGCTGGAACGCCCCGGAGGCGGAGGCGCACGGGACCGCCTTCGCCGACCGGCGGGACGTGGTCCGCGAGTCCGTCCTCGCGATCAAGGAGCTGTGGACCGAGGACGTCGCCGAGTTCTCCGGTGACCACATGCAGCTCGCGCCGACCTGGCAGTGGCCGAAGCCGACCCAGGATCCCCACCCTCCGGTGCTGCTCGGGGCGGCCCTGGGGGATCAGACGGTCGACGCGCTGGTCGAGTTCTGCGACGGGTGGATGCCGATCGGGATGAAGGCGGTCGTGGAGGGCGTCCCGAAGGTCCGGAGCGCACTCGAGGAGGCGGGGCGCGATCCGGATGCCTTCACGGTCTTCGTCTACGGCACCAAGCCGTCGGTCGAGCGGATGGAGGCGCTGGCGGACCACGGTGTCGACCGCGTCGGCCTGTGGGTCGAACCGGGCCCCCGCGGCGACGTCATCCCCCAGCTCGATCGGCTGGCGGAGCTGGTCGGGTGAGCCGCGGGGATCACGACAGCGAGGTCGAGGCTGCGGTCCTGCGCGTGCTCGACGAGCTCGCCGTCGAGTACGAGGTCATCCCCGTCGACCCGGAGCTCGCAGACACCGCCGCGTTCTGCGAGCACTACGGCTACCCGCTCGAGGACTCGGCGAACTGCATCGTCGTGGCCTCACGTCGGGAGCCGATCCAGTACGCCGCCTGCCTGAACCTGGCCCACACGAAGCTCGACGTGAACAAGCGCGTCCGCAAGCTCATGGGGGTCCGCAAGCTGTCGTTCGCGACCCCCGAGCAGACCCGCGACCTCACCGGGATGATGATCGGTGGGGTCACCCCCTTCGGCCTGCCGGAGGAGCTCCCGCTGTACGTCGACGACCGGGTCATGGAACGGGAGCGCGTGATCGTCGGTGGGGGGAGCCGCTCGATCAAGCTCGCGGTCGCGCCCGACGCCGTCACGCTCCTGCCGAACACCCAGATCATCGACGGGCTGGCGACTCCCGAGGGCTGACCCCGCCAGGCGGACACCCCCGGCTGCTCGGATGCCCGAACCGGGGTGGTGGGGTACGGCTCACGACCCCCGCCAGCCGTACGGTCGGAACTGGCCTCGACCTCCACGAGCGCATGACTGACACACGCGAGACGACCGAACGCACAACGGGCAGCGATGCAGCGGCATCCGACGTGCCCGGGAGCGATGCCGACCGCCCCTGGCAGATGTCGTGGGCGGGGTGGAAGCAGGTGCTCCTCCGCGTCAAGGACGAGATCAAGGACGACAACGTCGCCCTGCTGGCCGGCGGAGTCGCACTGTTCGCGCTGCTGGCCGTGCCCCCGGCGATCGTGGCCGCCGTCACCATGTGGGGGCTCTTCTCCGAGCCCACGCAGATCGTCGCTGCAGTGGAGAACGTGTCCGAGGTCCTTCCCGCGGGGGCGACCGACTTCATCACGCAACAGGTCCGCTCGGTTGCCGAGGGCTCGGAGAGCAGCCTGGGCTGGGGCCTCGCGATCGGGCTCGTGGCGGCGATCTGGTCGGCGTCGAGTGGCATGAAGGGGATCATGAACGCGCTCACCGGCGCCTACGACGAGATCGAGGGGCGCGGGTTCCTCAAGCTCCGGGGCATGGCGCTGGCACTCACGTTCGGTGGGATGATCTTCGCGCTCCTCACGATCGGACTGATCGCGGTCCTGCCGGTGGTGCTCGAGGAGATCGCGCTCGTGAGCACGATCGAATCGCTGCTGCTCTGGGGTCGCTGGCCGCTGCTCGCGCTCGCGATGATGGCGGCGCTCGGGATCCTCTACCACTACGGGCCCGACCGCTCGAAACCGCGGTGGAGCTGGGTGACTCCCGGAGCGGTGGCCGGCACGCTCATCTGGCTGGCAGCCTCCGCCGGCTTCGCCTGGTACGCGTCGGCGTTCGACAAGTTCTCGAGCACCTACGGGACCATGGCCGGCCTGGTCGTGTTCATCCTGTGGCTGTTCCTGACCGCGTTCGCGATCCTGATCGGAGCCGAGCTCAACTCCGAGCTCGAGCACCAGACCGCCGTGGACACGACCGAGGACGGGCCCGCGCCGCTGGGGCAGCGCGGTGCCTACGTCGCGGATCATCGCCCTGACCCTCCGTCAGAGGACGACTGAGCGGCGGCGATCGGACGGCCGCCTGGACGGGCGTTCGCGGGGCGAAGGCAGGGTCCGGGGCGGTACGTATCGAACACCCCTCTCGAACACACCTCGCAAGAAGGACCTCCCATGCCCAGCCCCCGCAGAGCTGCGATCGTCGGCGGCAACCGCATCCCGTTCGCACGTCAAGGTGGCGCGTACGCCAAGGCCAGCAACCAGGACATGCTCACCGCCGCACTCGACGGACTGGTGAGCCGCTTCGGGCTCCAGGACGCTCGGCTCGGTGACGTCGCCGCCGGTGCGGTCCTCAAGCACGCCCGCGACTTCAACCTGACGCGGGAGGCCGTGCTCGGCAGCGGGCTGTCCCCGTGGACGCCCGCGTGGGACCTCCAGCAGGCCTGTGCCACCGGGCTCGAGGCGACCATCGCCATCGCCAACAAGGTCGCGCTGGGCCAGATCGAGTCCGGGATCGCCGGCGGCGTCGACACCACGAGCGACGCCCCGATCGAGCTCAACGACGACCTCCGCCGGATCCTCATGGACGTCAACAACGCGAAGTCGCCGGCCGAGCAGGCCAAGCAGCTCGCCCGGCTGCGGCCGGGCCACATCGTCCCCCACATCCCGAAGAACGAAGAGCCGCGCACCGGGCTGTCGATGGGCGAGCACGCCTCGATCACCGCACAGGAGTGGGGCGTCACCCGGGAAGAGCAGGACGAGTTCACCGTGGCCAGCCACCACAACCTCGCCGACGCCTACGAGCGCGGGTTCTTCGACGACCTGTTGACCCCCCACCTCGGCCTCGAACGGGACGAGAACCTGCGGCCGGACACGTCGGTCGAGAAGCTCGCGAAGCTCAACACCGTCTTCGGTGACGGTCCGGACGCGACGATGACGGCCGGGAACTCGACCCCGCTGTCGGACGGCGCCGCCGTGGCGCTCCTCGCGTCCGACGAGTGGGCGGAGGAACACGACCTCCCGGTGCTGGCGCACTTCGTCGATGCCGAGACCGCCGCAGTCGACTACGTCCACGAGGGCGAGGGGCTGCTCATGGCCCCGGCGTACGCGGTCCCGCGGATGCTCGAGCGCAACGACCTCACCCTCCAGGACTTCGACCTCTACGAGATCCACGAGGCGTTCGCGTCCACGGTCCTGGCGACACTCAAGGCCTGGGAGGACCCGGCGTTCTGCAAGGAGCGGCTCGGACGCGATGAGCCGCTCGGCGCGATCGACCGCTCCAAGCTCAACGTCGCCGGTTCCTCGCTCGCCACGGGCCACCCCTTCGCCGCGACCGGCGGGCGCATCGTCGCCACCGCCGCGAAGCTCTTGGACGAGCGGGGCGGCGGCCGCTGCCTCATCTCGATCTGCGCCGCCGGCGGGAACGGCGCCGTCGCGATCCTCGAACGCTGATCAAGACTCTCCCCACACCCACGAGCCTCGAGAGGTTGAAGCGTGAGTGACCGTTACCAGCAACTCGTCAACTCCCCGATCGGAAAGCAGGTCGCCAAGCAGTTCGGCCTGCCCACCCCCGTTGAGCTGCGGCGCTACGAGCCCGGCGACCCGGTCGTGCACGGGCCCGTGCTGCTGGGTGGCCACGGGAGCGGACGGCTCGTCGACTCGACCTCACGGGTCCTGAAGGAGGTCGGCGCCGACGTCCAGACCGACGCACTGCCAGGCCCCGAGGCCGCACCGCCGGAGGACTTCGCGGCCATCGTCTACGACGCCAGCGAGGCCGCCGACACCTCGGAGCTGTTCGGCCTGTACGACTTCGTGCACTCGGCGATCCGCCACCTCAAGGCCTCCAGCCGCGTCATCGTGCTCGGCACGCCTCCCGAGACGTGCGACGCCCCGCGACAGGCGACCGCTCAGCGGGCGCTCGAGGGCTTCGTCCGGTCGGTCGGCAAGGAGATGCGCGCCGGCGGGACGACCAATCTGGTCTACGTCGAGCGTGGCGCCGAGGACGCCATCGACTCGACGTTGCGGTTCCTCCTGTCCGGCCGCTCCGCGTACGTGTCCGGCCAGGTACTCCGGGTCGGCGACCCCGACCCCGAAGCGGTCACCTCCCCCGACGATCCTTCCCGTCCGCTCGACGAACTCGTCGCCGTCGTTACCGGTGCCGCACAAGGGATCGGCGAGGCGATCGCCGAGACGCTGTCGCGTGACGGGGCGCACGTCGTCGGTGTGGACCTGCCCATGAAGGGCCAGCAGCTCACCGCGGTCGTGAACCGCATCGGGGGCTCGTCCCTGCAGCTCGACATCACCGACGACGACGCGCCGACGACGCTCGTGGAGCACCTCCAGGAGCGTCACGACGGCGTCGACATCGTGATCCACAACGCAGGAGTGACCCGCGACAAGACCATCGCCGGCATGGACGCCGATCGCTGGAACATGGTGATCGACGTCAACCTCGCCGCCCAGGAACGCATCAACGAAGCGCTGCTCGAACACGACGTGCTGCGCGAGCACGGTCGCATCGTGTGCGTGTCGTCGACCAGCGGGATCGCCGGGAACCGCGGCCAGAGCAACTACGCCGCCAGCAAGGCTGGGATCATCGGCATGGTCCACGCGCTCGCACCCCAGGTGAAGAAGCAGGAGGCGACCATCAACGCCGTCGCGCCCGGCTTCATCGAGACCGAGATGACCGACGAGATGCCCTTCGCGGCCCGCGAGGTCGGGCGTCGCATCAACAGCCTCTCCCAGGGAGGCAAGCCCGCCGACGTCGCCGAGACCATCGCCTGGCTGAGCCAGCCCGGCACGGCCGGGGTCAACGGCCAGGTCGTGCGGGTCTGCGGCCAGAGCCTCGTCGGTGCCTGACCAGCTCCGCACCGAGCGAGCCACGCACCGCATCCACCCACCTGATCGACGGAGGACCCCACGATGAGCACCAAGACGTCCCGCAACGTCCGCGAGCTCGATCGCGCCCCGAACCTGCTGCCGCTGCTCGGCAAGGCCGCACTCAACATGGCGCTGCCGGGGCGGGGTGGCGACGGTGGCGGTGGTGACCTCCCCGATCTCGAGCTGGTCCTCGGCGGCGTCACGACCGACCCTGACGACCTGGCCGCCTACGACCGGGTGTGCGGCTTCCGCTACGACGACCGGCTGCCCCCGACCTACCCCCACATCCAGACGTTCCCGCTCCAGGTCGAGCTGATGACGGACGACTCGTTCCCGTTCGCCCTGGCCGGGCTGGTCCACGTCGGCAACACGATCACCCAGCACCGCTGGATCGCGGCCTCCGAAGCGGTCACCTACCACGTGCATGCCGAGGATCTGCGGCCGCACCCGAAGGGCCAACAGTTCGACATGGTCGCGACCGGCCGCGTCGACGGCGAGGTGGTCTGGGAGTCGACCAGCACCTACCTGCATCGGGGCGGTGGTGGTGGTGACGGCGAGGCGCCGGACGCCGGAGCCGACGCCCCGAACCTCCCCGACCCGACCTTCAGCGCGGAGTGGCGCGTCCCCGGTGACACGGGGAGGCGGTACGCGGCGGTGTCGGGCGACCGCAACCCGATCCACCTCCACCCTCTGACCGCCCGGCTGTTCGGCTACCCCAAGCCCATCGCCCACGGCATGTGGACCAAGGCCCGGGCGCTGGCCGGGCTCGAGGGCCGGCTCCCGGACGCGTTCACTGTCGACGTCGTCTTCAAGAAGCCGCTGCTCCTCCCCGCGACCGTGCACTTCAAGAGCGAGCAGGCCGACGGGACGTGGCGGTTCGCGGTCACCCCGAAGGACGGCGGCACCGCGCACCTCGAAGGCACCCTGACCGCAGACTGACCAGCGGGGCGCCCGTCCTCCAGGACCTGACCCGCCGCATCTGACAGGAATCGTCGCCAGCGACGCTGTTAGTGTCCTCCCGGTACGACCCCGGAGGATCGCATGGCGTACGACGCGGACATCATCGTGGTCGGTGGCGGCCTGGCTGGACTCGTCGCCACCGCCGAGGCGGCCGATGCGGGGCGCAAGGTGATCCTGCTCGACCAGGAGCCCGAACAGTCCCTCGGCGGCCAGGCGTTCTGGTCGTTCGGCGGCCTGTTCTTCGTGGACTCCCCCGAGCAGCGCCGCATGGGCATCACCGACACCCACGAGCTAGCGTGGCAGGACTGGCTCGGAACTGCGGGCTTCGACCGCGAGGAGGACCACTGGCCGCGCAAGTGGGCCGAGGCCTACGTCGACTGGGCTGCCGGCGAGAAGTACGAGTGGGTCAAGAGCCAGGGCGTGAGCTTCTTCCCTGTCGTGGGTTGGGCCGAGCGGGGCGCCGCTCTGGCCGGCGGCCACGGCAACTCGGTGCCGCGGTTCCACATCACCTGGGGCACCGGACCCGGGTTGGTCGAGCCCTTCGAACGCCGGGTCCGTGAGCACGCGGAGGCGGGGCGCGTCGAGCTGCGGTTCCGCCACCGCGTCGACGAGCTGACCACCGAGGGCGGGGCGGTCACCGGGGTGTCCGGGACGGTCCTCGCCCCGAGCGACGTCGAGCGGGGCGAGCGCTCCAACCGTGACGAGGTCGGCGAGTTCGCGCTGACCGCCCAGGCCGTCATCGTCAGCAGCGGTGGCATCGGCGGCAACTTCGACCTCGTGCGCAAGAACTGGCCCGAAGATCGCGTCGGTCCCGCCCCAGAGAACCTCATTGCCGGGGTCCCCCACCACGTCGACGGGCGGATGCTCGGGATCACCGAGTCCGCGGGCGGGCGGATCATCAACCGCGACCGGATGTGGCACTACACCGAAGGCATCCGCAACTGGGCCCCGATCTGGCCGAAGCACGGGATCCGCATCCTCCCCGGCCCGTCGAGCCAGTGGCTCGACGCCACCGGCCGCCGACTGCCGGTGCCGGGCCTGCCGGGCTACGACACCCTGGGAACGCTCGAGCTCATCCTGAAGTCGGGGTACGACTACAGCTGGTTCGTGCTCACGGAGAGCATCATCGAGAAGGAGTTCGGTCTGTCGGGCCAGGAGCAGAACCCCGACCTCACCGGCCGGAACTGGAAGGGCATCCTCGGGCGAGCCAGGGGCGGGGCGCCGGGGCCAGTGCAAAAGTTCATCGACCACGGTGCAGACTTCGTCGTGGCCGACAACCTCGAAGCCCTCGTCCGTGGCATGAACACGATCAACGACGACGAGGTGCTCGACTTCGGCACCGTCCGCCACGAGGTCCAGTCCCGCGATCGGCAGCTGCTGAACGACTACTCGAAGGACCTGCAGATCGCGGCGATGCACCACGCCCGCAACTACCTCGGCGACAAGCTGTTCCGGGTCGCCCCGCCCCACCGCATCCTCGACCCGGATCACGGCCCCCTGATCGGCGTCAAGCTGAACATCCTGACCAGGAAGACGCTCGGAGGGCTCGAGACCGACCTCGACAGCCAGGTGATGACCGCCTCAGGCGACCCGCTCGACGGGGTCTACGCGGCCGGCGAGGTGGCGGGCTTCGGTGGCGGCGGTGTGCACGGCTACCGGTCGCTCGAGGGCACGTTCCTCGGCGGCTGCCTGTTCAGCGGACGGACCGCGGGGCGCGCCGCGGCTGCTGCGGTGGGTTGATCGCGATGGCCAGAACCGTCATCGACCCCCATGTCCACCTCTGGGACCTGCGTGGCACACCCCGACGCCAGACTCCCCTCGTCAAGCTGTTCGGATGGAGCCCCGGGGTCGTGATGTGGCTCGGTCCCAAGGTCTTCCCCGATGATGCCATCGACTTCTTCGACCAGCCCGACCACGTGCTGAGCGACTACCTCCCGCGGGACTACGCGCTCGACACCGCGGCCTGGAACGTCGAGGGTGTCGTGCACGTCGAAGCCGGCTGGGAGGCCAAGGGCCCCATGGGGCCGGTCGGCGAGACCGGCTGGCTCGAGGAGATCGCGGACCCGTGGCTGCTCGGCATCGTCGGCAAGGCGGACCTGACTCTGGTGCGGAGGTGGACGCGGTGCTCCGGGCACATCTTGCCGCGAGTTCACGCTTCCGCGGGGTCCGTTACTCGCTCGCCAACCACCCGTCCGACCGCGTGATGGACTACGCGGACGCCGGGGTGTCCCACCATCCACAGTGGCGTGAGGGCTACGCGCAGCTCGCCGAGCACGGCCTCAGCTTCGACGCCTTCGTCTTCCAACACCAGCTCGGCGAGGTCGCCGAGCTCGCGGACGAGTTCCCCGAGATCCCGGTCGTGCTCTGCCACGTCGGGACACCCCCCGGGTTCGCCGGCCCGTTCGGCGGCGTCGGTGAGACGCCGGACGAGCGCGACCGCATCGCGGGTGCATGGCGTGAGGGGATGGAGCGACTGGCCGAGCAGGAGAACGTGGCGGTCAAGGTGTTCGGGGATCGGGATGCCGGTGGTGGGCTGGGGCTGGCACGAACGGGAGCGGCAGCCGTCCGCTGCCGAGCTGGTGGATCGCCTGGGGCCGGTGGTCGAGTTCGTGGTGGACACGTTCGGTGCCGAGCGCTGCATGTTCGCGTCCAACTTCCCGGTCGACAAGGTGTCCTACGCGTGGACGGATCTGTTCGACGCGTTCGCCGAGATCGTGGCGGGGCGCCCCGTCGACGAACAGCGCGCGCTGTTCGCGGAGACAGCGAGACGCGTGTACCGGCTGTAGGGGCGCTCCGCGTCACGGGCGGGGCGAAGTGGCGCTCGGAGGCACGGGGGTTCCCACGGTTCCCACGGCATGGTTCGGCGCGCAATCATCCCGCCTGCCACCGTCGTGGGGAAGCGACGGAACGGAGACGACCATGGCTGCGAACCCCGATGCGCTCGTGACCACCGGCTGGGTGGCGGACCACCTCGATGACGACGGGGTCGTGATCGCGGAGGTCGACGAGGACACCACCGCCTACGACAAGGGACACGTCCCGAACGCGATCTCCTTCCACTGGCAGGACGACTTCCAGCACCCGCTGCGCCGGACGTTCCTGGACAAGGACGGCTTCGAGGAACTGCTGTCGCGGACGGGCATCGCGAACGACGATCACGTCGTCGTCTACGGCGGAAACAACAACTGGTTCGCCGCATACGCCTACTGGTACTTCAAGGTCTACGGGCACGACAACGTGAGCCTCATGGATGGGGGCCGCAAGAAGTGGGAGCTCGAGGAGCGAGAGCTCACCACCAGCGACGTCGTACGGGAGAAGACCGACTACGAGGCCTCGGAGCCCGACGAGTCGATCCGTGCGCGCCGCGAGCAGATCCTCGACCGGTTCGTCGGCGCCCCGCAGGGCACCGCGCTCGTGGACGTCCGCTCATCGGAGGAGTTCCGCGGCGAGAAGCTCGCACCGGACCACCTGCCCCAGGAGTGGCCCCAGGTCGCCGGCCACATCCCCGGCGCCACCAACATCGGCTGGGGCAACGCCGTGGACCAGGACACCGGCGAGTTCTTGTCCGAGGACCGACTGGCCGAGCTCTACGGCGACCGCGGGGTCACCGATGACGCCGAGGTCGTGACCTACTGCCGGATCGGCGAGCGCAGCGCCCACACCTGGTTCGTGCTGCACGAGCTCCTCGGCTACGACTCGGTCCGCAACTACGACGGGTCGTGGACGGAGTACGGCTCGCTCGTCGACGTGCCGGTGGCCCGCGGCGACGAGTGACCGTGTCATGCGGCGCGACGGAACGTGGAGCCGCCGGTGACTCAGCTCTCGTCAGGCAGGACGGCCCACAGGACGAAATAGAGGACGAACGCGCCGGGCACGAACACGAACGCAGCGCGCAGCAGCATCGTCGCGAGCGTCGAATCCGGGGTCATGCCGGCGCAGACCCCAGCCACCCATCCTGCGTCCGAGTTGCGGCTCATGGCGTTCCTCCGTCGCACCTCAGTGTGGAGGGAGGCTCGCCAGGTGTGCTGACGAACGGGCAGCCCCGCGTCAGCTCCCCGCCGGGACCCGCGGACGGTAGGCGGGGCGGGTCTTCTCGAAGGCGCTGATGGCGTCCTCGTGCTCGAGCGTCAGCGCGATGTCGTCGAGCCCGTTGAGCAGGCAGTGCTTGGTGTGCGGATCGACCTCGAAGGTCTCGTCCACCTCCGGGCCGGTGACCGTCTGTGCTTCGAGATCGATCGTCAGCTCGATGGAAGGATCGTCGTCGACCAGGTCGAAGAGCCTCCGGACGGTGTCGTCGTCCAGCTCGACGGTGAGCAGACCGATCTTGGCGCAGTTGTTCTTGAAGATGTCGGCGAAGGACGGGGCGATGATGGCTTCGAAGCCGGCGTCCTCGAGCGCCCAGGGGGCGTGCTCGCGGGAGGACCCACAGCCGAAGTTGCGCCCCGCCAGCAGGATGTTCGCACCGGCGTGCTCGGGGCGGTTCATCGGGAAATCGGGTTTCGGCTCGCCCTCTTCGTCGTAGCGCCACTCGTAGAACGCGAACGGCCCGAAGCCGGCGCGGTCGATCCGCTTGAGGAACTGCTTGGGGATGATCTGGTCGGTGTCGACGTCGTTGGCGTCGATCGGGCAGACCGTCCCGGTGATGGTGTCGACGGGCTCCATCAGTCGCTCCCCCACTCGCGCACGTCCACGAACCGACCCGTCACCGCCGCCGCCGCGGCCATCGCCGGGGAGACGAGATGGGTGCGCCCGCGGTAGCCCTGGCGGCCTTCGAAGTTGCGGTTCGAGGTCGATGCGCACCGCTCCCCCGGCGACAACTGGTCGGGGTTCATCCCGAGGCACATCGAGCATCCCGGGGCGCGCCAGTCGAAGCCCGCGTCACGCAGGATGTCGGCGGTGCCGTCCGCCTCGGCGGCCTCCTTCACGAGCCCGGACCCGGGGACGATCATCGCGCGGAGGCCGTCCTTGACCTCCTTGCCCTCGACGACCCGCGCGACCTCGTGCAGGTCCGACAGACGCCCGTTGGTGCAGGAGCCGATGAAGACCGTGTCGATCTCGAGATCGGTGATCGCCTCGCCACCGTCGAGCCCCATGTACTCGAACGCCCGCTCGTACTGCCGGCGGGTGGGCTCGTCGGGTGCATCGTCGAGGGTTGGCACGCGCCCCGACACCGGCACGGACTGTGCAGGTGTGGTGCCCCACGTCACGTAGGGCTCGATCTGCGCGGCGTCGATGTCCAGCACGCGGTCGAAGGTCGCGTCGTCATCCGAGGTGAGCTCACGCCAGTCGGCGAGCGCCTGCTCCCACTGCTCGCCGGACGGGGCGTAGGCGCGGTCCTTGAGGTAGGCGAACGTGGTCTCGTCCGGGGCGATCAGGCCAGCACGCGCCCCGCCCTCGATGGACATGTTGCAGACCGTCATCCGCTCCTCCATCGAGAGGTCGCGGACGGCCTGCCCGCGATACTCGATGACGTGGCCCACGCCACCATCGACCCCGAGCCGATTGAGGACGTACAGGATCAAGTCCTTGGCGGTGGTGCCGGCGGGGCGCTCGCCGTCCACCTCGACGGCCAGCGTCTGGGGCTTCCGCTGCGGGAGGGTCTGGGTCGCGAGGACGTGCTCGACCTCGGAGGTCCCGATCCCGAACGCCAGCGCCCCGAACGCCCCGTGGGTCGCGGTGTGGCTGTCGCCACACACGATGACCTGGCCGGGTTGGGTGATGCCGAGCTCGGGACCGATGATGTGGACGATCCCCTGGTTCCTGGCCCCCATCGGGAAGAGCCGGATCCCGAACTCCTCGCAGTTCCTCCGCAGCGCCTCCATCTGCTGGGCCGACATCTCGTCGGACAGGGGCAGCTCGCCGCTGACCTGCCGCGGGTCGGTGGGGACGTTGTGGTCCATCGTCGCGACGGTGAGGTCGGGGCGGCGGACCGTCCGGCCCTCCATGCGGAGGGACTCGAACGCCTGCGGCGAGGTGACCTCGTGGACCAGGTGCAGGTCCACGTAGAGCAGGTCCGGCTCACCGCCCTCGCCCTCGCGGACGAGGTGGCGGTCCCAGATCTTGTCGATGATGGTCTTGCTCACGAACCGTCCTCACTCAGGTCAGACGCCGGAGCGCCGACGGAACCGTCCCCGCTCGGGCGGGAACGGCGGCACACCGACTCGTGTCCTATGACCAGCGGCCGGACTGCTGGGCAGCGGTCGACTTGTAGTCGACCTCCTCGGTGCGGTTGACCTCGACGTTCACGTCGTCCGAGCCGGTGGAGTCCTCGTAGGCCGCGGCGACTTTCGCGACCAACTCCTCCTCCTCCTCGGGCGTGTGATCCGGCGGGACGTTCACCTTGATGGTTGGCATGGTGCTCACTTCCTCGGTGGTCGTTCGGGGCGGGCGGGGCAGGTGGCCTGCTCGGGGAGTCGCCGGATCACGGTCGGAACTCCTCGGGCCGGTGGGTGATGCGGCGCGAGCGGTTGAGCGCATCAAGGTACGCGCGGGCACTCGCTTCCACGATGTCGGTGGAGACGCCGCGGCCGGTGAACCGGGCGCCGTCCTCGGTCTCGACCTGGACGGTCACCTCGCCGAGAGCGTCGATGCCCTCGGTGACCGCCGAGACGTTGAACGAGGTGAGCTGCACCCCGTTCTGGCCGACCGCGCGGCGGATCGCGCCGCAGGCTGCGTCAACCATGCCGTCCCCGGTGGCCGTGGCCTCCTCCTCGCGTCCGTCGGAGACGAACCGGACGCGGACGGTCGCGGTCGGGTCGGTGTCGTTGCTGCTGCTGACCGCGAAGGACACGAGCTCGTACTCGTCGTCGGACTTCAGGTGCGTCTCGGCCAGGATGATGGCCTCGACGTCCTTGGTCGACACGACCCCCTTCCTGTCGGCGAGGGTCTTGAACCGGTCGAACGCGTACTGGAACTCCTCGTCGGTGAGCTCGAAGCCGAGCTCGTCGACGGCGTTGCGGAACGCGTGCCGTCCGGAGTGCTTCCCCAGGACGATCTGGGAGCCGGCGGCACCGACGTCCTCGGACTTCATGATCTCGTAGGTGAGCCGGTCGGCCAGCACGCCGTGCTGATGGATGCCGGACTCGTGCGCGAACGCGTTCTCGCCGACGACAGCCTTGTTGCGCTGCACGGAGTAGCCGGTCAGCGAGCTCACCAGGCGTGAGGTGCGGGTCAGCTCACGGGTGTCGAGGTGGTGGTCCACACCGAGCAGGTCGGCGCGGGTCCGGAGCGCCATCACGACCTCCTCGAGCGAGCAGTTGCCGGCGCGCTCGCCGATGCCGTTGACCGCGACCTCGACCTGGCGGGCGCCGTTGCGCACCGCCTCGACCGAGTTCGCGACCGCGAGCCCGAGGTCGTTGTGGCAGTGGACCGAGACGATCACACCCTTCTCGCCGATGGCGGGGACACGCTCGTGGAGCTCTTTGATCCAGTTGCCGAAGTCGTGCGGCAGCGCGTAGCCGACGGTGTCGGGGATGTTGACCGTGGTGGCACCCGCCTCGACCGACGCGGCCACGAGGTCCACGAGGAACTCGAAGTCGGTCCGGGTCGCGTCCTGGGGGCTGAACTCGACGTCGTCGGTGTAGCTGCGGGCGTGCTCGACCGAGCGGACCGCCGACTCGATGATCTCGTCCTCACTGGCTTCGAGCATCACGCGGCGGTGGATCTCGGAGCTCGAGATGAACACGTGGATCCGGTTGCGGGCCGCAGGCGCGAGCGACTTCGCCGCCTTCTCGATGTCGCCCGGAGTGCATCGGGCGAGGCCGGCGATCACCGGGGCGGAGCGGGTGTCGCCGTTCCCGCCGGGCGGCTGGTTGCCGACGGTCTCGGCGACCGCCTTCACCGCGTCGAAGTCGCCGTTCGAGGCAGCCGGGAAGCCGGCCTCGATGACGTCGACGTGCAGCCGCGCGAGC
>JAWVZB010000049.1:0-24263 GCA_033722375.1 Nitriliruptorales bacterium | reverse complement strand
GATCCTCTCGGTCAACCACCGCAACCTCGAGGAGATCTTCACCACCACCGGTCAGGGGATCGTCGCCTACCACCGCATCTCGCGCTGGGGGCAGTGGTTCAACATCCGGGTGCCCGGCTACTCCGAGGGGGAGTGCACGATCGACACCGAGCGGGGCGCCGAGCTGCCGCCCCGCAACGACCAGCAGCGGGAGTGTGGTCCCTGATGCTGCTGGAGCGGAGCCAGGTCGTGATCGGCATCGTCGCTGCCGTGGTGATCGGTGCCGGCACGGTGTTCGCCGTGTTCCTGTCGGCCGGGGCGTTCGAGTCCGGCTACCCGGTCCGGGCGGAGTTCGAGAACGCCATGGGGCTGGCCCCGGGCGACGACGTGCTGGTCGCCGGCGTGCGTGCCGGCACCGTGAGCGGCGTCCGGATCGACGGCGGCCGGATCGTCGCCGACCTGACCGTCCGTGCCGAGCTGCCGGTGGACTCGCGGGCCCGGATCATCAACAAGAACATGCTCGGCGCGCGCGCGGTCGAGCTCGTGGCCGGTGACGCCTGGGACGAGCTGCTCGAGGACGTCGACGGCGACGCCACGATCCCCCTGGAAGCCACCGACGTCCCCGTCACCCTGCCCGAACTCGGGGACGAGACCGTCGCCCTGCTACGCGACGCCGACGCCGAGGCGTTCACCGACCTGATCGTCTCGCTCGCGGATGTCACCGAGGGTCAGCGCGAGGAGGTCGGCCAGCTCCTCGACGGCCTGCGGGACTTCAGCGGCATCGTGGCCGACAACCGCGAGGAGCTGGTCGCGTTCATCGAGCACAGCAGCACCGTCATCGACGCCCTCGCGGACCGTGACGAGGCCATCGTCACGATCATCGACGAGTTCGGCTCGACGCTGAACACGCTGGCCGCACGGCGGGACGACCTGCGCCGCCTCCTCGCCAACGTCGGCGAGGCCTCGGCGCTGACCGCCGACCTGCTCGAGGAGGAGGACGCCGAGCTCGACCGGGTCCTGAACGAACTGGACGTCGTCCTCGACCTCCTCGACCAGCACCAGGTCGACATGGCCCACGCGGTCGCGTACGGCGGGGTGGGCTTCGACGGCTTCTCCACCGTCGGCTACCAGGGTGGCGAGGCGGAAGAGGACAACCCCTACTGGGGCAACATCCTCACCAGCGGTCTCGGGCAGACCGGGATCGACCACGCCTTCGGGTGTGGCGGGGCGATCGACGACTTCCTCGACCAGATCTTCGGCCCCACCGAGTGCCCCGAGGAGGAGGCGCAGGCCCCGACCGAGGCGGTCACGGCGGCAGCCGGGGTCGGGGCGTTCTTCGTCCTCGGTCCGGGAGGTGGGTCGTGACCCGCATCCGCCTCCCGATCGCCGTCGTGGCTGTCGCCGCGGTGCTGCTCGGTGGCTGCTCGCTCCTCGGGGGCAGCGGCAACTACGAGATCACGGCCGAGTTCTCCCGCGCGTTCAACCTCTTCCCGGGCTCGGAGGTCCGGGTGCTCGGCCTCGCGGTCGGACAGGTCGCCGACGTCGAGGCGCGCCGCGGCTCCGACGTCGTGACCGCGACCCTGGTGCTCCCCGAGGACCTCTCCCTGCCCGCCGACGTCGAGGCGTTCATCATCCAGGGCGCGCTGCTCGGCGAGCGCTACGTGGAGCTGACCCCCGCCTACGAGGGCGGGGAGAGGTTCGAGCCGGGCGACACCATCCCGCTGGACCGCACCGGGGTCCCCTCGGAGTTCGACGAGATCCTCGAGTCGCTCAACGACTTCCTCGACGCGCTGCCACCCGAGGAGCTCGCCCGGTTCGTGTCCAACGTCGCGGAGATCCTCGAGGGGCGGGGCGAGGAGCTCGGGCGCACCCTCGAGGACGTCGGTGGGGCGGTAGCGGCGCTCGAGGACGCCGACGACGAGCTGGTCGCCCTGATCGGCCGGCTCGCCGACCTCAACGAGACCCTCGCGACCCGCGACACCGAGATCGGGGCGCTGATCGACGACTACGGGGCGCTGATCGGGATGCTCGCCGACGAACGCGAGCTCATCGACTCGACCTTGACCGAGAGCGCCCGCATGGTCAGCGCGCTGCGTGAGCTCGCGGACGACCACCTCGACCACCTCGAGGGCGACGTCGAGGCGGTCACGAGGTTCGGCCGCACGCTCGACCGCAACCTGCCCCAGATCGAGCTGCTGATCCACGGCCAGAGCGAGCTGTACCGGCACGCCCGTCGCGTCTTCGACCTGGAGCGCAACTGGCTGCCGCTCGTCAACCACTCCGAGGACGTCGGGCGGATGTTCCAGGAACGGCTGACGGACCGGCTCGTGGCCCTCTGTGACCGCCTCGAGCTGACCGAGTGCGCCACCGCGTCCTTCTGGGAGGGCGAGCTCGCCGGTGAGGTCTGCCTCCCCGGCGTCATCGCCTGCCCCGACGAGGGCGCCGACAGCGACGCGGTGCCGCTCGACGACGCCATCGACGACGCGTTCGAGACCGTGCCGGAGCTCGAAGAGGGCCTCGAGCAGGAGCGCCTGACCCGTGAGCTCGAGGAGGCCAACGGTGACCTGACCACCGACGTGGCCCCGTCGCTGCGCGCACTGCCGGGGCTCGTGGGGGTGGCCCGATGACCTCCACCCTGCTGCGGCGCGCGCTCCCGACCCTGCTGCTGATCGTGGTCGGCGGCGGGCTCGTGTGGAACACCGTGCTGGCCGGGGACGACGAGGTCCTGCTCACGGCCACCTTCGACGACGTCGTCGACCTGGTGCCCCGGGCCCACGTCCGTACCGCCGACGTGCCCATCGGGACCGTCAGCCGCATCGAGCTCACCGACGACAACCGGGCGGCGGTGACCATGGAGGTGCGCCGGGAGACGGGCCTGCCGAACCAGGTCGTGGCGGTACTGAAGAAGACCAGCCTGCTCGGCGAGCGCTACGTGTCGCTCGAAGCGGCAGACGGGGCGTCCGGCAGCCTCGACGACGGTGGCGAGGTCGTCGCGACCGACGTCATCGACGACTTCGAGGACCTCGTCCGCTCCGGCAACGACGTCGTCGGTGTCATCGCCGCCCAGCAGCTCGCCCAGGCCGTCGAGGTCGGGGCGGTGGCGTTCGGGGGACGGGGGTCGGTGCTCGGGTCGGTCCTCGGGGATCTCGAAGCGACGGTCGGCGACTACAACGAGGGCCGCGAGCACATCCTGCGGCTCATCGACGCGTCCGACCGGCTCCTCGCCGACATGGCCGCCGACGCGGAGGCCAACGCCGCGGTGCTGGCCGACCTCGACCGTGCCGCCCAGGCGCTCGACCGCGAGGACGAGGCCCTGATCGGGGCGCTCGAGGATCTCGCACGGCTGGCCGACGTCGGGGAGCGCATCCTGCGCACCAACCGCGATTCGCTGGACGGCCTGGTCCGTCGTCTGCACCTGCTGGTGGCCGAGCTCACCCGCATCGACGGGGCGCTCGGGAACGTCCTGCGGTTCCTGCCGCGCCACAACCTCCACGTCGCCAACGGCATCCTCCAGGAGAACTCCCAGGTCTGGAACGACTTCGTGGTCTGCGGCGTCCACGACGAGCCCGACAACCCGGCCAACAGCTGCACGCCACCGAACCCCGGCGAGAGCAACGCCCCGCCGCCCGAGTACGGGATCGATGACTGCGACCTGTTCCACGAGGGCTGCCCCTACGAGGACGTGGACCCCCGGACGCGCTGGCACACGGAGGAGCGCGAATGAGGGGCCTCTCCGCACGCATCGGTGCCAACATCGCGACGCTGGCGTTCCTGACGACGGTGGTGGTCGGGGCGGCCATCGTGCGGTTCGTCGGCCCGTCGCTCTTCGGAGGCACCTACGAGCTCGTCGTCGAGGTCCCCGAGGCCGGCGGTGTGCTGCCCGGGATGCCGGTCACCGTGCTCGGCACCGAAGCGGGACTCATCGACCGCACCGAGGTGACGCGGGAGGCGGTCGACATCCACATGGAGTTCAAGAAGTCGGTCGACGTGCCCGCCACGGTCATGGTGCACGTCCTGCGCCGGTCACCCATCGGCGAGCAGGCCATCGAGCTGACCCCCGTCCCCGAGGATTGGGACCCGCCGGAGGACCTCATCCCCTCTCTCGTGCCCGTCGCTGAGGGCTGGGAGCCGGCCGACCACGGCACGCGGCTCGAACCGAAGGCGGTCGTCACCCCCTCGTCGGTCCCGTCGCTACTGGAGAAGGCCGAAGAGCTCCTGACCGCCATCCCCGGCGAGGACCTGAACACCCTCATCGACGAGCTCGGCGCGGCCGTCGAGGGCCGGGTCGAGGTGCTCCGCCAGCTCAACCGTGACTCCGCCGGCCTCGGGGAGACGCTCGTCGGCGGCATCCCCGACAGCGAACGGCTGCTCGCCGCCTCCGAGAGCGTGCTGGCCGAGCTGTCCGACCACCGCGAGACCCTGGCGGCCGCCCTGACCGACTCGGCGGACCTGGTGGAGACCCTGGCCGGGACCCGTGACTCGGCCGAGCGCCTGCTCACGGCCTCGGTCCCGACCGTCGAGCGGCTCGACGGGTTCATCCGCGCCGAACGGGCGAACCTGTGGTGCCTCAACCACGACTTCGTCGACCTGTACTCGATGGTGGCGCAGGACCAGACCCTCGAGGAGCTCGAACGCCTGCTCGACCTCAACCGGTTCTTCTACGGCGGGTTCGACGCCGGCACCCAGTGGGACCCCTACCGCCCCGGGATCATCTGGGCGCGGGTGAACATCCTGTTCATGGAGGAGGCCGGCGGACAGCCGAAGGTGCCGCGGACCCCCACCCCCGCGACCAAGCCGGGCGCGGCCTGCGAGTCCCCGTTCGGCCTCGGTGTTGACGCCGTCCGGCAGGACGACGCGACCCCGCCCGACCCGACCTCGCCGGGCATCGACTACGCGCCCCGCAAGGGTGGCGAGTCCAGCGGCGCCGGGGACGTGTTGCTCGCCGCCGCCCACGCCCCGGAGACGCCGAGGACGGGGGGCGGGGCGGGCGTGTTCGCCACGGCCGTGCTGGCGGGTGCCGGCCTGTTACGCGCCGTCCGCCGACGCCTCTGAGGGCCGGCGCCCGAACTGAGCTACCGAGCTCAGCTGCCGAGCAGGTTGGTGGCGGTGGGGGACGTCTCGACCTCGGAGGGGTCGGGGTTGGTCCCGAACAGCGTGTCCGGGGTGGTGTTGGTGAGCGCCATCCAGTAGTTCTCGTTCTTGTAGTGGTGCAGCCGGTGGTTGCGCCAAAGGATCCGGTAGAGCGCCGTCTTCGGCCGGTAGTCGGTGTGGATGAGGTAGTGGGTCCACTCGTACACGAGCCCGATGATCGTCAGCATCACGAGGAACGTGAGTCCGCTCGAGACGTCGGAGAAGGCGAAGAAGGTCACGGCGAGCGCGATCACGAGCACCTGGACGAGCACCGGGGTGGGGATGAACACGAGCTCGGTGTCCCGAGGCTCGGCGTGGTGCTCGCGGTGCATGCGGGCGAACAGCGGATCGATCATGCGGCCGAACGCCTCGAACGGGCGCATGTGCAGCATCGTCACGTGGAGGACCCACTCGACGAACGGCTGTGCGGCGACCATGATGGCGGCGGTCACGAGGTCGGAGCGGCCGAAGTCCCCGAGCGCGATCCGTCCGACGAGTGCCGGCACGAGCACCGCTGTCATGATCCACGGCGACGGCCAGCGCCAGAACTCGCGCCAGGCCTCGGCCAGGCTGATGCTGCGGCGGCGGGTGCCGGCCGTCGCGCTGGCGGCAGTCGTCGTGCTCATGCGGGGTCCTCCTCGAGGAGCAGGTCGATGGCTTCCAGGGTCGTCCGGGTGCCGTGGCCGAGGATCTGGCTCGCTGCGTCCCGGGCGGCGTCGGGATCGCCGTCTGCGACGGCGACGGCGAGCGTCTCGAAGGCGTGGAGGTCCGACACCTCGGCACGCATGACCGCGGCGAGCGCGTCCATCACGGGCTCGTAGGCCTTGCGGAGCGCGTTGAAGAGCAGTCGGTAGACCACGTTGTCGCTCGCGTCGACCAGGCGGTCCCAAACGTCGAGCGCCCGCCGCTGCCGGGCGATGTCGTCGTCCGGGTCGGTCGCGGCGAGCGCGCCGACCGCCTCGGTCACCGCGTCTGCGGACTCGTCGGTGGCGCGCGCGGCGGCGAGGGCTGCGAGCTCGGGGCCGATCGCCGCGCGGACCTCGATGACGGAGCGGGCGACGCGGACGTCGACGTTGCCGTCCGCGTCGACCAGCAGCCGGGGCAGGATGTCGAGGCTCGCGTGGGTGCGGAAGTCGTTGACGGTGGTCGATTCGCCCTGGCGGATGTCCACGAGCCCCGCGTGCGACAGGCGCTTCAGTGCCTCGCGGACGGCGGGGCGCGACACCCCGAGGGCCTCCGCCAGCGCCCGCTCCGAGGGGAGCGGGGCGCCGGGCGCGAGCTCGCCGTCGACGATCCCCGCGACGAGCTGGTCGAAGACCGCATCGGGGACCGAGCTCCGCTCGATCGGGGTGAGTGGCACGATGGTCCTGGCTCGGCGACGGATGGGACCGTAGGGGCCTGTCGGCCAGTCGTCAAGTGGTCAGACCAGTTGTGTTCCTTGGGTCCTGTAGCGGGAGAAGACGAAGGCATGGCGTTCACCTCGCGGGTCCGTGTCCGCATCGACGCCCCGCGCGAGGCGGTCTGGCCGCTCGTGGCGGATCCGAAGGCGCATCCCCGTTGGCGCGAGGAGCTGGTCGAGATGGCGCTCGAGGAGGGCGAGCCCGCCGCGGAGGGCGCGGTCTACAAGGAGGTCATCGCGGTCGGGCCACGACACGTCGTCTCGCGGTTCCGCATCACGGCCACCGAGGCACCCGCCCGGTTCGTGTTCGAGGTGTTCGAGCCGGAGGGGTTCCCCTCGACCAACACGGTGCGTCTCGATCCGACCGCGACCGGCTGCGCGGTGGAGTTCCTGTCGCTCAACCGCACGCGCGGGTGGCGGAGGCTGGTCGATCCGCTGTGGCGGCGGCTCTTCGACAAGAGCCTCGAACGCGAGCTCGGCAACCTCCGCGACGTCGCGACTCGCGCCGCGGGTGGCGGAGGCGTCCAGCCGTAGCAACCGGCGCCACCGCACACGGCCCCCCGGTTAGTCGTTGATACCGAGCTGGTGGAGGAAGGCCTCCTTGGAGGGCTCGCGACCGAGGAAGTCCCGGAGGAGCTCCTCGGCGTCCTTGGAGCCGCCGGGCTCGAGGACCTTCTCGCGGTACTCGCGGCCCACGTCGGGGGAGGTGACGCCCTCCTCCTCGAAACGGCTGAACATGTCGTCCCCGAACACCTGGGCCCACAGGTAGCCGTAGTAGCCCGCGTCGTAGCCGCCCATGATGTGTGCGAACGACGCCGGGGTGAAGGTGCCCTCGTGGAACGGCAGCAACGTGACCGCGTGGGCGTCGCGGTTGATGGCCTCGAGGTCGCGTCCCTCGCCGGCGACGTGCAGCAGGAGGTCGAGCCGCCCGAAGTAGCACTGCCGCAGGTAGGACAGGCCGCGGTTGACGTAGCGGGTGGCCACGAGCTGCTTGACCAGCTGATCGGGGATCGGCTCGCCGGTCTCGTGGTGGCGGGCGAAGCGCTTCAGGACGTCGGGGTGCCACGCCCAGTGCTCCATGATCTGCGACGGGGCCTCGACGAAGTCCCATTCGGTGTTCGTGCCCGAGAACCGGGCGAACTCGGCCCGGGTGAGGCAGTCGTGGAGGATGTGGCCGAACTCGTGGAACAGGGTCTCGACGTCGTCGTGACGGAGCAGGGCGGGGCGGTCTCCCGAGGGCTTGGGGAAGTTCGCGACGATCGCCGCGACCGGGCGGACGAAGCCGGCCTGGGTGCGGCGCCCGGGGACCAGGGGGAACACGGCGGCGTGGGTGAACTTGCCCGGCCGGGGGTGGAGGTCCATGTAGAACCAGGCGATGTGCTCGTCGCTCTCGGCATCGCGGATCTCGAAGCGGCGGACGTCCTCGTGCCAGGCGTCGGCGTCCTCGGAGGCGACGTAGCGCAGCCCGAGGACCTCGGCGGTGAGGCCCAACATCCCGTCGAGCACCGCCTCGAGCGGGAAGTACTGCTTGAGCTCGTCGGGATCCAGGCCGTGTTCCTCGCGACGGAGTCTGGTGTCGTAGTAGCGGTAGTCCCAGGTGCGCAGCGGGGCGTCGTGCCCGTCGGCGGCCAGCAGCTCCTCGAGCCGGTCGACCTCCTGCGTTGCGGCGCTGGTGAGCGGCGGGATCAGTTCGTCGTAGAGCTCCTCGACCCGGTCCGGGTCGGCCATCCGCGGCTCCATGGCGTGGTGGGCCCACGACTCGTGGCCGAGCAGCTCGGCGAGCTGGTCGCGCAGTTGCAGCACCTCGCCGAGGATGGCCCGGTTGTCCTCGACCGAGATGTTGCCCGCCTTGAAGGCCAGCTCCTCGCGCCGGTCGCGAGCCTCGGCCTGCTGGAGGAACGGGAACCGCTCGGGGTAGTCGAGCGAGACCTTGTAGGTCCCGTGCTCGTCACCCTCGTCGAGCCCCTCGACGTAGTCGTCGGGGAGCCCGGCGAGCTCGTCGCGCGTGACTTCGATGGCGTCCTCGTACTCGTCGACGTTGCGCTGGAAGGCGACCTCGAGCTCGACCAGCCGCTCCCGCAGACGTTGCGCCTCGGCCCGCTGACGCTCCGGTAGGTGCGTCCCGGCGCGGCGGAAGTCGCGGCGCCAGTGCGCGAGCAGCCGTGCCTGCTCGCCGTCGAGCTCGTCGGCCTCGTCCGTCTCGGCGAACGCCTCGAGCGCGAGGTAGAGGTCGCGCCTGCTCGCGAGCCCCACCTCCCACTTGCGCAGCTTCTCCTCGGCGGCAGAGGCGGCGTTGCGGACCTCCTCGTCGGGGTGGACGCGCGCGTAGAAGGGTCCGCGTCCGTAGGCCTCGGCCAAGGTCGCCGTGAGCTGGTCGAGCGGGGCGAGGGTGTGCGCGAACCCGGGATCAGTGGCCAGGACGTCGGCGACGTGCTGTTCGGCCTCCGCGATCGCGTCGTCGACGGCCCGCTGGACCGACGCCACGGTGGCGCCGGTGAAGTCGGGCGGCGTGGATGGGTCGGGCGGCGTGGATGAGCTGGGGTCGTGTGAGGTGGTCATCGGGGTGACGCTACCCAACGACGCGCGGACATCGCCATCCACCGTGCGCTGGCTCCACGGTCGTCGATGCAGCGCACGGGCCTCGAAACGCCGTTCTCCGGTGATGGCGGCTCCGCCTCTCGGTCGGGAGGCCGTAGCAAGGAGTAGTCAGAACGGGTCAAATTGTCACCGTCCGTGTTCGCATGGTCGGTTCTGGGCTACGCTGCGGCCCCTCTGGGACACCACGATGGGTGTTGTTGTGGCCCCTCCTCCCCCGCACGTCACGCAGGCGGTTGGCCTCGCGGTCGCCCGTGTGGAGATGGAGGATGCCGTGGCTGCGCTGCTCGAACGCACTCCGAACTTCGAGCTCACGGGCGACGAGGAGGAACTCGTCCGCGCCATGCCGCTGACGGCCCACCTCCAGGATCGCGCGCTCTCCCTCCTCGACCGGGCCCATGCACGTGTCCGGGCCACCGCAGGAGCCAGCGGTGACGCCCCCGACGACCGGACGACCTCCGAGGGGTCCGCGAGACAGACAGACTGGGACGACGTCGGTGCGGCGGTGGATCGCGTCTGGCGTCGCGTGTACGAGGCCGCCGACATCGACGAGCTGCCACCCGACCTCGAACTCGCGGTGTC
This sequence comes from Nitriliruptorales bacterium, assembly GCA_033722375.1. GTDB lineage: Bacteria > Actinomycetota > Nitriliruptoria > Nitriliruptorales > Nitriliruptoraceae > JAWVZB01. The sequence continues at coordinate 14,578 of JAWVZB010000049.1, read as the reverse complement.
GGACGCCTTCTCCGACGAGCTGCGCTCGACGCTCGCGGCGATCTCCGATCACGTCGACGACGACTGGGTGTCGTTCGCGCGGCACGAGCTGCGCCAGCCGTTGAGCGTCGTCGCTGCGACCATCGAGACGCTGCTCGAGCGGGGATGGGGCCTCGAGGAGGACGCCCGGCAAGCGCTGCTGCGGCGCGCTGGCCGACAGGCGCTCGTGATGCAGCGGATCCTCGACCAACTTGTGCGTGCCCAGACGGTGTCGGAGGGGGCTTTCCAGGTCGAGCCGGAGGAGATCGAACTGCGCAGCTTCGTCGAGACGGTGATCGCCGACTTCGACTCCCTGTCGGACGGCGTCGAGGTCGAGGTCAAGGCGCCACAGGGAGACGTCACGGGCTGTGTCGAGCCGTTCGCCGCCGCCGAGATCCTCGTCGCGCTCCTGCGCAACGCCATCGATCACGCCCCCTGCACCGAGCCCATCATCGTGGAGGTCGTTCCCGTCCCGGACATGGCGCTCGTCGCGGTCCACGACGACGGTCCCGGGATCTCCCCTGAGCTGCGTGAGGAGGTCTTCGCGCGGGGGACCCGTCTGAACGGGGCCGGTGAGCTCGGTCTCGGTCTCTTCGTCGCCCGGGGACTGGCCGAGGCCCACGGAGGGTCGTTGACCGTCGGGACCTCACCACGACTGGGAGGCGCCCGTTTCGAGCTGCTGCTGCCGGCCGCCTGTGGCGACGCCATCATCGAGCTCGACGCGTAGCACGAGCTGGACGGCGCGTCGGGGACTCCGGGCTGCGCTGCCGCTGGGGCGCCTTGCCCGACGGGCGACCTTGAGTGCGGGCGGGGCCCGCCGACGGAAGGAGCGGACGGCCGCTTCCACGCCGCCGCACTCCTCCCGGCCACTGAAGGAGCCCTCCATGCGCCCCGCTCTCCCGCTCGCGGCCACGGTGCTGCTCGCCGCCACGGTGCTGCTGATCCCCTCGACCGCGGCCGCGCAGGATGCCGAGCCGACCGTGACCCACCACGTGATCGACGGCGAGGGCGGGGCGCCGATCTACGCCACCCTCTTCCTGCCCCCCGGTGCCTCGGCCGCGGACCCCGTGCCGGTGATCCTCCGCAGCCACGGCTGGGGTGGACGGGGCGAGAACAGCCTCGATGGCCTGTCCTCGACCTCCGAGAAGCTGCTCGACGCCGGCTACGCGCTGTTCACCTGGGACGAGCGCGGGTTCGGCTGGTCCGGTGGCGAGGTGCACATCCTCAAGCCCGACCTCGAGGGCGTGGACGCGACCCTGCTGCTCGACTGGATGGTCGCGAACGTGGCGGAGATCGCCCGCGACGGCGACGACCCGATCGTCGGGATGACCGGCGGCTCGTACGGAGGCGGGATCCAGACGCTCCTGTCGTCGCTCGACCCGCGGGTCGACGCGGTCGTCCCCGAGATCACCTGGTACGACCTGCGCTACTCGCTCTACCACAACCAGGTCATCAACCTCGGATGGGGGCAGCTGCTCTACGCGGCCGGGCTCGCCGCCGCCCAGTCCGACGGGATGAACCCCGAGTCGCCCACCTACCCCCAGGAGGGTGCGTACGCCCAGGAGATCCACGAGGCGCAGGTCTTCGGCGACACCACCAACCAGTTCCCAGACGACATCGTGGACTTCTTCGGGGGCAGCTCGATCGCCGTCTACCAGGACGACGTCGGGGGGCTCCAGGCACCGGCGCTGTTCCTGCAGGGCAGCGTGGACACGCTGTTCGACCTCACCGAGGCCGCCTGGCTGTACGAGCACGCCCAGGCCCAAGGGCTCGAGACCCGGTACGTGGTGTTCTGCGGCGGGCACGTGTCGTGTCCGTCGAGCTACGAGACGCCGTCCACCCCCGACCGCGAGTTCCTCGATCAGGCGATCCTGGACTGGTTCGCGAAGCACCTCCTCGGTGAGGACGTCGACACCGGGGCGCCGGTCACCTACCGCACCAACCTCCGCGGCTGGACCGACGTGGACGCCTTCCCCCCGAGCGATGCGACCATGGTGTCCGCCGACGTCGAGGGGTCGGTCGTGAACCCGGGCTCGCCGAGCCAGGAGAGCGAACCGGAGGGCATCCCCGGCACGACCGCCGCCCCGTCCGAGGAGGGTGATCCGCGGATGGTCTCGACCGAGGTGTTCGTCGCTGACGGCGGCGCGGTCGACCTGGTCGGCGTGCCCGAGGCCACCGTGACGGTCGAGGGACAGGGGGTCGTGCACCTGTTCTTCAAGCTGGTCGACCGCGAGGCCGGCGAGGTGGTCAACCTCCAGGAGACCCCGCTGCGGGTCGACTTCTCGGCCGACGGCAGCCCACAGGAGTTCAGCTTCCCGCTGTCGGGCGTCGCCTACACCGTGGCCGAGGGTCACCACCTCGACCTCCAAGTCGCCACGAACTCGCTCATGCACACCACGAGCCGCCTGCCGGGAGAGGCCACGGTGACCGCCACCGTCGAGGTGCCGGTGGTCCTGTCGGCGTCCACCGGGACCCCGGACCAGACCGACCCGGCGCCCGACGATGCCGGGGGCGAGCAGATGCCCGACACCGGTGGCGGCCTCGTGCTGCTCGCGGTTCCGGCGCTGGCTGTGGCCATGCTGCTACGCAGACGCCCCTGACGCCGGCGTCCGGCCTCCAGGGGAGCAGTCGCGGGCCGACCCGCGAGTACGGTGCAGGCGTGCCGCCCGACCGGAGGTCGCCCCGTGGCCGAGCAGTGGACCGACGCCCGTCGCCGCACCCTCGCCGAGCTCTGCGACACCTACCTGCCGGCGGTCGAGCCACCGGCCGTCGAGGCGCACGACCCGACCGGGTTCTGGTCGCGCACCGCCGCTGACCTTGACGTGGCGCCCCGCCTCGCCGACTGGCTGGACGACGACGCCAGCGAGGAGGACCGGGAGGGCCTCTTGAAGCTGCTCGACCTGCTGCGGGTCGCCGGCTTCAACCTCCTCCCGCAAGCCGCCCGGGAAGGGCTCCTCCGGACCCTGCACCGCAGCAACGACGACATCGCCCTGGGCCTCGACACGTTCCGGGGTGGGGCGATGATGCTGTTCTACGGGGCGCAGGCCCCCGATGGCGGCGAGAACCCGAACTGGGACCAGCTCGGCTACCCGGGTCCCCCACCCCTGCCCGATGCCGCCGAACGGCCGCACCGGCTCGAGACCTGGCGCCCCGCTGCCTCGCTCGCCCCCGGCGATCCCGTGGCGCTCGACTGCGACGTGGTCGTGGTCGGGTCGGGCTCCGGCGGCGGGGTCATCGCCGGCACCCTGGCGCAGGCCGGGCTCGACGTGGTGGTGCTGGAGGCCGGCGGGCACCACGAGGACGGCGACTTCCCCCGCCACGAGGTCGAGGCCTACCGGACCCTCTACTGGAACGGCGGCTACACGCCCATCGACGACGGCAACGTCCAGGTGGTGGCCGGGCAGACGCTCGGGGGTGGCTCGACCGTCAACTGGACCAACTGCGTCGAGCCGCCGGATCACGTCCGGGCCGAGTGGGCCGCCGACCACGGGCTCGCCGGGCTCGACGGCCCCGAGTTCGACGACCACCTCGAGGCGGTCGCGACCCGGATCGGCATCGCGGCCGGCTTCAGCGACGAGAACGACCCCAACCTGCGGCTGCGGGAGGGCGCCGAGAAGCTCGGGTGGGAGACCACCCAGACCGTCCGCAACCTCGACGCCGCCACCTACAGCCCCGAGACGGCGGGCTTCATGGGGCGGGGCGACCGCACCGGCTCCAAGCAGGGGACCCTCAAGACCTACCTCGAGGACGCGGCTGCTGCGGGGGCGCGCATCGTGACTGGCACCCGGGCCGTACGGATCCTCGTCCGGGACGGCCGTGCCGCAGGGGTCGAGGCACGGATGACGCGACCTCGCCCCGCCGGGGCTGGTGGCGAACCCGCGGAGTTCCCGGTGATGGTCGGGGCCCGGCACGTCGTGGTGGCGTGCGGGGCGCTCGAGACACCGCCGCTGCTGCTGCGGTCCGGGATCGGCGGTCCGGCGGTCGGCGACTACCTGCGGCTGCACCCCGTGCCCGTGTCCATCGGCTTCTACCCCGACGCCCAGGCCAAGTGGTGGGGGCCGCCCCAGACGGTGCTGGTGCCCGAGTTCACCGACACCGGTGACGGGTTCGGCTACCTGCTCGAGGTCCCCGTCGCGGACCCCGGACTCGTCGCGGGCGGCTTCCCGTGGCGGGGCGGTCGCGACCACAAGCTGCTGGCGGGGCGGTACGGGCACGCGGCGGTGTTCATCTCGCTGACCCGCGATCGCGGCCATGGGCGGGTGGAGATCGACGAGCACGGCGACCCCCTGGTGACCTACCCGCTGACCGACGAGCTCGACCTCCGCCACCTCCGCGACGGGGTCGAGGCCATGATCCGGATCCACGCCGCGGCGGGCGCCACGGCCATCCTCGACGGGCATCCGTCCCGTCCGCTCTGGAGGCGGGGCGAGGATCTCGACGCGTTCGTCGGACGGGTCCTCGATCTGCCGTTCGGGCACCGCCACCGGATGCTCTACAGCGCCCACCAGACCGGCTCGGCGCGCATGGGCCGCGACCCGGCCACGAGCGTCGCGGATCCCGACGGCCAGCTCCACGAGACCCCGGGCGTGTGGATCGGCGACGGGTCCGGGTTCCCCACCGCCGTCGGCACGCACCCGATGCTCACGATCATGGCGCTCGCCCGCCGCACGGCACACCGCATCCTCGACAGCGCCTGACCGCCGGGAGGGTCCTCAGTCGGTGAGGCGCGAGCCGTCGAGGTCGCCCCGCACCACCACCTCGCCGCCTTCGACGCCGACCGAGTGGATCGTGGCGCCGGCCGGGAGCTCGCCGACCGAGAAGCGCAGCCGGAACCGAGCCAGCTCCGCGATCGGGTTGGTTGGCTTCACCACCAGGTCGCCGTCCTCCGCTTCGACGTCTGCGGTGACCCCGACCCCTGCGGGGGTCACGAGCTTGAGCGCCCCGTCCTCGATGGTGATCGACCCGACCGCCGACGGCACGCCGGCGAGCGCGTCGAGCTCACGCTCGGGGATCCGGGCCGTGAACTCGCCGTGGACGGCCCGGAGGCGTCGTTCGCCGAGGGACAGCTCGACGTCCAGCAGCCGGACTTCGAGATGGCCGATCAGCGCATCCCCCTCGAGGATCGGGACGTCGCTCGCGACCCCGTCGACCTCCTCGGCCCGTCCCGTCAGGATCCGCAGGCCCGCGAAGGGCCCCCGCAGCGAGATGCGGACGTCCGCCCCGATCACCCGCGACAGGTACTGGTCGGCGATGCGTGCGGCGGCGAACCGCAGTGCCAGCTCGGCGCCGACGAGCGCGATCCCGAGCGCGACCAGCAACGCCACCGGCGACATCGGTTCCCTCCGGGATGGGGCAACTGCCCCCGGCTGACGCTAGTCGGTCCGTCAGGCGCCCAGCACCGCGCGGACGACCCGGCTGGCGGCGTCGCGGTCGTACGAGACGCCGCTGATCTGGCCCCCGTAGAGGAACCCTTCGCCGATCCGCAGCACCGCGTAAGCGAGCGCGTCCGGGGCGATGTCGTCCCGGAGCTCGCCGGTCTCCTGCTCTTGGGCGATGTGCTTGGCGAGCCGTTCGATGCAGCGTTCCTGGACCTGTGCAGCCTTCGTGGTCAGGATCCGCAGGGACGCCTCGGGCTCGTTGGTGAGGAAGTGTTGCAGGGGCGGAAAGCCCCAGACACGGATCCCGAAGTGGTCGATGGCGTGGCTGATCCGGTCGGGTCCGGAGAGGCCCCGCTCGGCGGAGTAGTCGAAGGCCTCGTCGAACAGCCCCTCGCAGAAGCCCCACAACATCTCGCCGATGAGGTGGTCGCGGTCCCCGAACCAGCGGTAGAGGGTCGACCGGCCGATGCCGAGCTCGTCCGCGAGGGCGCGCAGCTCGACCCGTTCGTTGGCGAGGAACGTGTCGCGTGCTGCAACCAGCGCATGAGCGGGGGTGGGGCGTTCACCCTCGGGCATCGGCCCCTTCCACAGGTCGCGTGCCTCGTCCGGCGTCATCGGTTCGTTCGCGGCGGAGGTCATGCAGCGCTCCGTTCGTTGCGAGTGCGCCTTCGACTGCGACGTCCGCGTGTCGGTCCGGCCCTACTTGGGCGCTTGTGGAACCAGCATGCCGGACAGCACGCAGTCGGTGGCCCCGTCGTGCCACCCTTGGCCACTGGCCGGCATGACGGGTATGACCGCCGGGGTCGGGTGGGAACAATCATGGTGACGACCTCTCCGAGGAGACCACGTGGCGCGATTCAGGGTGACCGAGCGATCCAAGACGGGGCGCGCAGCGACCGAGTACGTCGTCGTGGACAGCGACGACAATGATCGGCCGGTCGCCGAGTTCGACGAGCGCGAGGCGGCCCAGCAGCACGCCGACAAGCTCAACCAAGGGCCCCTCGACTGGGACGAGCAGGAGCAGTGGCAGGACGAATGGGATGATGACGACGACTGGGGCGACGAGAACTGACGCCGGGCTTCGTTGACCGGAGGGGAGCTGCCCGGTGGAATCCACCGACCCCCGGGGGGTTCGCTCCCGATGGTGAGTCGGCGCCCCGCCCTGGTCTGGGCCGGGCTGGTGGGGTGTGCTCCTCGCGGGCTGCGCGTCCTTCCCCGACGGCAGTGGCTCGCTGGATGGCACTTCCGGGACACCGCTGTCCGCGAGACCGAGCTCTAGCAACCCTGACGGGGTCGAGCGCCGCAGGTCGGGTGCATGGAGACGTGGCAAGCGCCGCGATCCACACCCGATCTAAGGGGTGCGGTGGGGAACAACGTGCCACCGTAGGCGTTTCACTGGACCCCAACCTCACGACCCCAGAGGACGAACCGTGACCCAACCGGACGTGGTCGACCTAGGACTCGACGCGGGGCGCACCCGCCCCGACCTCGAGTTCGTCTACGTCGGCGACCCGATGTGTAGCTGGTGCTGGGGGTTCGCCCCTGTTCTCGAGCAGCTCGACCGCCGCTACGCGATCCCGATGCGGACCGTCGTCGGTGGCTTGCGGGTGGGCTCCGGCGCCGGCGAGATCGATGACGCCATGCGCGACACGCTCCGCCACCACTGGGAGCAGGTCGAGGCCGCCAGCGGCCAGGCGTTCACGGAGGCGTCGCTCGACCGGGGCGGGTGGCGCTACGACACCGAGCCGTCGTGTCGGGCGGTGGTGACCCTCCGCGAGCTCGATCCCGACGGCGTGCTGGCGTGGATGCGGCGGCTGCACCGGGCCTTCTACGTCGAGGGCGTCGACATCACCGACCCCGACGTGTTCCCCGATCTGCTCGACGATGCCGACGTCGACGTCGACCCCGACCGGTTCCGCGAGCGCTACCACGACCCGGCCATGAAGGATCGGACCTGGGAGGACTTCGAAGAGGCGCGCTCGTACGGCGTCATGGGGTTCCCGACCCTGCTGCTGCGCGACGGCGAGCGGTTCGGGATCGTGACCCGGGGGTTCGTCCCCTACGAGGATCTCGAGCCGGCGCTGACCGCCCACCTCGAAGACCGCTACGCCGAGCACGCCGACGGCCTCGTCTGCGATCCGGAGACGGGCATCTGCTGAGGTCTGACTCAGCGCAGCGCGGGGTCGGGGTCACCGGACTCGGCGTACCGCTTGAGCGCGCCCGCCACCAGCGCCCAGGTGTAGGTGACGGTGCCGAGCTCGGCGTCCGGCGTGTCGTCGGACCAGCCGGAGTGGGTGAGCACGACCCGGGTGTCCGCCTCGGGGCTGTCGGCGAGCTCCCACCGGACCTGGGTCCCCTCCCAGCCCGGCCACGGTCCAGGGCACGACCACGCGACGAGCTTGCCGGCGGACAGCTCGTCGACGTGCATCTGGAGGTCCACCGGGGCGGGCTCGAACCCGAACTCGAGGGTCTCCCCCTCCTCGGACGTCCCGGACACGTTCGGCGTCCAGAACGAGGCCAGCCCGTCGGTGGTGGCGAGTGCCTCGAAGACGGTGTCGGCGTCCGCCGCGATGTCGACGGTGACGGCGAGGTCGCGTGCCATGATGATCTCCAGTCTGATTAAGCAACAACTTAAGCGTCGGGCAGCCAGTAAGTTAAGTGCTAACTTAAACAGCGTCAAATCGAGGACGTCAGACCAAGGAGGCGGGCGTGGTCGACCAGGCAGCGCTCGATGCGGTCGCGTCGCCCCGCCGCCGCCGCATCCTGCGGCTGGTGTGGGAGGACGAGCTGGCTGCCGGTGACGTGGCGGCGCGGTTCGAGGACGTCTCGTGGCCGGCAGTGTCGCAGCACCTCAAGGTGCTCAAGGAGGCGGGCCTCGTCATCGAGCGGCGGGAGGGACGCCACCGGTTCTACCGGGCGAACCGCAGCTCGATGGGCCCGCTGGCGGCGATGCTCGAACGCATGTGGTCGGACGACCTCGACCGCCTCGCCGCGCTGGCCGAGGAGGAAGCCGGCATCGCCGAGGACACACAAGACGCAGCCGGCGCGTGAAACAGCGACGCATGACGCAGCGACAGGAGTCGACGTGACCGACGTGGTCGAGCTCGAGCGGCGGATCAACGCCCCCCGCGACACGGTGTTCGCCTACTTCACCGACCCCGACCGCTACACCCGCTGGATGGGCCACGAAGCCGAGCTCGACGCCCGGCCCGGCGGCATCTACCGCGTCCACGTCGTCGAGGGATCGGTCGCGCGGGGCGAGTTCGTCGAGGTCGAGCCGCCCGAGCGCGTGGTGTTCACCTGGGGCTGGGAGGGCAACCCGATGGTCCCACCCGGCTCGTCGCGGGTCGAGGTCACCTTCCGCTCAGACGGCGGCGACACAGTCGTCACGCTGACGCACTCTGGGCTGCCCGACGCCGACGCGATGCGCCTCCACGAGGACGGCTGGACCCGCTACCTCGACCAGCTCGTGGCCGACGCCACGCCCTGATCGTCCCCGCCGCCCCGAGTCACGGGGCGGCGGGTCACGAGGTCTCGTGAACCTCGACGATGTCGGCGAGGTTGGCGAGCGAGTGCTTCAGCTCGCGGGCGATCGCCCGCTCCACGAACAGCCGGTCGGTGAGGTTCGCGACGAAGCCACCGGGCAGCTGCCAGTCGATCTCGACCATCACCTCGGTGCCGCCCTCCCAGCGGCCGAACTGGAACACCGCGCTCGCGGTCCCGTCCGGGTCGGCGGTGCCATCGAGGTGCACGTGGTGGCCTGGTTCGGCACGGGTCACGTGCCAGTCGACCTCGAGCTGGCGCCCACCGAGCTTCATGGTCGAGGCGAAGCTCGCCCCTTCGTGGTCCAGGCGGTCGTCGGCCTGGGCGACGTCGATGATGAGCGTCAGCCACTCGGGGAGCCGCCGAGCCTGCGCGGCGAAATCGAACACCTCGTCGGGAAGCGCCTCGATGTGCTTGGTCAGGTGCGCGTACCCCACGTGTCTCCCTCCCGCTGGCGCTCACGCTACGGCCGGAAGCGAGCGGGGCGCAAGACCCCTTCCGGTGGAACGTCGAGTGCGGGCGCGGTTCTTCGATCTGCCCTCGTCAGCCCGCCCCCGCTCGTCTAGAGTCGGTCAGATCACGGGGGCCACCCGCGGGGGGAAGGGAGCAGTTGCGATGAAGTTCATGATGGAGCAGGGGTACGACGTCGAGGAGGGCTCGAGCCAGGCCTTCCAGCGCTGGCTCGCGGACAACGAGGACGAGCTGGCAAAGGCCTGCCCGGCAGGGATCGAGTACCTCGGAACGTTCACGGCGATCTACAGCAGCGAGAAGCAGGCGGGTCAGTACAAGACGTACTGGCGGATGGACAGCTACGCCGCCCAGGACGCGTTCGCGGCGGCGATGCGGGAAGGCGGTCGCTTCGCCGAGTTGGTGGAGGCCGCCACCGGGTTCACGGACCAACGGAACGACGCGGCTTGGTCCAACGGTCTCTACAAGGCGGTCACGGACGCATCCATCTGGGGCGAGTAGCTGCGGCACGGCTCCGCGAGGACGACCCCGGCGAACGGAGCCGGGGTCCCGCCTCGCCCGCATCGAGCCGGAATCCATCGCGCCTCGTCCACGACCTCGCGCTCCTCGCGCTAGGGAGCCAGTCCCCACTGCACACTCGCGAGCACCGGCTCGAGCAGCGACAACCAGTCCTCCGGGTCCTGCCCGTCGCCCTCGGTGTCGAGGCGTAGCCGGCCATCGGCATCAGGCTCCATCACGCAGGCCACCCGGAGCTCAGTGGAACCGAGCGCCGTCCTGGTCGATGATGTCGGGCTCGGTTCCGGCCGACTCCGTCACGGGTGTCGGGAACATGGTGCTTCCCGTCGGGGGATGGGGAGCGACAGGACGCTCTACTCCGACGTGCGCTCGCGGACGGCCTCGAGCCGGCGCCTCGTCGCGGGGGTCAGCGAGGTGTGGGTGGTGGTGGGCCAGCGGCCGGCCTCTTCTGCGGCCTCCGCCAGGAACTCGTCGAGGGTGGAGAGCAACCGGGTGAGCAGGTCGATCGCCAGCGCAACCACGTGCAACCGCTCCGGGTACATGGGACGCCCCCGGAACTCCAGGCGTTCCCCCTGGGGGCCGCCCACCCCCTGCTCGAGCATCCACAATGGCCCCCCATCGGCGAGGTACTCGTCCACGAACCCTCGCAGCTCGTCCACCATCGAGCCGGCCATGTCTCCGGTGGCCAGCATGGCTGCGACGAGCTGCTCGGGCGTGCCGCGGTCGGCGAAGAAGACGCGCAACAGCCCTTCGATCTGGAAGTGCGGTTCCTCGGGCTCGGTCTCCAGCCAGGCGCGGAGTGCTTCCCGCCCTTCATCGGTGATGGTGTAGCGCTTCCGCGATCGTCGGCCGACGCGCTCGGTCGTGGCCGTGGCCCACCCGAGGGTGACCAGCCGCTTCTGTTCGCGGTAGAGGTGGCCTTCCGACGTGGGCCAGGTGAACCGCAAGCTGCGTTGGACCTGCTGGGTCAGCTCGTACCCCGTCCACGATCGCGTCGCCAGCAACCCGAGCAGACCGTAGGTCGCCGGTGAGGTGGTCGGAGACGTCGAGGAAGTCACGGCAACAGTTTACTCGCAATGAGAGCAAAAGGGTGTTAGGGTCCGCTCAGCTGCTGGCGGTCGTGGGTGTCGGGACGAGAGGCGAGTCGATGGCGATAGGCAGGTGGAAGTCGGTCTGCATCAACGTCACCGATCTACAACGAGGCTGCGAGTTCTGGGCTGAGGTGCTGGGCTGGACGACCACCGGGCGGGACTGGCACGGATGGCTCGGGTACCTCACGGACCCGAACTCGGACAACTACATGATCCTCAACGTGACGTCGCGGGCGCCGGTCCGGCTGGCTGAGCCGACTCATCACGAGGCGAACCGGGTCCACATCGACATCTGGCCCAACGACGGCATGGACAACGCCGTCCGCGACATCCTCGCCATCGGCGGTCGCGTCAAGAAGCCACCGAGCCTCTACCCGCGACCCGGATCCTACGGTGATGAGCCTCCACGGATCGACTGGGCCGTGATGCAGGACCCGTTCGGCAACGAGTTCTGCATCGTGGAGGAGCTCACGACCGAGCAGCGGGACGCAGCGATGGGTTCGACTGCCACCGATGACCAGGCACTACGTCTCGCTTCGGGTGTGTCTTCGCTCGACCCTCCACCGTGGGCCAACCCGACCTCCTGAGACGTCGACGACCAGGTCTTGGGCCGATACGAGCGAGAGCTCGACGGACCGACCTCTTGACGCGTGAGTGAGAGAGAACAGAGAGAAGAGCAAGAGGAAAAAGAGAGAGCGGGTGAGGGGAATCGAACCCCCGTCACCAGCTTGGGAAGCTGGGGCTCTACCATTGAGCTACACCCGCGGAGGCGGGCGCAGAGTACCGAGTTCGAACTCGCGACCTCCACCTCGTCCAACCCCGCTGGTACTTCCCCCGGGGCCGACGACGGCTCGTGCGGACCCCGCCCCACCACGACGAGGATGCTCCGGTGATCTTGTCAGACGTCACCATCAAGAAGGCCCTCGCCGAGGGGCGCATCACGGTCGATCCGCTGGCCGACGACGCGGTGCAGCCCTCCAGCATCGACGTCCGCATCGACGGGCTGTTCCGGGTGTTCGCGAACCACCGCTACTCCTACATCGACGTGAAGCAGGCCCAAGACGAGCTGACCGAGCTGGTCGAGGTCGACGGTGACGAGCCGTTCATCCTCCACCCCGGCGAGTTCGTGCTGGGCTCGACCTTCGAGACCGTGGCGCTCCCCGACGACGTTGCCGCCCGGCTCGAGGGCAAGAGCTCGCTGGGGCGGTTCGGGCTCGTCACCCACTCCACCGCCGGGTTCATCGATCCGGGCTTCCACGGGCACGTGACGCTCGAGCTGTCCAACCTCGCCACGCTGCCGATCACCCTCTACAAGGGCATGAAGATCGGCCAGATCGCCTTCTTCCAGCTGGATCAGCCGGCCGAGCACCCGTACGGATCCGACGAGACGGGTTCGAAGTACCAGGGGCAGCGTGGGCCGACCCCGAGCCGCTACCACCTCAACTTCGACGAGTGACGTTCGAGGGCTGACGTTCGAGGACTGGCGCTGGAGCGACCACTAGCGTCGCCCCGTGCGCGAGAACAAGTCGCGCTGGAGATGCACGCCAGCTCCTACCCACGTTCGGGTGCTGCGGCCGTGATCGGACGGTCGGGGGCCGCGTGGCGTGGACGACCACACCCGATGTCCCGTTCGGGCCGTACAGTGGTCGGGATGTCGAAGAGACGCCGCACGCCGGTGCGGCGAGGAGACGTGGAGATGGACTACCAAGAGGAACTCGGCCAACGCCTGCGTGAGGTCCGGCGACAGCACGGCCTGACCCTGCAAGAGGTGGAGGAGCAGTCTGGCGGTCAGTGGAAGGCGGTCGTCGTCGGCTCCTACGAGCGGGGTGACCGGGCGGTCTCGGCTCCGAAGCTGGCGGGGCTCGCGCGGTTCTACGGGATCCCGCTGCACGAACTGCTGCCGCCCGTGAACGACGTCCCCACCGACCTCGTCGAGTCCGCGCCCGCGGAGGATCCGCTGGTGCTCGACCTGGTCCAGCTCAAGCGCAGCGACGCTCCGGGGCTCGCCCCGATCCTGCGGTTCACCGAAGCGATCAAGCAGCGGCGTGGTGACTACAACGGCCGCATGCTGAGCCTGCGGTCCGACGACCTCGACACCCTCGCGATCGCGATGGGGGTCAAGCGGGAGGTCCTCTGCGAGCACCTCGAGCGGCGTCAGATCCTGATCACCGAGGGCTGACCGACCCGCTCGGTTCCCAAGAGGGCAGGTCAGCCGTCGCGGCTCCAGTCCTCCACCGTGATCGCGTAGCGCTCGTGGTCGCGCCATCCTCCCTTGATGTGGATGAGGTTGCGCGCGAGCCCTTCGTGGCGGAAGCCGACGCTCTCGACGAGCCGGATCGACCTGGTGTTGTCGGGCTGGATGTTGGCCTCGAGCCGGTGGAGATCGAGCTCCTCGAAGGCGTGTGTCACGACCGCCTCCATCGCCGCCTTCATGAGGCCCTGGCCGGCGAGGTCGGCGTTCGCGTAGTAGCCGAGGTGGGCGTTCTGGAAGTTGCGGCGGACGATGTGGTTGAGGTTGATCACGCCGACCAGGTCGTCGTCGCTGAACGCGAGCAGCGCTACCGTGTCGGGGCTCTGGGCCCGCCGGAGGTAGGCGTCGAAGCCCCCGTCGCTGGTCGGGGCGGAGACCCAGGGATCGTGCAGGTCCTGGCTGCGCGTGTTGACCTTCAGGAGGAGCTCCCGGTGCTCCTCCTGCAGTTCCTCGAGCCGGATCGGCGCCGGATCGGACACGTGCCCTCGTTCCAGATCGATCGTGTGAGCCTAGACCGTCCCCCTGACGGGGCGCGGCCACTCAGGCCGGGGCGGTGTCGTCCTCGATCGGTTGGTCGCTGCTCTCGGCGCCGGCATCGGGTCCCCCCGTCGCGACCGTGACGCCTTGCGTCGCCATCGGCAACGTCCTGCCGCGTTCGAGCACCTCGGCGATGTCGAGCACCTCGACCTGACCGTCGGTGATCGTGCCCTCCTGGACCTTCTGGGCGATCCCGTCGGTCAGCATCGTGGTGCAGAACGGGCAGGCGGTCGTGATGAGCTCGGGATCGGTCTCGAGCGCCTCGTCGATGCGTTCGATGTTGACGCGCTTGCCGATGTCCTCCTCCATCCACATGCGCGCCCCGCCCGCCCCGCAGCAGAAGCCGTTGGAGCGGCAGCGGGTCATCTCGGTGGGCTTGAGCCCCGGCACGGCGTCGACGACCTTGCGGGGGGTCGAGTAGACCTCGTTGTGGCGGCCGAGGTAGCAGGGGTCGTGGTAGGTGACCCGCTTGTCGATCTGGGTGGTCGCGACGATCTGGCCGTCGTCGATCAGCTGACTCAGCACCTCGGAGTGGTGGAGGACGGTGAAGTACCCGTCGAAGTCGGGGTACTCGTTCTTCAGCGTGTTGAAGCAGTGGGGGCACCACGCGATGATCTTCTTGGTCCCGTCGCCCATCGACCGGGCGGTGAAGTCCGCGCCTTCGGGCACGCCCTCGTCGCCGCCGCCCTTCCGGGCCATCCCGATCGAATTGAGGGTCTCGACGTTCTGCTCGGCGAGCATCTGGAACAGGTACTCCATGCCGAGCCGCCGCGCCG
>JAWVZB010000048.1:0-24264 GCA_033722375.1 Nitriliruptorales bacterium | reverse complement strand
TCGCGGTAGACGCTGTTGAAGAGCGTGAGGCCGGGGGTCATGCGGTCGGGGTGGGCGGCGTCGACCGTCACCGGCGGAAGGTCGTCAGGCAACCCACCCGTCGTGAAGCTTCCGACCGAGCCGGTCGCGACGGGGGCGCCGTCGGGTCGTGCCACCGTGACCCGGAGGTCGTAGGTGGTGTTGGGGAGCAGCTGGAGCAGCGGGATCTCGTGGGTCGTCGCCGGGGGTCTCCGCTCGGCCACCACGAGCCCGTGGTCCTCGCCCGAGATGTCGACGGCGAGCCTGGTCGGAGCCCGGGTGGTCACCGTGAGGGTCCCCCGCAGGGCGTTGTGCGGGTCCGCGGAGATCTCGACGTCCGCAACCAGGTCCGCGAGCTCCGCGGGCACCGCGACTCTGGTGCCGAACGCCGCGAGCAGCAGCACCGCCCCGACCACCACGAGCACCAGACTCCGCACGAGCCACCTCCGCCCCACCGAGCCCAGACTCTAGGAGCAGTCCGCAGTCGTGTGCTGGAGCCACGGCGGCAGGAGGGAGTCCGCGCCCCGCCAGACAGCGGGACCGGGGCGCGTTGCATGCTGCCGCCGGCTGCGGCTCCTGAACGGCTGTCCACAGGTCATGACGAGGTGACCGGCGGGGGCCCGTGCTCCCGTGCGTACGGTCGCCGCCATGTCCTCGATCAACGACCACCGCACCACGCTGGGCGAGCAGGGCGAGGAGCTCGCCGCCCGGTACCTCGACGCGCACGGCCTCCAGGTGATCGCTCGCAACTGGCGGCTGTCCAGCGGGGCGGTGCGGGGCGAGCTCGACATCGTCGCGCTCGACCACGAACGGGGGCAGGTCGTCGTGTGCGAGGTCAAGACCCGTCGTGATCGCCGGTTCGGCGGCCCGTTCGCTGCGGTGACGCCGCGGAAGCAGGCCAAGCTCCGTGACCTCGCGCTCGCCTTCGTGCGGCAGGCAGAGCTGCCCTACCACCGGATCCGGTTCGACGTCGTGGGGATCGTCTGGGGCCGCGAGCCCGAGTTGCGCCACCTCGAAGGCGCGTTCTGATGCTCGCCACGGTCGGGTCGGTGGCGCTCGTGGGGCTCGAGCCGTACCGGGTGCGGGTCGAGTGCTCGACCAGTGGCGGACTCCCCGGGTTCCGCGTCGTCGGACTGCCTGACAGTGCGGTCCGCGAGGCCGGCAAGCGGGTTTCGACCGCGATCCGACGGACCAAGGGTCTGACGGCCATCGGGGAGATCTCGCTGGTGCTCAACCTCGCACCGGCCGCCCTGCGGAAGAGCGGCTCCGGCTACGACCTGCCGATGGCGCTCGCGGCGCTCGCGGCAACGGGGCAGCTGGACATCGGGCTCCTGAAGGGCGTGTTCGCGTTCGGCGAGCTCGGGCTCGATGGCACGACCAGGGACGTCGCCGGTGTGCTCCCGGTGGCGAACGCCGTCCAGCGCTTCGGTGGCCGCCGGCTGGTCGTGCCGGTCCGTTCCGCGGTCGAGGCCTCCCTCGTCGACGACCTCCAGATCGTCCCGGTCGCCGACCTCGAAGAGGCCGTCGAGGTCCTCAAGGGTCAACGGGGCGTCCGTCACGTCGATCCCGTGACCCACAGCAGCGAGGAATCGCCCCCCGACCTGATCGACGTCCGTGGCCAACAGGTCGCCCGCCGCGCGCTCGAGATCGCCGCGGCCGGCGGCCACCACGTGCTGATGGTCGGACCGCCGGGTTGCGGCAAGTCCATGCTCGCCCACCGGCTCCCGTCGATCCTGCCGCGGCTCGACCTCCACGACGCCCTCGAGGTCGCGTCGATCCACTCCATCGCCGGGTGCCGGGCGCCCGACGCCCCGCTCTCCACCGTCCCACCCGTCGAAGAGCCGCACCACTCGGCCTCGACCGCCGGGCTCATCGGCGGGGGAGCGGGCGTCCCGCGCCCCGGTGCCGTCAGCCTCGCCCACCGCGGCGTGCTGTTCCTCGACGAGCTGCTCGAGGTCCCCCGCAACGTCCTCGACGCGCTGCGCGAGCCGCTGGAATCCGGGCGGATCACGCTGACCCGGGCCGAGGCGCAGGTCCGCTACCCCGCCCGGGTGCTGCTGGTTGCGGCGACCAACCCCTGCCCCTGCGGCCACCTCGGCGGCTCGCGTCGCCCCTGTCGGTGTCGCCCCGACCAGGTCGACCGCTACCGCTCGCGGCTGTCCGGCCCGCTGCTCGACCGCATCGACCTCCAGCTCGAGCTGCGGCCCGTGGACCGTGATCGGCTCATCGGGCCACCCGACGGCGAGCCGAGCCACGTCGTCGCCCGCCGCGTCCTGGCTGCACGCGGGGTCGCCGCCGAGCGCTGGGGCGAGGGCGCACTCGTGCGGGACGCGTCGCCCGAACAGGTCCGGGCCACCTGCGGCTCCGGTGTGGTCGAGCGGCTGGCGCGGGCGATGGAGCAGATGGGAATGTCGGCCCGCGGCTTCGACCGGTCGCTGCGCGTGGCCCGGACCATCGCCGACCTCGCTGGTGCGGAGACCGTCGCCAAGGAGCACGTCGACGAGGCCGTCGCCTACCGGCTCATCGACCGCTCGGTCGCCGCATGAGCCAGCCCGACGTCCCCGGATGGGAGCAGATCTCCGCAGCGGGCACCGACCCGGAGCTCCTCTCGGCGGTGGTCCACCGGCTCGCTCGCCCCGGCACGGGGGCCGCCTCGCTGCTCGGGGCAGCCCTCGAGCGCGATCGGCACGCCACCCCCGGCGAGGCGGTCCGCGCGATCGCCGCCGCCACGCAGCCGGACGTCACGGACGCGGCGGACCTCCGCCGTGCCTGGGGCCGGCGGGGTGTGCGGGTGGCCCTGCCCGGTGATCCCGCCTACCCGGAGCGGCTGCTCGCCTCCTGGCCGGATGCCTCGCTGCCGCTGATACTCGCTTTCCGCGGCGACCTCAGGCGGCTGGATCGCGAGCGGACCGTGGCGATCGTCGGGGCGCGGCGCGCGACCGGGTACGGCAAGGGCATCGCAGCCTGGCTCGCCGAGGCCTGCTCCGATGCCGGGGTCCACGTCGTCTCCGGTGGTGCCGTGGGGATCGACGCGACCGCGCACCAGGCGGCGATCGACGGCGGCACCAGCGTCGTGCTCGGCTGTGGCCATGGTGTCGACTACCCGCGTCAGCACGCCCAGCCCCGTGGCCTCTTCGGCCGTGTGCTCGAGGCGGGCGGGGCGCTGATCAGCGAGCAGCTTCCGAACAAGCCGCCCCGCCCGGGCGTGGTCCGGGCCCGCAACCGGATCGTGGCCGCCCTGGCGGATGCGGTCGTGGTGGTCGAAGGCACCACCCGCTCCGGTTCGCTCCTGACCGCCTCGGCAGCGGCCGACCGGGGCATCCAGGTCCTCGCCGTGCCGGGCGACGTGAAGCGCCCCGGCTCCGGCGCCCCGCACAAGCTGCTGGCCGAGGGCGCCGCACCGTGCACGTCCCCGGACGACCTCATCGAGGCGCTCGGTGCCAGCCACCACCGTCCGGTCCGCGAGGCTGAGCCCGCGGCCCCGACCGCCCTGCCGTCCGGTGTCCACGAGCTCCTCGCACGACGCTGGCCCCGTCCGATCCGCGTCGACGAGCTCTCGTCCGTGCTGGATGTCCCCGCTGCGACGCTGCTCGCCTCCATCACCCGTGCCCGCGTGGCGGGCGAGATCGTCGAAGGGGCCGACGGGATCCGCCTCGCCCGCGCCCCGTCCGGTTGATCCCGGAGCCTCGCGGTGGTCCCTACGCCTCGCGTGCTGCGGCGAGGGTCGGGGCCCAGACCTCGTCGAGGAAGTCCGAGATCTCCCCCACGATCCGTGCCGGCCGGGTCCGCGCCTCGAACAGCGAGCGGGCCCGCACGAAGCGGGAGTTCGGCAGCTCGGCCGCGAGCGCGTCGGCGTCGTCGAGGGCATGCAGCAGGTCGTGGGGGTGGCCGACGACCAAGGCCGGGACCTCGATCTCGCGACGGACCCGGGCGGGCGGAGTGCCCGGCCCGACGAACATGCCATGCAGCACCGCCGCCATCTCGCGCGGATCGGCGGACAGCAGGTTCATGAACGAGTTCAGCGGATCGAAGCGCGTGCGCGGCAGCGCACGCATCAGCCGGGTCCCGATCCGCACCACCGGTGCTGCGTAGCGGAACGCCAGCAGGAGCGGGGCGAACTGGATCGCCGCCGCGACCGTCCCCCGTTCCAGCACCGGCATCTCCGCGACGATGCCGCGCAGCCGGTCCGGTGCGGTCGCCGCCACCTGGAGCGAGACGTTCGCGCCGAGGCTGACCCCGCCGACGACCGCTTCGTCGATCTCGAGATGGTCGAGCAGGGCGATCACCTGCTCGGCGAAGAACTCGAGCCGGTGCTCGTAGGCATGGGTCGGCTTGTCGCTGCGGCCGTGTCCGAGCAGCTCGAGCAGCACCACCTTGTGGCCGCGCTCGGCCAGCATGCGTCCCATGTGGCGGTTCAGGGCGGCGTCGAGCAGCAGGCCGTGCACGAACACGAAGACCTTCGGGCCCTCGCCATGCACCTCGTAGGTGAGCCGATGCCGGCGGTACTGGAAGGTGCTCACGCGGGCCACGAGGTTGCTCTCCGTCCGGGGTGGGACCGTCGCGGAGCGTAACCGAGCCCCGGCCAGCCCCGGTCCTGACCGTTCGGTCGCGAACCACACGAACGGCAGCATGTGCACGGTACTTGACAGTGGCCCCGTTCCTCCACAGTCTCGGGGCGTGGCCACACCCGTGCAGCACTCCGCCCCGTGGGACGCCGCCGTCGAGGCGTTCGTCGACCACCTCCGCCACCAGCTCGGTCGCGCGGAGCACACCGTCACGGCCTACGAGCGTGACGCCCGCGATTTCGTCGCCTTCTGCCACGACCACGGCATCGAGCATCCCGACGAGGTCGTGCTCGGGGTCCTGCGCCGCTACCTCGCCGAGCTCGCCGACGCCGGCTACGCCCGTGCCACGATGGCGCGCCGGGCTTCCGCGCTCCGGACCTGGTTCGGCTTCCTGGCCCGCGACGGCATCGTCAGCGACGACCCCGCCGCGCTGCTGGCCACCCCCAAGCGCGGGCGGTCGCTGCCGCGGGTACTGCGCCCCGACCAGGTCGCCGCACTGGTGGACGCTCCGGACCGCGACAGCGCCGACGGTCTGCGTGACCGCGCGCTGCTCGAGGTGCTGTACTCGACCGGCGCGCGCGTCTCGGAGGCGTGCGGCCTCGATGTCGGCGCGCTCGACCTGCGGCAGGGCCAGATGCGTGTGCTCGGCAAGGGCAACAAGGAACGCATCCTCCCCGTGGGGGAACCTGCCGTCGCGGCGCTCGAGCACTACCTCCAGGACGGCCGTCCCGAGCTCGCCCCTGCCGATCGCGCCGCCGACGCGGTCTTCCTCAACCGGTCGGGGCGCCGTCTCGGCGCCCGCGACGCCCGTCGCATCGTGGACGACGCCGCCACCCGGGCCGGCCTCGGCCACGTGACCCCCCACACGCTCCGACACAGCTACGCCACCCACCTCCTCGAAGGGGGGGCCGACCTGCGGGCGGTGCAGGAGCTGCTCGGCCACGCCTCCCTGGCGACGACACAGCGCTACACGCACCTCTCGCGGGGCCGTCTCGTCGAGATCTACACCGCCGCCCACCCTCGGGCCGGACGACGGCCACGCTAGAGTTGCGGTAACGAAGCCACGGGCGGAGGCAGGTGTGGATCCAGAGGTCAGGGACCTTTGGGAGCGGTACCGCGACACCGGCGACCCCGAGCTCCGCGAGGAGCTGATCCTCCAGTACGCCCCGCTCGTGAAGTACGTAGCGGGGCGGGTCGGCGTCGGGATGCCCCCGAACGTCGAGCACGCGGACCTCGTGTCCTACGGCATGTTCGGTCTCATCGACGCGATCGAGAAGTTCGACGTCGAGAAGGGCTTCAAGTTCGAGACCTACGCCATCACCCGCATCAAGGGTGCGATCATCGACGAGCTCCGCTCCGTCGACTGGGTCCCGCGCTCGGTGCGCGCCAAGGCCCGCCGCATCCAGAAGGCCATGCGCCGCCTCGAAGCGGAGCTCCAGCGCACCCCCACCGACGCCGAGCTCGCCGAGGAGCTCGAGATCAGCGAGCAGGAGCTCGCCGACCAGCTCACGCAGGTCTCGCTCACCAACCTCGTGGCACTCGACGACTCGCTCGACGTCGGCGACGGTGGGGACCGCATCACCGTCAAGGACACCATCGAGGACGAGCAGTTCGACAAGCCCGAGGAGAGCTTCGACGACATCGAGATGCGTGAGCTGCTCGCCGAGGCCATCGGGCGGCTCTCCGAGCGCGAGCAGAAGGTGCTGGCGCTCTACTACTTCGAAGGCATGACGCTCGCCCAGATCGGCGACATCATGGGCGTGACCGAATCCCGGATCTGCCAGATCCACACCAAGTCGGTGATGAGCCTCCGCACCAAGCTCAAGGAGAAGCTGCCGAGCTGACCGGCCGGGGCCCGAGCCAGCGTTCGTCAGGTCCCGGCATCGAGGTCGCTCAGGTCGTCAGGGACGTCGACCGCGTACTCGCGCAGGATCTCCAGGGGGACGATCTCGAGCGCGCGCTCAGCCGTGGCCGCCAGCACGACCGGCGCGGCGACACCGTCGTCGTGCGCGCGCAGCCAGTTCGGCGCGGTCACACACCAGCGATCACCCGGCGACAGCCCCGGGAACTGGTACTCGGGGCGCGGGGTGGTCAGGTCGTTGCCGATGCGCCGCTGATGCTCGAGGAACTCGGCCGTCATCACCGCACAGATCGTGTGGCTCCCGACGTCACCGGGCCCCGTGCGGCAGGTGCCGTCACGGAACCACCCCGTCAAGGGGTCGGTGCTGCACCCCTCGAGGTCGCCCCCGAGCACGTTTCGTTCCTCCATGGCCCCCCAGCGTAGGGTCGCCACCATGCCGGTTGTCCACAGCCCCGCCGGCGTTCGTGGGCGGGGCGTGGTGGCCGGGACCTACCGTTCCACTCGGGCGCAGCGGGGCGGGGGACAGGTAGCTCCGTGGCTCCGCGCGGTCTCGTCGTGTGGCTCTCGCTCCTCGCGGCGGTCATGCTGCCGGTCGTGCCCGCGCACGGAGACGCGCACCTCGTCGCCAGGCTCGGGCTCGGGCCCGTGGTCTACGAGCGGCCCGTCCAAGGTTCGGTCGTCGCCCCGTTCGAGCGGCCGGCCAGCGCCTTCGGCTCCGGCCACCGCGGGGTGGACCTGCGGGTCACGCCGGGCGACGCCGTGGTCGCCGCCGCCGACGGTGTGGTCTCGTTCGCGGGTGCGGTGGCGGGGCGGCGCTGGGTGACCCTCGAGCACGCGGACGGCATCCGCACCACCTACGGGGTGCTGGCCGACCTCGTGGTCCACCCCAACCAGCTCGTCCGTCGCGGCGAGCTGATCGGGCACGCTGCCGGCGCGACCCACGCCGACCTGGCGGTCCCGCTGCTCCACTGGGGCGCGCGACGTGGCGACGAGTACCTCGACCCGCTCCTGCTCGTCGACCGCGGACCCTGGCGCCCCGCCCTGGTCGGCCCCGGCGGCTGGGACGCGACCCACGGACCCCACGTCCCCCGCTACGAGGACTGGGACGGTCGGCACCGGTTCGGATGGGCACCCGGTTCGCGTCGCGCGACCCACGCCGGGTGGGTCCACCCACCGAACCCCAACCACGTCGTCGGTGTCGCCGGCCTCGGGTCCCATGCGGGCTCGCGCCCGATCGACCTCGAGCACCTCGGCTACGGGAGCGAGGACATCACCTACCTGTCCTACGCCGGTCGACGTGACGGGCTGCGCGGCGAGGACGACCCGCGGCGTGACCAGCTCCCCTACGCCCCGGAGGACACCTACGAGGGGGTCTGGAACGGCGCGCTGGCGCTGCGGGAGCAGTTGCGCGCCCAGTGGGAGCGGTCGCCGGGTCAAGCCGTCGACCTCGTCGGTCACTCGATGGGTGGGGTGGTCATCATGACCTACCTCCTGTTCCTCCACGATCCGGCCGATCCGACCCTGCCGCCGATCGATCACGTGGCGACGATCGCCTCGCCGTTGCAAGGCGCCGATCTGGCGGCCGTGGTCGTGCAGGGCATGGACGATCCCGTCGGCCGGCGGATCCTCGAGGAGGTCGGCGATCGCATGCACCTCGCGCCCGACAGCCAGGCGATCCGCGATCTGGCGGTCGGCTCGGAACTGGTCACGCGCCTCGACAGCCGGTGGAGCGACGCGCACCGTGACCCCTACGGCGGTCCGCTGGCGACGGGCACCAAGGTGTTCACCTTCGGCGGGACCGGGGACTGGGTCGTGCCGGATCACCGCAGTGATCTTCCCGGTGCCGACCACGTGCTGCTGCCCGGCGCCCACAGCGAGGTGCGTGACACCGAAGCCAGCCGGATCGCGTTGCGCGCCTTCCTCGCGAACCAGCCGGTCCCGGGCGAGGCAGGTGGGGCCCAGCACTGGGGCTCGTACGGCAGGAGCTTCCTCCAGCAGGTGGCGGGCAGCCTCGTCGGTCCCGTTCCGCTCGGCGACGGCGGCTGACGGCGGGGCACACGGTGCCCCCTCGCCTCGGGTTCGGTACGCTCGTGCTCGGCCCGCCCCGCGCGGGCCGTCTGCGCGCCGGGTAGCCGGCGCCCACCCACCACCACACCTCACAACACACGTCCGCCGACGGATGGCCCCGGTGCCCCGGTGAGAACCCGGGGTGGGTCGATCCGGAAGACGCGGGCGGAGGCCCAACCGAAGCGAAGGAATCCATCGTGGCTGTCGTCACCATGCGTCAACTGCTCGAAGCGGGCGTCCACTTCGGACACCAGACCCGCCGCTGGAACCCCAAGATGCGCCGTTTCATCTACGGCGAGCGCAACGGGATCTACGTCATCGACATCCGGCAGACGGTCGGGCACATCGAGCGTGCCTACTCGTTCACCCGCGATCTCGTCGCCAAGGGCGGCACGGTGCTCTTCATCGGCACCAAGAAGCAGGCCCAGGAGACGATCCAGTGGCAGGCCGAGCGCGTCGGCATGCCCTACGTCACCGAACGCTGGATGGGCGGGATGCTCACCAACTTCGAGACCATCAAGAGCCGCATCGGGCGGCTCAAGGAGCTCGAGGCGATGGACGCCTCCGGCACCTACGAGCTGCTGCCGAAGAAGGAGGTCCTCGAGCTCGAGCGTGAGCACGAGAAGCTCCAGACCAACCTCGGCGGCATCCGCGAGATGGAGAAGCTGCCCGACGCGGTCTGGGTGGTCGACACCGTGATCGAGGAGATCGCGGTCAAGGAGGCCAACCGGCTCAACATCCCCGTGATCGCGATCCTCGACACGAACTGCGACCCCGACCTGGTGCAGTACCCCATCCCCGGCAACGACGACGCCATCCGGTCCGCCGCGCTGCTGACCCGGATCGTCGCCGACGCCTGTGCGGACGGGTTGCTCCTGCGTGCGTCCCGCAGCCCCGACGAGGAGCTCCGGGTCCAGGCGATGCAAGCCGCATCGTCCGCCGGTGGCGGCCTCGAGGTGTCCGAGCCCAAGGCCGCCTGGGAGATCGAGCTGGAACGCCAGCAGGCCGCCGAGCAGGCTGCCCAGGCCGGTGCCGCCCCGACCGACGACGACGCGACTGACGCGGAGGCGACCGACGCCGATGCCACCGACGAGGACACCGGCGACGACGGGACCGCCGAGGCCTCCCCGGACGCAGCGTCCACGGACGAAGAAGCCGCGGACGGCGACACCGAAACCGCGAGCTGACCACCCGCACCACCGCTCACACACCCCCGCACCACCGCTCACTCTTCGAAGGAGCCCCCAGTGGCTGAGATCACCGCTGCCCTCGTCAAGCAACTGCGACAGATGACCGACGCGCCCATGATGGCGTGCAAGAAGGCCCTCGAGGACGCCGACGGTGACCTCGACAAGGCCGCCGACCTGGTCCGTGAGCGCACCGGTCAGAAGATGGCCAAGCGTGCCGCCGACCGCGTCGCCTCCGAAGGCATCGTCTACAGCTACCTCCACACCCCGACCCCGGGCATGCCACCCAAGATCGGCGTGATGCTGACGCTCCTGTGCGAGACCGACTTCGTGGCCAAGAACGAGAAGTTCACCGACCTCGCGCACGGTCTCGCCATGCACATCGCGGCGATGAAGCCGATGGTGGTCTCCGAGGAGCAGGTCGACGAGGCGACCCTCGACAAGGAACGCCAGTTCGCCCGCAAGCAGGCCCTCGACGAAGGCAAGCCCGAGGACATCGTCGACCGCATCGTCGACGGCAAGATCAAGAAGTTCTACGAGGAGTCGGTCCTCCTGAACCAGCCCTACGTCAAGAGCGACGAGGGCGAGACGGTCCAGGAGGTCATCGAGGAGGTCCAGGGCACCCTCGGCGAGAAGATCCGCGTCGGCGAGTTCGCTCGCTTCGAGATCTAGGCGGTCCACGGCCCGACGGCGCCCCTGCCGGCGTTGCGCGCCGAAGACGGTTGGATCCCCTCGTGCCGCTAGGCTGCCTGCCGGGACGACACGAGGGAGCAGCGTGACCAGGAAACCGCTGCGGCGCGTGCTCCTGAAGCTGTCGGGGGAGGCGTTCGCGGACCGTTCGGTCCAGGGCGGCATCGACCCCGAGGTCGTCCGGCAGATCGCCGACGAGATCGTCGAGCTGATCCAGACCGAGGGCACCGAGATCGCCGTCGTGGTCGGTGGCGGGAACATCTTCCGCGGCAACTCGCCCAGCGCGTCTGGCATGGACCGCTCGAGCGCCGACCACATGGGCATGCTCGCGACCGTGATCAACGCCCTCGCCCTCCAGGACGCGATCGAGAAGGCCGGGGTCGAGACCCGCGTGCAGACCGCGATCTCCATGCAGGAGGTCGCCGAGCCCTACATCCGCCGCCGCGCGATCCGCCACCTCGAGAAGAGCCGGGTCGTGATCTTCGCGGCTGGACTCGGTGCGCCCTACTTCACGACCGACACGACCGCGGCGCAGCGGGCGCTCGAGATCGATGCGGACGCGATCCTGAAGGGCACCAAGGTCGACGGTGTCTACGACGACGACCCGGTCGAGAACCCCGACGCCAGTCGCTACGACGAGATCGCGTTCCTCACGGTGCTCAACCAGGGTTTGAAGGTCATGGATGCCACCGCGATCTCGTTGTGCATGGACAACGACCTGCCCATCATCGTGTTCGAACTGTTGAAAGCCGGCAACATCCGCCGGGTCGTCAACGGGGAGCCAGTGGGAACGCTGGTCGCCGCGATCGACCCCGGCGACGAGCGCAACTGACGGAGGAAGCCGATGGCAACCCTTTCCGAGATCGTCGAAGACGCGGGTCACCGCATGGACCAGGCCGTCGAGAAGGTCTCGCAGGACTTCGCAACCATCCGCACCGGGCGGGCGAACCCCCAGATCCTCAACAACATCACGGTCGACTACTACGGCAACCCGACACCGCTCAACCAGCTCGCGAACTTCTCGGTGCCCGAGCCGCGGATGCTGGTCATCAACCCCTACGACAAGAGCTCCATCGAGGACATCGAGAAGGCGATCCGCGACTCCGACCTCGGGCTCAACCCCGCCACCGACGGTGCCATCGTCCGGTGCGTGTTCCCCGAGCTCACCGAGGAGCGTCGCAAGGAGTACATCAAGCTGGCCAAGCAGTACGCCGAGGACGGCAAGATCGCCATCCGCAACGTCCGGCGTCACGCCCGCGACCAGATGCAGGAGCTCGAGGACGAGGGCGAGGTCGGCCAGGACGAGCACGAACGCTTCGAGAAGCAGCTCGAGGAGAAGACGAGCGAGCACGTCAAGCGGATCGACGAGTTGCTCGAACACAAGGAAGAGGAGCTGCTCGAGGTCTAGCCACGACCGTGACCGATCCCTCCGACGAGATGGCGAAAGAGCAGGCGGCCGGGTCCGGCCGCAACCTCGCGGTCGCGATCGCCTCTGGTGTGGTCCTGGTGGTGCTGTTCGTCGGGTCGCTCTTCTGGCATCCGGCGGCCTTCTCGACCGTGGTCGGCGTCCTCGTCGTCATCGGCGTGATCGAGACCGGCCGGACCCTGTCCGCGGCCGGCCGGCCGGTGGCGGTCCCCGTGGTGCTCGTCTCGTCGGTCGTGCTCCTCGCCGGCGCCTACACGTCGGGGAGGGTCGGCCAGGTGATCGGGGCGACCGTCCTGTTCATCGGTGCGGCTGCGTGGGAGCTCGCGGACAGCCACCGGCACGACGTGCTCGAGACCATCGGGAACACGCTGTTCCTCGGGTTGTGGATCGGACTCCTCGCCAGCTTCGCCGTGCTGCTTGCCACCGCCGAGGAGGACCCGATCGTGGCGACCCTCGCGGTCATCGGCGGCGCGGTCGTTGCCGACATCGGGGCGTACGCCGTGGGCACGCTCGCCGGCCGGCACGCCATCGCCCCGTCCGTCAGCCCCAACAAGACCTGGGAGGGGCTCGTCGGGGGGGTCGCCATCGCCACCGCCGTGGGCGCGGCCGTCCTCCCGCTCGTGGGGGATCGGTTCGACACACTGGACGCGGCCGTCGTCGTGCTCGTCTCCGGTATCGCCGGCTTCTTCGGGGACCTGTTCGAGTCGATGTTCAAACGTGATCTCGGGGTCAAGGACATGGGAGCGCTCATCCCCGGCCACGGCGGCGTCCTCGACCGGGTCGACGGCATCCTCCTGGCCCTACCCGTCGGCTACTGGTTCCTCGAGCTCGCGCCCTGAACCGGTCGCCGAGCGCGGCATCGCTTGGCCCCATCGCCCCTGTCTTCGTTGCCGATCCTCATCGATGCGCTGCATCGACTGCGGTCGTCGCCTCGACAGATGACGACGCTGCCCGCGCGATCCCATCGCCGAACGCCCGCCCCAGGGCACGAGCTCGAGCTGGCGCCCTGACGCGTCTCGTCCCCGCCGTACCCTCGGCGGTCACATGACTTCCTCACCCGTACCTCCCACCGTCGACCCGTACTCGCTCGATCCGGACGATCTCGAGGCGCTCGCGGCCGAGCTCGACGAGCCCAGATACCGCGCCGACCAGATCCGGTCGTGGCTGGTCAAGGGCGTCGACGACCCCGACGAGATGACCAACCTCCCCAAGGACCTCCGTGCCCGGCTGGCGGCCCGGTTCGCCCCCGCCCGCCCCGACCTCGTGGCTCACCGCGTCGCCGACGGCGGCCGCACGCACAAGCTTCTGCTGCGGTTCCCCGATGGGGAATCCATCGAGACCGTGCTGATGCTGTACCCGAACCGTGCCACCGTCTGCATCTCCACCCAGGCCGGCTGCGCGTTGGGCTGCCCGTTCTGCGCGACCGGGCAGGCCGGGTTCCGGCGGCAGCTCACCGCCGGCGAGGTCGTGCGGCAGGTCGTGCTCGCGGACGCGGCATTGCGCAGCGGCCAGCTCGACGGCCACGACCTCGATGACGACGTCCCCGACCACGTCACCAACGTGGTGTTCATGGGGATGGGGGAGCCGCTGGCCAACACCGAGGCCACCTGCAATGCGATCCGCTGGCTGCACGACCCCGACGGCTTCGACCTCGGGGCGCGCCACATCACCGTGTCGACCGTCGGGCTCGTGCCCGGGATCCGGCGGCTGATGGAGCTCGATCTGCCGCTCACGCTCGCCGTGAGCCTCCACGCCGCCAACGACGACCTGCGCGACGTGCTCGTGCCCATCAACCGGACCCACCCGATCGAGCAGCTGCTCTCGGTCGTGGAGCAGTACCGCGACCACACCAACCGGCGGGTCTCCATCGAGTGGTGCCTGATCGGCAACGTCAACGACTCGGCCGCCGACGCGGCCGAGCTGGCCGACATCGCACGCCGGCTCCGCGCCCACGTCAACGTGATCCCCCTGAACCCCACCCCCGGTGTCACCTGGAGCGAACCGTCGCCGGACCGCACCCGGGCGTTCATGCGGACCCTCGACGAGCGGGGCTGCAACGCGACGCTCCGCGACACCCGGGGGCGTGATGCCGACGCCGCGTGTGGGCAGCTCCTCGCCAGCTACACGCTCGGTGCCGGTACCCGGCTGCCAGCCGCGGTCGGTGCCGCGGACCGCGTCGACGACCTGCTCGGAGCCAACCGGTGAGGCGGCGCGTCGTCATCCTCGGAGCGACCGGCTCGATCGGCCAGCAGGCGCTCGACGTCGTCCGCGTCCACCCCGACCCGGAACCGGTCGTCGGCCTCGCCGCCGGCAGCGACCACGAGACGCTCGCCCAGCTCGGCAAGGAGTTCGAGGTGAGCGACCTCGCCCTCGCCGACGAGGCCGCTGCCGCCGAGCTCCGGCAGGCCCTCCCCGAGGCCACCGTCCACGCGACCGTCGACGGCGTGTGCGAACTCGCCGAGATGAGCGCGGACCTCGTCGTCAACGGGATCACGGGCTCCCAGGGGCTTCGTCCCACCCTGGCGGCCCTGCACGCCCGCCACCCGGTCGCGCTCGCCAACAAGGAGAGCCTGATCGTCGGTGGCGACCTCGTCGTCGCCGCTGCGGAGGAGGCCGGCGGCCGCGACACCCACCTGATCCCCGTGGACTCCGAGCACTCCGCCCTGGCGCAGACCCTGCGGGGCGGAGCGAGCGACGAGGTGGCGCGGCTCGTCCTCACCGCCAGCGGCGGGCCGTTCCGCGGTGCCAGCCGCGCCGAGCTCGAGCAGGTCACACCCGCGGACGCCCTGTCCCATCCCACCTGGGACATGGGCCCCGTCATCACGATCAACTCGGCGACCCTCATGAACAAAGGGCTCGAGCTCATCGAGGCCCACCTGCTCTTCGACGTCCCCTACGACCGGCTCGACGTCGTCATCCATCCACAGTCGATCGTGCACTCGATGGTGGAGTTCAACGACGGATCGACGCTCGCGCAGCTCTCCCCACCCGACATGCGGCTCCCGATCCAGCTCGCGATGGCCTGGCCGGACCGCCTCGACCACGCTTTCGTCCGCATGGACTGGTCCACCGCATCCACGCTCGAGTTCGAACCTGCCGACCGCGCGACGTTCCGAGCCCTCGACCTCGCCGTCGACGCCGGCCGTCAGGGGGCGACGTACCCTGCGACGCTGAACGCAGCCAACGAGCAGGCTGTCGCCGCCTTCCTCGACGGTGCGCTGCCGTTCACGGGGATCGCCGAGGTCGTCGCCGACGTGCTCGACCGACACGACCCGACGCCCGTGAGCGACCTCGCGGCCGTCATCGAAGCCGACCGCCGCGCCCGCGAAGAGGCCGACCGCCTCATCGCCGCCCGAACCAGCCGAGGTTGACCGTTGCCCACCGAGCTCGCGATCATCATCTTCGTCGTGGGGGTCGTCGTCGCCATCATGATCCACGAGTGGGGCCACTTCGCGACCGCCCGCTGGTTCGGGATGCGTGCCGACCGGTTCTTCCTCGGGTTCGGGCCCACGCTGTGGTCCACGAGCCGTGGAGAGACCGAGTACGGCGTCAAGGCTCTGCCCATCGGCGGGTTCGTCAGGATCAAGGGGATGACCCCGTCCGACGAGCGCCTGGCGCCCGTCCCCGACGTGGTGTTCGACCGCTCCAAGGTCGGGGCGGACAGGAAGGCAGCGGCCACGACCGGGGAAGGGGCCGGCGACGAGCAGCCGACCTTCTCCGACGCGACCTGGGACCGGCTCGACCGGGTCCTCGACGAGCGGGGCGCCCCGGCCGACCTGCGGGAGCGGGTGGTCCACCGCGCCCGGCTGAACATCCCCGACGACGCCACCATCCCCGACGCACGGCTCAAGCTGACCGAGATCCTGGTCAGCGAGCTGCCCGAGACAGGACGCGTCGGCGATCTCCACCACCGGCTCCTCAAGGGTGACCAGGACCGCTTCTTCCACGACCGCCCAGCCTGGCAGCGCGCCATCGTCCTCGGGTCGGGCTCGGCGATGCACTTCGCCCAGGCTTTCGTGCTCCTCTTCGTGGGCTACCTCCTGTTCGGGGCGGTGGTTCCGACCTCCACCGTCGAAGAGGTCGTAGCCGACACCCCCGCTGCCGAGGTCGGGCTCCAACCCGGAGACCGGATCGTCGGCGTCGACGGTGAACAGGTCAGCGACTTCGAGGCGATCCGCGGGATCATCCGCGACCATCCCGGCGAGCCGCTCACCATCACGGTCGACCGCAGTGGCGAGCTCCGCGAGATCACCGCGACCCCCATGACCTCGGAGGACGAGGAGACGGGCGAGACCATCGGTCTGCTGGGCTTCCGCTCGGGCGTCTCCTACGAGTCGCTGCCCACCACCGAGGCGCTCTACGAGACCTTCGTCGGCCCCGGCTCCGTCCCCGCCCTGACCGCGCAGACGTTCGTGGCCCTCGGCCGCGTGTTCGGTCCCGACGGGATCGGGGCGATCTTCTCCGCGGTCACCGGTGACGCCGAACGCGACGAGGCGGGAGCCATCTCGATGGTCGGGGCGGCACAGGCCGCCGGCTCCGGAACCCGGGCGTTCGGGCCGCTGTTCCTGTTCGTGCTGCTCGCCTCCGTCAACGTGTTCGTCGGGATCTTCAACCTGCTCCCGCTCCCGCCGCTCGACGGGGGCCACCTCGCCGTGCTCGGCGTCGAGCGCGTCGTCAACGGCATCCGCCGCACCCTGGGCCGTACGCCCGACTTCTCGATCGACCCACGTGCCGTGGCCGCGATCGCCATCCCCGTGATCGTGTTCGTCGGCACGATCTCGGTCGCCCTCGTCTGGCTCGACATCGTCAACCCCGTCATGGTCGGTCAGTAGCGGAGTCGGCGGGCCCGCCCCGCCAGGCGCCCTGCTGTGCGTGACCCAGCGGGCGCCAGCCTTCGTTGGTCTCGTCGTGCATAGCGCTGCTATGCCCTCCTCGCCCGCCTCGTCATGCATCCCGCTGGGACCCGCTCGCGACGGGCGGCTACGCGTCGGACCCACCGACTCCGCGCTCGGGCGGGCCCGCCCCGCCAGGCGCCCTGCTGCGTGAGGACGGCTGGCCGAGGCCGAGAACGCTGCGCCGATACCCTCCGCGTCGTCCCGTCGACCTCCCCGACGACGGTTCTCGAACGTGACCCAGTCGCTCCCCATCCTGAACGCCAACCCCGAGGCCACCCCGGACTCGGCCGGCCCGACGCGCCGTGAGAGCCGGCGCATCCACGTCGGTCCGGTACCCGTCGGTGGCGGGGCGCCGGTCAGCGTCCAGACCATGACCGTCACGCCGACCCACGAGGTCGACACCACCCTCCAGGCCATCGCGATGGTCCAGGCGGCCGGGGCGGATCTGGTGCGCGTGGCGGTTCCGCGTCGCGAGGACGCAGAGGTGCTCGACCAGATCGCGGAGCACTCCCAGATCCCGGTGATCGCCGACATCCACTTCCAGTGGAAGTACGCGGTGGCCGCGATCGAGGCGGGTTGCGCGGGGGTCCGGATCAACCCGGGCAACATCAAGAAGCACGACAAGGTCAAGCTCATCGGAGACATGGCCAACGACGCCGGCGTCGCGATCCGCATCGGCGTGAACGGGGGCTCGCTCGAGGACGACATCCTCGAGGAGTTCGGTGGTCCCACCCCCGAGGCGATGGTCGAATCGGCCCTCCGCGAGGTGCGGCTGCTCGAGGACGTCGACTTCTACAACACCAAGATCTCGGTCAAGCACTCCGACCCGTGGGTGATGATCCAGGCCTACCGGCTCCTCGCCGAACGGTGCGACTACCCCCTCCACCTCGGCGTCACCGAGGCGGGCCCCAAGTTCTCCGGCTCGGTCAAGTCCGCGATCGGGATCGGGACGCTCCTCGCGGAGGGCATCGGCGACACCATCCGCGTCTCGCTTTCGGCCGACCCGATCGAGGAAGTCAAGGTCGGCATCCAGATCCTCGAATCGCTCCACCTCCGCGAGCGTGGTCTCGACGTCGTCTCGTGTCCGTCCTGCGGGCGTGCCCAGGTCGACGTGTGGAAGCTCGCCGAGGACGTCCAGAAGGGGCTCGACGGCAAGATCGACGTCCCGATGCGGGTCGCCGTGATGGGCTGCATCGTCAACGGGCCCGGCGAGGCGCGCGAGGCGGACATCGGCGTCGCCGCGGGCAACGGCAAGGGCGAGATCATCAAGAAGGGCGAGCGCATCGCGACCGTCCGCGAGGAGGACATCGTCGAGACGCTGGTGCACTTCGCCACGGAGCTGGCCGACGAGATCCGTGCCGAGCGCGGATCCGGCGCGCCCACCGTCTCGGCGAGCTGACACGGGCGGGCCAACAGCGGGTACCATCCGCCTCTCATCGAGCGGCTGGGCCGACCGGCTGCCGGTGCGGGACCGGCTCCGGGCATCGTGCGGTGGTACCGGTGTCGGGGTCGAGAGAAGAGCAGTGGTCACGATGAGTGAGCCCAGGGCACCAGAGCGGGAGGCTTCCAACGGAGCCGTGACGGTCGTCGTCGTGGACGACGAGCCCGACGTCCGGTTCCTCGTGCGTCGGCTGCTCGACCGTCGCGACGGGTGGGAACTCGTGGGCGAGGCAGCCGACGGGGCCGAGGCCGCCGACGTCGTCGAGGAGCTACAACCGGACGTGGTGCTGCTCGACCTCATGATGCACACCCCCGGTGAGGAAGCCCTGCCGCACATCCTCAAGGTCGCACCGAAGACGATGGTGGTGGTGTTCTCCGCGGCGCCCAGCACCGATGCCGACCGGCGACGGCTCCTCGATCTTGGTGCGTTCGCCTACCACCAGAAGTCCGAGGCGAGCGACCTGCTGAAGCTCCTCGCCGCGGACCTGGCGCTCTTCCGCCGGGTGCTCGCCGGCGAGGACGTCGTACCCACGTGGATGAACAACGGCCACCTCGCCAGCTGATCGGCGCTGCTGGGGCTCGCCGTGGGGAGGTTCGATGCTCGTCGGCGGGCATGGCAGGAGTATCCACCCCTTGGTACAGTGGCTTGCGACGTGGGAGTGGGCCTGGCGCCCGCTTCCTTGCGTTGAGGGCCGGTACTGCCAGACCCCGACCCTCTGAAACCGAGCACGTCCACGCGACGGCCGGCCCGCGACGGGCCGGCCGATTTGGTGAGACCGCGGATACGACACGAGGAGGTGGCCGATGGGCACGGACGTCGACGAGCTCCGTGACGCGGTCACCGGCCTGGCGGCCGTCGTCGCAGAGCGTGCCAACGTGGACCTCGAAGAGGTCGAGGTCCGGGGTGCGCACGGCAGCCGTGTGGTCCGCATCGTGGCCGACCGCGACGACGGGCTCGACGTGGAGCGCATCGCTGCGATCTCCCAGGAGCTCGGCGAAGCGCTCGACCGTGAGGACCTGATCGACGGGGCCTACACCCTCGAGGTCACCTCGCCCGGCGTGGATCGGCCGCTGCGCGACCCCAAGAGCTTCCGTCGCAACGTCGGACGCCCCGTCCGCGTCGTGCGGAACCGTGCGGCGATCGATCGCGGCGAGAAGGGCGAGGTCACGGGAACGCTCCAGGTCGTCACCGACGACGCCGTGGTGCTCGAGGTCGACGGCGATGAGCGCGAGATCGCGTTCGCCGACGTCGACCACGGGAAGGTGGTGCTCCCGTGGTGATGAGGAGGATGCGATGAAGATCGACATCGATGCGCTGCGCGCGATCGAGCGCGAGAAGGGCCTCGACTTCCACACCGTGGTCGAGGCGTTCGAGCAGGCGCTCGCCTCAGCCTACAAGCGTTCTGGCCAGTCGACCGCCGACGAAGCCCGTGTGCACCTCGACCGGATGACCGGTGAGGTGACGGTGTACGCCCAGGAGCTCGACGACGACGGCAACGTGATCTCCGAGTGGCAGGACGAGCCGAAGGACTTCGGTCGGATCGTCGCCCAGACCGCCAAGCAGGTCCTCATGCAGCGGCTCCGCGAGGCCGAGCGGGAAGCGACCTACGGCGAGTACGTCGGCCGCGAGGGCGACGTCGTCTCGGGCAGCGTCAGCCAGCAAGGCAACGTCACGCTGATCGAGGTCGGCCGCACCGAGGCGCTGCTGCCGTACGGCGAGCAGGTTCCCAACGAGCGGCTCGACCACGGCCAGCACACCCGGGCGCTCGTCATCGAGGTTCGCCGTCAGCAGCGGGGGGCCCAGATCGTCGCCTCGCGCACCCACCCCGGTCTCGTGGCAGCGCTGTTCGCGCTCGAGGTTCCCGAGATCGAGGAGGGGATCGTCGAGATCAAGGCCATCGCCCGAGAGGCCGGACACCGCACCAAGGTCGCCGTCATGAGCAACGACGCCGACGTCGATCCCGTGGGCGCCTGCGTCGGGCCTGGTGGGGAGCGCGCCAAGGCCGTCCAGCGTGAGCTCCACAACGAGGAAGCGGAGCGCATCGACATCATCCGCTGGTCCGAGGAGCCCGAGGAGCTCGTCGCCAACGCACTGTCGCCCGCGAAGGTCACCGACGTCTACCTGTATCCCGACGATGCCACGGCGATGGTCGTCGTACCCGACTACCAGCTGTCGCTCGCCATCGGCCGCGAGGGTCAGAACGCCCGGCTGGCCGCCCGACTCACCGGTTGGCGCATCGACATCAAGTCCGAGACGCAGTTCGAAGAGGAGCAGAAGGCCTTCCAGGAGGCCTTCGAGAAGGGGCTCATCGACGAGTTCGGCAACCCCCTGTCCGAAGAGGGCGAGAAGGCCATCGAGGCCGCCTACGCCGAGGCGGAGGCAGCGCGCCGAGACGCCCTCGAGGAATCCGAGGACAGCGACGAGGCTGCCGACGCCGGCGCCTGATCGGCGCCCACCCAGGGCCACACCCTGCTTCCCGCCGTGCCCCCACCCATCCGTAGGTCAGAAACAGCGATGACGAGTACCCTTGACCCCGCAGCCGGCCGCGTGCCCATCCGCACGTGCATCGTCTGCCAACGCCGGCGGGACAAGACCACGCTGCTCCGGATCAGTCGGACGGACGACGGAGTCCGCCCCGACCCCGCACAGCGAGCCGCCGGCCGGGGTGCGTACGTGTGCCCCGACGAGACCTGCATCGAGCGCCTGAGGCAACGTGGCGGCCAACCCCTCGAACGAGCCTTGCCGGGCGCCACGAACGAAGCGGTGTGCGCGGTGATGGAGAGCCTGGAAGCTGCGCTCGCAACACCAGACGAGCACCAGAGGAGCAACGCGTGAGCAACAAGGTCCGCGTCTACGAGCTGGCCAGAGAGACGAACCTCGAGAACAAAGAGGTCCTCCGTCGCCTGGCCGACCTCGGCATCGACGCCAAGAGCCACTCGTCGTCGGTGACGCAGGGGGAGCGCAAGCAGTTCCTCGAATCACTCGGCAAGACCGAGGAGGAGCGCCGTCGCGAGGAGGAAGAGCGCAAGCGCAAGGAGCGCGAGGAGCTCGAGCGCTACAAGCAGATGGAGACGGCCGCCCCCGAGGGCAAGAAGGCCAAGAAGGTCCTGCCGCCCCACCTCCGCAAGCAGCAGGAGGAAGAAGAGGCTGCTGCTGCCGCCGCCGAGGCCGCGAAGGCGCCCGCTGAGCCCACCGAACCGGCTGCCGAGCCCGATGAGCCAGAGACCGAGCCCGAGCCGGCTGCACCGGCTGCCGCCGAGGTCGAGGCGCCGGCCGCCGCGGCTGACGAGGCCGCGACCGCAGCCACCGAGGAACAGTCCGAGGAGACGGCCGAGGGTGAGGCCGAGGGCGACGGCTCGAAGCGGCGGATGCCTGGCGCCCCGCCACCCACGCTCAAGAAGGGGCAGGTCCCGCTCCGTCCGCCGTCGCCGAGCCGCCCGAAGGCGGCCGAGCCGCCTCCCACCGTCACCGGCGAGGGCCCCGAGGTCCGGCGACGCCACGAGATGAACCTGCCCAAGGAGGGCAGCGGCAAGCGCCACATCCCGCCGCCGCTCAAGAAGGCACCGAAGCGACCGTCCCGTCCCAGCCAGCCTGGCAAGAAGTCCGGCGGGGGCCGTCCGGGGACCGGCCAGTCCGGATCTCCCTACCGCCAGCCGGTGGGTCGCGGCAAGCCCGGGCAGCCCGGGGGCGGGCCCGGTGGCCCGCCCGGAGGCGGTGGCAAGGCTCCCTCTGGCAAGACCCGCCGCAAGCGGCGCGAGCACCGAACGCCCGAAGAGCACGAGCTCCAGCGGCAACCGCGTCGCCGCGACGTCCCGATCGAGGAGCAGATCGACGTCGACCGCGTCGAGATCCTGTCGGGGGTCACGGTGGCCGAGCTCGCCGACGAGCTCGGAGTCGCCGGTGCGGCGCTCGTCAAGAAGCTGTTCGAGATGGGCGAGATGGCGACCGTTCAGCAGTCGCTTCCCGACGACACCGTCGAGATCCTCGGTGCCGAGCTCGGCTTCGAGGTGTACTTCCTCTCCGAGGAGGAGGTGGAGTTCGGGGTCGAGGAGCCGGACGCGCCCGAGGACCTCGAGCCGCGTCCGCCGGTCGTGACCGTGCTCGGTCACGTCGACCACGGCAAGACGTTGCTGCTCGACGCCATCCGCGAGACCGACGTCGTCTCCGACGAGGCCGGTGGGATCACCCAGCACATCGGGGCCTACCAGGTCAGCCACGACGGCAGCCCGATCACGTTCATCGACACCCCGGGCCACGAAGCGTTCACCGCCATGCGAGCCCGCGGGGCGCAGGTCACCGACATCGCCATCCTCGTGGTGGCGGCCGACGACGGGGTCATGCCCCAGACCGTCGAAGCCATCAACCACGCCAAGGCGGCCGAGGTTCCGATCGTGGTGGCGATCAACAAGATGGACCTCGAGACCGCGAACCCGGACAAGGTGAAGGGTCAGCTCACCGAGTACGAGGTGATCCCCGAGGACTACGGCGGCGAGGTGCCGACCGTGGGCGTGTCCGCCATGACCAAGGACGGGCTGGACGAGCTGCTCGAGATCATCACGCTCCAGGCCGAGCTGCTCGAGCTCCAGGCCAACCCCACCAAGGATCCGCGTGGTCGCGTCATCGAGGCCCACCTCGACAAGGGACGTGGTCCCGTGGCGACGGTCCTGGTCCAGGCCGGGACCCTGAGCCGCGGCGACATCCTGATCGCCGGAGAGGCCGACGGTCGCATCCGTGCCATGTTCGACGAGGACGGCAACCAGCTGCAGGAGGCGCCCCCTGGGACTCCGGTCCAGATCCTCGGCCTGAACGAGGTCCCCGAGGCAGGGGACGAGTTCCGGGTCGTGGAGAACGACCGCATCGCCAGGGACATCGCCGAGCGCCGCCAAGAACGTCACCGCCGCGCCGAGCTGGCCGAGCAGTCGCGCCCGAAGACGCTCGAGGACCTCACCGCCGAGGTCGAAGCTGGCGAGAAGGCCACGCTCAACGTCATCATCAAGGCCGACGTGTCCGGCTCCGCCGAGGCGCTCGAGGACGCGCTCACGAAGCTCGAGCTCGAGGAGGTCCAGGTCGAGGTCGTGAGCAAGGGGGTCGGAGCGGTCACGCTCTCGGATGCCCGGCTCGCCGAGGCGTCCGACGCGATCGTCGTCGCCTTCAACGTCCGTCCTGACGCCAACGCCAGGGACGAGATCGAGTCGTCGGGCGTGGACGTTCGCACCTACTCGATCATCTACGAAGCCATCGAGGACATCGAGCGTGCCGTCAAGGGCCTGCTCGGACCCGAGTTCGAGGAACAGGTACTCGGCGAGGCCGAGGTGCGAGAGATCTTCAAGGTCCCGCGTGTCGGTTTCGTGTTCGGGTGCATGGTCACCGACGGCGAGGTCCGCCGCGACGCGAGCGTCCGGGTGATCCGCGATGGCGTCGTCGTCGCCGACGACGAGATCGCGTCGCTGAAGCGCTTCCAGGACGATGTCCGCGAGG
This sequence comes from Nitriliruptorales bacterium, assembly GCA_033722375.1. Classification (GTDB taxonomy): domain Bacteria; phylum Actinomycetota; class Nitriliruptoria; order Nitriliruptorales; family Nitriliruptoraceae; genus JAWVZB01. Next base: position 636 of record JAWVZB010000048.1, on the reverse strand, counting down.
TGTCACAGGGCTACGAGTGCGGTATCGGGCTCGCCAAGTTCCAGGACGTGAAGGAGGGCGACGTCTTCGAGGTCTACGAGACCGTCGAGATCGAGCGCGTCTGACGCATGTCCAGCGACCGCGGAACCGTACACGTCGGTGCGATGCGGGTGGAGCTCCACCTGCCGGGCGCCTCGAGTCTGAAAGGCAAGCGGGCGCTCCTCAACAAGGCCAAGGCGGCGCTCAAGCGCGAGCTCGAGTGCAGCGTCTCCGAGGTCGGGTTCCAGGACCTGTGGCAGCGCGCCGCCCTCGGTGTCGCGGTCGCCTCCTCGAGTGCGACCGGTGTGGACCGTGTGCTCGACCGGGTGATCGCGGTCATCGAGCGGGATCCCCGGGTGGTCGTGACCTCGGCGGTGTCGGAGGCGACGTCGCTCGACGCGGACGTGGTCGACCTGCCGGACGGCTCACCCCGTGGCACGAGCTGGTGACCCTCCGCACCATGGGGGACGACAGAGGACGAGTAGGACCATGACCCGAGGCAACCCCCGCACCGATGGCACGCTGCGCTCGGTGATCGCCACGCTCCTCGAGCAGGAGTTCGGCGACCCGCGCCTCAACTTCGTCACCATCACCGAGGTCGAGTCGACCCCGGACGTG
>JAWVZB010000047.1:0-24344 GCA_033722375.1 Nitriliruptorales bacterium | reverse complement strand
GGCGGCGACCTCGAGGATCACGGGCCTCCCGTGGCGACGCCCGACCTCGGTCGCGTCCTCGCGACGTTCACTGAGGTGGACCTGTTGGCGACCCATCGGCTGGAGCCCGTCGCGGAGGATGCGGTCGAGGTTGCGCTCGGCGGTGCCGTGGTAGAGGACGTCGGGCGGGGGCGTGCGCTCGTGGGCCGGATCCACCGCGACGCTGTGGCCGTAGCGGGCGCGGATCCGGCGGCCGTCGCCGCTGAGTTCGAAACGGCGCTTGCCGCCAGCGCTGATGACCTCCTCGAGCTGCTTCCGCGAGCGGAGTCCCTTCACGCCAGCCAGCACGTCGTCGACGGACGTCCAACCTCCCGGATCCAGCTCGAGACCGGCGGCGGCCGGGTCGTGGCGCAGGTGGTACGACAGCCGCTTCGAGAGCCGGATGCGCTGCGCGCGGTCCATCAGCGCGAGCTGTCGGCCAGCCGGCGGGCGAGGTCCCGGGCGTAGGTGAGTCCCCGCTCGCCGTCCTCGAAGCGCTCGAGCCACGCCGCCGGGATGCTGTCGGGGCCTTCTGCCGCGCCTCGGATCGCAGCGGCCATCGCCCCGATCGTGTCGGTGTCACCGGCGACCCCGAGCGCGCGGACGACGGCGTCTTCGAGGTCGTCGGCGGTCGCTGCGATCCACAGGGCAGCCGGCACGGATCGGGCGGCCACGACCGCGTTCCCGAGCCGCTGGGCGACCTCGGGGAGCGACGGTTCCTCGTCGGCTTCGATCAGCCTGCGCGCCCCGCTCAACGGGCCCCGTAACGCGTCGGTGCGTGCCTCGCCGCGCACCTCGACGAGCTCGTCGCGACCGAACCGGCCCCGGTTCCGCGCGAGCGCCACGGCTCGGGCCTGCACCCAGGCACCGTCGATGCCCACCGGGTGGGTGTGTGTCGGCCGGGAGGCCCGGATCACGGCCGCCTCTAGCCGGTTGCGGTCTTCCGCGTGCAGGACACCCAGCGGCGCGACGCGCATCGCCGCTCCGTTGCCGAACGACCCGCCCTCGAACCGCACCTCGGCGGCCACGTCGATCGGGGCGCCCCGCACCCAGGCCTCGACCACCGCGTACATCCCGCCGCCGTAGCCGCGGGATCGCTCGAAGTGGTCGAGCATGACCTCGACGAGTTGCTCGGGTTCGACGTCAGGGTGATCGACCAGGTGCGTGGCGAGCGCCAGCGCGAGCTGGGTGTCGTCGGTGTAGCGCAGCTCGGCCTGCGTGAGCGAGTCCGCCAGCCGCTGCTCCGCCTCTGGACGGTCCACCGCGGACGCCCCCTCGTAGGGTCGCCCGATGGCGTCCCCGGCGAACGTGCCGAGGAGTGCACCTTCCAGGGCCGCGCGACGGTCGAGCGGTCGTCCCACCGGTCGTCTCCCTGCCGTCGACTCCCTCGATAGGTACCACGGGCCGCGCAACTCCTTCTCCTGTCCCGTCGTCGGTGGCGCACGGGCCGCGTTGCCTCCACCGTCGCCTCCAGTGGTGGAACCGAAGACGATCGGAGTGGACGTGAAGCAACTCGAGATCCGCCGGCACACCGACAACGACGAGGACGTGTTGTCCCCGGACGGCGTCGCCGCCGCGGTCGAGCTCGGGCGCGGCAGCACGGCCAACTGGGCGCTGGTCGTTTCGAGCGGGGCGCAGCGGGCGACACAGACAGCCGCGTGCATCCTCGCCGGCGCCGGCAGCGAGGTGCCGAACGGCGTGGTGGTCGTGCCGGGCATCCGTTCCGACGTCGAGGACCAGTGGCGGGACGCCTACTCGCAGGTCGGCAGCGGCCATCTCGACGACCTCCGCGAAGCCGACCCCGAGCTGGTCGATCAGCAGACGAAGGTCCTCGCCGATGCGCTGCGGGAGGTCCTCGACCGGCTCGACGAGGGGGAACGGGCACTCGTGGTCGGCCACTCCCCCACCAACGAAGCCGCCGTCCTCGGCCTGACCGGCGAGACCATCGAACCGCTCGGCAAGGGTGAAGGTGCGCTCGTGACCATCGACGGCGAGTCGGTGCAGGTCGAGAGACTCAACGCCTGAACCTCCGCTCTCGCGGCAGCCGGGATCGCAGCGCAGGAGCGCATGTCCGGCCAGCCGCAGCTGCGGACGTGACGGGCGCTAGCGTCACGGTCCGTGAACCTCCTCGATCTCTTCCTCCTCGTCTTCATCGCGGCCGCCGCCGTCGGCGGCTACCGGCTCGGTCTCGTCGCGAGAGGGCTCTCCTGGGTCGGACTCGGGGTCGGGGTGTTCGCTGCCACGTTCACGATCCCGTTCGCACTGCGGTTCGTCCCCGTCGACAACCCGACGGCGCGTCTCCTGACGGGCCTCGCGGTCCTCGTGTTCACGGTCGGGCTGACCACGTCGGTCGCAGAGGGCTTCGGCTACCAGGCGAGGGACAAGATCCAAGGCACGGGGTTCCAGCCGTTCGACCGCACGCTCGGCTTCCTCGCCGGGATCGTGGGAGCGATCGTGCTCATCTGGGTGCTCCTCCCCGCCGCAGCCCAGGTGCCCGGCGGCATCTCCCGTCAGGTGCGGGGCTCCAGCGTTGCCGCTTGGGTCCGCGACGTGACGCCCTCACCGCCGGACACGGTGCGTGCGCTGCGGTGGCTCGTCGACCAGAGCCGGTTCCCGGAGGTCTTCGAGGAGCTCCAGCCCTCGCCGGAGCTCGGCCCGCCACCGAGCGAGCTCCCGATACCAGCCGCGGTCGCGGAGCAGGCCCGCTCCTCCACCGGCAACGTGGAGGCCGAGGGCTGCGGGGTCGTCTTCGAGGGCAGCGCCTGGGTCGTGAGCGAGGGGCTCATGGTGACCAACGCCCACGTCGTGGCCGGCGCCGAGCGGGTGTCGGTCCGCATCCCCGAAGGTGGGGTGCTGGACGCCACGGTCGTGGCCTTCGACGACGACCGCGATCTCGCCCTCCTGGAGCTACCGGGGCTGGACCGCCCGCCACTCCCGCTGGTCGACGCCACCGATCCCGACACTCCGGCCGCGGTCATCGGCTACCCGCAGGGACAGAACCAGGCCCGGATGGCGCCCGCACGCATCGACAGCCAGCGGACCGCGGTGGGACGCGACATCTACGGCGAGGACCAGACCGAGCGGCGGATCCTGTTCCTGTCGTCCGACCTGCAGCAGGGCGATTCCGGGTCCGCGGTCGTGGGGCCGGAAGGAGCCGTCCACGGCGTGGTGTTCGCCGTCAGTCCCGATCGACCGAGTACCGCCTTCGCGCTCGCCCCGAGCGAGGTGCGAGCCATCCTCGACGGGCCCCGGAACCCCGGCGAGACGGGGCGCTGCCCATGACGCCCGGCCGCCGCAGGCTCCACACGAAAACGGGGCGGCATGAAGCCGCCCCGCTCCGGTCATGGTGCGCCATCAGCGCTCGTAGACCCCGATGACACGGTTCTGCTCGATGATGTTGTCCCCGTAGCGGTCGAGGAACTCGCGCCGCGACAGTGGGCCCTCGGTCTCGGTGTCGAGCGCGTAGATCCAGAAGTAGTAGTGGTGCGGGCCGTGGCCTTCGGGGGGCATCGGTCCACCGTAGCCGTCGTCGCCGAAGTCGTTCTCGCCCCGCGTGTACTCGTTGCCGCCGCCCTCGGGGATCTCGGTGACGTCGGCGGGGATGCCGCTCAGGACGCCGTGGCAGAAGCCGTACGGCAGCGGGGCGTCCGGGTCGTGGACGACGATCACGAGCTCGGCGGTGCCATCGGGGACGCCGCTCCACTCGAGCGGTGGGGAGATGTCGTCCCCGTCCCGCGCGTACTTCGAGTCCATCCGTCCGCCGTTGTCGAAGGCGGGACTCCTGATCTCGAGATCTTGGATGTTGAGGCCCACAGCGTTCTCCTCACGTCGTCGTGACTCGTTCCTGATCGACGCTAGACGGGTCCTTCGGTGGCGCCCCGGCCTCCGACCTGTCCGACCGTGGTCCTACTCTTGTGGAGGATCCGTCGGTCCCATCGCCTGTCCGCCCAGTGCGCAGCTGCGTGCCACCGCGACAGACGAGCGTCACACTCCGCGGGCTCACGGACTCATCCACCTCCACCGAATCCCGACAAGCGACGCACCGCATGTACCAAGACCTCCCCGTCACCAACGGAGCGGCGACGCTGGACGCCGCCATCGAGCGACTCGGCGCCCGGCTCCCCGACCCACTCGCGCCACTCGCACGGATCGCCTTCAACTACCGCTGGGCATGGACCCCCGGGGGCGCCGAAGCCTTCGCTGCGCTCGGACCGCAGCGATGGCGTCGCGCCATGCACAACCCGGTGCGCATGCTCGTCGAGACCCCGCCGGCGGAGCTCGACCAGGCCGCCGCCGACTCCGAGCTCGTGGAGAGGATCAACCAACTCGACGCGACGATCACCGACGACCTGCGGCGCCCCGCCAGCGGGCTCGCCGGCGAGGGGCCGATCGCCTTCCTGTGCGCGGAGTTCGGCATCCACCGGTCACTGCCGATCTACTCCGGAGGGCTCGGGGTGCTCGCCGGCGACATCCTGAAGGAGGCATCGGACCTTGCCCTGCCCATGGTCGGTGTGGGTCTCCTGTACCGCCGCGGGTACTTCCACCAACGACTGGACCGGTCCGGGTGGCAGCACGAGTACTGGGTCGAGGTGGACCCGGAGCTGCTCCCGATGACCCGGGTCCAGACCGATGGCAGCCCGCTGCGGGTCACGGTGCCGATCTGGGGCCGGGAGGTCGCCTTCGCGGTGTGGCGGATCGAGGTGGGACGGGTTCCCCTCTTCCTGCTCGACGCCGACCTGCCGGAGAACACCGAGATCGACCGCTGGATCACCTCGCGGCTGTACGACGGCAACCGCGACGTCCGCCTGGCGCAGTACGCCGCGCTGGGAGCGGGCGGTGTCCGCGTCCTGCGCGCACTCGGGATCGAACCGACGACCGTTCACCTCAACGAGGGCCACGCCGCCCTGGCGGCACTCGAGCTGACCGCCCCCGAGGTCGCCGAGGGCGCCCCGCCCGAGCAGGCACAGAAGCGGGTCCGCGACCGGGTGGTGTTCACGACCCACACGCCGGTCGCTGCGGGCAACGAGACCTACGAGCCGGACCGGATCGTCAACGTCCTCGGCGGCCTGGCACCGGCATGGGGGCTCGACGCGCAGGACCTGCTGGCCCTCGGCCGTGTGGTCCCCGAGGACACCCACGCCGAGGCGGGCATGACCCCGATCGCGCTGCGACTGTCCCGCTCGGTCAACGGGGTCAGCGAACGTCACGGCGAGGTCGCTCGCGACATGTGGGCCGGGCTCTACCGCACCGAACCGTCCGACGTGCCGATCAGCCACATCACCAACGGGGTCCATCTGCCGACCTGGATGCGCGGCCCCATGCGCGAGCTACTCGACGGCCACCTCGGTGCCGGCTGGCCCGAGCGCGCCCACGACCCGGACACGTGGCAGCCCGTGGCCGACATCCCCGCCCGCGACCTGTGGGCGGCGCGGTGCGAATCCCGCCGACAACTCATCGCATGGGTGCAGCGCCGCATCGGCACGGACCGGCTCGCGCGGGGCGAGGACCTCGAGTACGTGAACCGTGCCATCGAGGCACTCGACCCTGACGCCCTCACACTCGGCTTCGCCCGCCGCGTCGCGGCGTACAAGCGCCTGCACCTCCTCCGCTACGACCCCGAACGCGTCCTCAAGCTGCTCGACGATCCCCACCCGGTGCAGCTCCTCTTCGCGGGGAAGGCGCACCCGGCCGACGACGGCGCCAAGGGCATCCTCCAATCGATGTTCGAGCTGAAGGGCGCCCCGCTCGTCGCCGAGCGGGTCGCGTTCATCGAGGACTACGGCCTCGCGTCCGGCGCCATGCTCGTCATGGGGGCGGACGTCTGGGTCAACGTCCCCCGACCGCCGCTCGAGGCGAGCGGCACGAGCGGGATGAAGTCCGCGCTCAACGGCGGGCTGAACCTGTCCGTGCTCGACGGCTGGTGGGCCGAGGCCTACGACGGCGACAACGGCTGGGCGATCTCGGGTGAGGAGAACCCCGACCATGCCGCCCAGGACGCGGCGCACGCCCACGAGCTGTACCGCCTGCTCGAGGATGAGGTCCTCCCACTGTTCCACCACCGCGACGAGGACGGCGTCCCCGTCGCCTGGGTGGACAGGGTCCGTGCCGCGCTCATGTCGGTGGGCCCTCGGTTCTGCGCGAGCCGCATGATGCGCGACTACGCCGGCGACGTGTACGGGAGCTGACGCGAGGGCGGCTCTCCCCGCCTCCCCGGGCCGCTGCGTCCAGAGGCCGAACGCCTCTCCACTGACGGTCCTGTAGCCCTATCCCGCGCGGTTGGTGTGACGCACGCTCGTGTCGTGATCCGGAACGTCTCCGGATCGCGACAAGGAGAACAACATGAAAGCCATCGTCTACCACGGGCCGGGCGAGAAGGCCTGGGAGGACGTTGCCGACCCCGTCATCCAGGAAGACACGGACGCGATCGTTCGGGTCGATGCCGTCACCATCTGCGGCACCGACCTGCACATCCTCAAGGGTGACGTTCCGGCCGTCACCGATGGGCGCATCCTCGGTCACGAGGCGGTGGGCACGGTCGAAGCCATCGGCGACGGGGTACGCAACCTGACGGTTGGCGACCGCGTCCTCGTGTCCTGCATCTCGGCGTGCGGCACGTGCTCGTACTGCCGCGTCGGGAGCTACGGCCAGTGCCAGGGCGGGGGTGGATGGATCCTCGGGCATCTGATCGACGGCACGCAGGCGGAGAAGGTGCGCGTCCCGTTCGCAGACACCTCGACCTACCCGATCCCCGACGGCGTGTCGGACGCACAGATCCTCATGCTCGCCGACATCCTCCCCACCGGCTACGAGGTCGGTGTCCTGAACGGGGCTGTCGAGCCCGGCCAGACCGTCGCCGTGGTCGGTGCCGGCCCGATCGGGTTGGCGGCCATCCTCGGGGCGCAGCTGTACTCGCCGGCTCGCATCATCGCGATCGACCTCGCGGACCAGCGGCTCGAGGCCGCCCGCAAGTTCGGTGCGGACACCACCCTCAACGGCAGCCGACCCGACGAAGAGCTCCTCGAGGAGATCGGCAAGATGACGCCCGAGGGCCTCGGCGTCGACGTCGCCATCGAGGCGGTCGGCGTGCCCGAGACCTTCGAGCTCGCCGCGAAGCTGATCCGGCCCGGCGGTCGCGTCGCGAACATCGGTGTCCACGGGGCACCGGCGACGCTGCACCTCGAAGAGCTGTGGATCAAGAACGTGACGATCACCACCGGGCTGGTCGACACGTACTCGACCCCCACTCTGCTCGACCTCGTCGCAAGCCACCGGATCGATGCGGGCTCCTTCATCACCCACCAGTTCCGCATGGACGAGTTCATGGAGGCCTACGACGTCTTCGCGAACGCGTCTGACACCGGGGCGCTGAAGGTGCTGCTCACGCGGTAAGACAACCCGCCGGGAGGGCGGCGCCGGCAACGGTCGTCGCCCTCCCGTGTCCCGCTTCGGTCAGCCGTCAGCCTCCTTGCGGCTGCTCTTCTTCTTGCGTGACGTCTTCTTGGCGGACTTCTTCGCCGTCTTCTTCCCGGTCTTCTTCTTCGCCGTCTTCGGCAGACCGGGTGAGGGCGATGCCAGGCCACCCTCGGCGCCGACCTCGGAGGAGACCTTCTCGGTGCTCTTCGCCGTGCGCCGGGCCCGTGGTTCCTTGCCGGCCGCGTCTGCCTTCGCGCCGACGTCCGCGGGCGTGCGCTCACGGACGGGCTCGCCGTGGTCGTGGTCGTGGGCCTCACCGGCGTGCTCGTCCTCGAAGTCCTCGTGTGGCACGTGCGCATGCTCCACGCCGGGGTGGTCGTGGGCGTGACTGTGCTTCCAGCTCAAGTGCTCGAAGCCTCCATCCGTGTAGTTGTGGGTCACGTGCCAGTGCTCGTGGTCGTGCACGAGTTCGTCGTGCTGGTGGGTCTCGAAGTCCGGACGTTCCTCGGTCATGGGTCTCTCCTCCCCGTCTCGTTCCACCCTAGGAAGCCAGGGTCGTCCGGGTGGCCGGCCATCCGGGCGACGGGACAGGTCGGGCCGAAGGTTCACTGTCCATCGGCGGGGGAACGACGACCGAAGAGCACACGTGAGCCACCCGTTGGAGTCCTACGCGATCGTCGGCGACACCGAGACCGTTGCGCTCGTCTGCGCTACGGGGGCCATCGACTGGCTGTGTATGCCCCGGTTCGACTCCCCCGCGAGCTTCGCGGCCCTCCTCGGTGACGACTCCAACGGCACCTGGCGCATCCACCCGTCGGCCGAGGTGACCAGCACGGATCGCCGCTACCGCGACCACACGCTCATCCTCGAGACCGACCTCGGGACCGACGACGGCGCCATCCGGATCATCGACTTCATGCCACCGCGCGGGACCCAACGGGGCGACAACCCCGACCTGGTGCGGATCGTGACGGGGCTCGAGGGTCGGGTCGAGGTCGAGGTCGATCTCGTCATCCGGTTCGACTACGGCTCGATCGTCCCCTGGGTCACGCGCACGGACGGGGGCCTCCACGCGGTCGCCGGCCCGGACGCGCTGACGCTGACGACCCCGGTCGAGACCCGCGGCGAGGGGATGCACACCAAGGCCACGCTCACCGTGGAAGAGGGCGACGAGATCCCGTTCGTGCTGACGTGGCATCCGTCACACCAGGACCCGCCCGAGCCGGTGGACCCCTTCCAGTCACTCGAGGACACCCAGGAGTGGTGGGAGGAGTGGAGCGAGAGATCCACCTACGACCTCGACTACGCCGAGGAGGTCGAGGACTCGCTGCTGATCCTCAAAGCCATGACCTACCGGCCCACCGGGGCGATCGTGGCCGCCCCGACCACGTCGCTGCCCGAGAAGATCGGTGGTGTCCGGAACTGGGACTACCGCTACGTGTGGCTCCGTGACGCGACCTTCGCGCTGTACGCCATGATGCTCGGGGGCTACCAGCAGGAAGCCGAAGCCTGGCGGGACTGGCTGCTGCGCGCGGTGGCCGGCGACCCGTCACAGCTGCAGATCATGTACGGCATCGGCGGGGAGCACCGGCTCCCCGAGGTCGAGCTGGACTGGCTCTCCGGCTACGAGGACTCCACCCCGGTTCGAGTCGGCAACGCCGCGTCGGACCAGGTCCAGCTCGACGTCTACGGCGAGGTCATCGACGCGCTGCACCTCGCCCGACAGGGCGGCATGGAACCGACCGAGCAAGCCTGGGAGATGCAGCTCGCATGGCTCGACCACCTCGAGAGCGCGTGGAAGGAGCCGGACAACGGGATCTGGGAGGTGCGGGGTGACCGCGCCCACTTCACGTACTCGAAGATGATGGCCTGGGTCGCGTTCGATCGGGCCGTGAAGACGGTGGAGGAGTCCGGGCTTCACGGACCGGTCGACACCTGGCGGAGACAGCGCGACGATCTGCGCGAGCAGATCCTCGAAGAGGGCTACAACGACGAGCGGGGCGCGTTCACGATGTGCTACGGGAACGACCATCTGGATGCGAGTCTCCTGCTGATCCCGCAGGTGGGGCTGCTCGATCCCGAGGACGAGCGCTTCGTGTCGACGGTCGAGACCATCGGCGAGGAGCTGACCGACGGGGGGGTTCTGGTTCACCGCTACGACGCCGACGAGGTCGACGACGGCCTCCCGGGTGGCGAGGGGGCCTTCCTCCTGTGTTCGTTCTGGTACGCGGACGCCCTCGGCATGATCGGACGTGAGGACGAGGCACGGCGGGGGTTCGAGCAACTGCTCGACCACCGCAACGACGTCGGGCTGCTGCCGGAGGAGATCGATCCGGACTCGGGCCGGTTCCTCGGCAACTTCCCCCAGGCGTTCAGTCACATCGGCCTCATCAACTCGGCGGTGAACATGTCGGGCGGCGAGGGCCCCGCGTTCCGGCGTGGGCGCGGGCCGTAGTGGCCGGTGGGGGACATCTCCACCGGGCCCTGCCCTTCGACCACGCCGCCGGGCGACAGTGGACCGACCCCCGCCTACGGTGGAGACCCCTCGACATGGACGGAGCCGGACGTGACCGACCCCACTCACTCCGAGGACGAGGTCGTCACCGGCGAGCTCGTCGACGGCGGCCAGGACACCACGTCCGGGGAGGGCGCCCCGCAGGAGGAAGACGACGACGGCGCGCGCGAAGAGATCGACCAGCCGACCCGCCTGCTGCGGATCGCCGGCATGGTCAAAGGGCTGCTCCAGGAGGTCGAGACCACCGACCTCGACGAGGCCGCCCGCGATCGGCTCACCAAGATCCACCGGCGCGCCCTCGACATGCTCGCTGATGTGATGTCCGACGACCTGACCGACGAGCTGGAACGCGTCGCTCCGGAGTTCACCGACGACCTCCCCTCGGGGGCGGAGCTCCGCGTGGCCCAGGCGCAGTTGGCCGGCTGGCTCGAGGGCCTGTTCCACGGCATCCAGGCGTCCATGGCGACGCGGAAGCTCCAGCGGGCAGCCCCACAGCTCCAGAAGGCGATGCAGCAGCAGGCGCAGGGCCAGGAAGGCGGCGACGGCTCCGGGGGCACGGGGCAGTACCTGTGACCATCCTGGGCTTCATCGTCTTCGCGGTGGTCGGCGCGCTCGCCGGCTACCTGGCCCGGTTCCTGATGCCCGGCCCGGACCCCATGGGGTGTCTCGCCACCAGCGCGCTCGGCATGGTCGGCTCGTTCGTGGGAGGAGGGTTGGCGAGCCTGCTCTTCGAGGACGCGTTCGAGCTGCGCACGAGCTCGTTCCTCGGCTCGGTCATCGGGGCGATGGTCGTGCTGCTCGTCATCCGGATGACCCGCCGATGAGGGTCGCGCTGCTCGGTCCTCCCGCCAGCGGCAAGGGCACGCAAGCATCCCGCCTGGCGGAGCGGGAAGGACTGGAGCACCTCTCGACCGGCGACCTGCTCCGAGCTGCGGTCGAAGCCGGCACCGAACTCGGCAGCGAGGCCCAGCCGTACATGGAGCGGGGCGAGCTGGTACCGGACGAGCTCGTGCTCGAGATCGTGCAGGCGGAGCTGCCCGACGAGGACTTCGTGCTGGACGGCTTCCCCCGCACGCTGGCGCAGTTCGACGCGCTCGACGCGCCGCTCGACGCCGTCGTCGTGCTCGTGATCCCCATGGAGGAGGCCGTGCGCCGAGTGACCGGACGCCGCGTGTGTCCGGAGGGGCACGTCTACCACGTCGACTACGACCCGCCCGAGGAGCCGGGGATCTGCGATCTCGACGGAGAGCCCCTGCGCCAACGGGAGGACGACACCGAGGACGTGGTCGCGACGCGCTGGCGTGCCTACGAAGAGCAGACCCTGCCGCTCCTGGATCACCTCGAGGAGCAGACGCGGCTCGAGCGCATCGACGGGACCGGCCCTCCCGACGCCGTGACGGAACGGCTCCTCGCAACCCTGGAGTGAGCCCCGTTCGCCGTGTCAGCCGGCGCCGTGGCCTTCGGGATGGTGGGTACGCCCCGCCAGCAGATCGAGCGCATGCGGCAGGGGGGCCAGGACGGCCTCGAGGCTCTCGACCGCCCCCTTCGGGCTGCCAGGGGTGTTGACGACGAGGACCTCCCCCCGCGCCCCGACCATCCCGCGTGACAGGTCGGCCAGCGGGGTGGCCGCACGCCCCTCGGCCCGCATCGCCTCGGCCAGCCCCGGCACCTCGCGGTCCACGAAGGAGCGGGTCGCCTCGGGGGTGACGTCACGAGGACCGAGCCCGGTTCCCCCGTTGGTGACGACGAGTTGCGCGATGTCGCTCAGCCGGTCCAGGGCCGCGACGATCTGATCGACCTCGTCGGGGACCGCCGCCACCTCGACCACCTCGAAGCCCGCCCCCGTGAGGACGTCGGCCAGCGCGGAACCGGTGTCGTCCCGCCGTGTCCCGCCGGTGACACCATCCGAGATCGTGAGCACCGCTGCGCGGTGGCCAGCCATCGGAGGCACCTCCCTCGGTCGCTGCGCGCGACGCTACCGGTCCGGCAGCTCCGCGAGGGTCACCTCGATCGTGCGTTCCTCCCCCTCGGCGACGACCGTGACCGCCAAGGTGTCGCCGGCGTCGTGGTCGCGGAGAATGCCGGCGAGGTCACCGAAGTTGCGGACCTCCTCGTCCCCGAGCCCGACGATCACGTCTCCGCGCGCGATCCCGGCCTCCTCGGCGGGGCCGTCCGGGACGACCTCCACGACCACGACGCCGGCGTCGCGGTCGAGCCCGAACCGATCAGCGATCTGCGGTGTCAGCGTGGCGCCGCGGATGCCGAGGTAGGGGTGGCTGACCTCACCGTCCTCGAGGAGTTGCTCGATCACCGAGATGACGGTGGTGGACGGGATCGCGAAGCCCACGTTCTCGGCGGTGATCCGCCCCTGTGACTGCGCTCCGGCCGACCCCAAGGCAGCGACGTTGATCCCGAGGACCTGACGATCGGCGCCGACGAGCGCCCCGCCCGAGTTCCCCGACGAGATCGGGGCGTCCGTCTGGATCAGCCCCACGAGCGAGACGCCACCACCGCCACCGGGGACGGAGCGGTCGAGGCCCGACACGATCCCGGCGGTGGCGGAGTTCTGGAAGCCGAGGGGGTTCCCGAGCGCCACTGCCAGCTCACCCACGACGGGGAGCCGTTCGGCGAAGTCCGCGGCGGGCAGCCCGGAGGCATCGATCCGGACCGCCGCGAGGTCGGTCCGGGCATCGGCCGCGATCATCTCGCCCTCGAACCGGTCACCGTTGGCGAGGACGACCTCGATCTCCTCGGCCTCGGCCACCACGTGCGCGTTGGTCACCACGATGCCGTCTGCGCTCCAGATGACGCCGCTCCCGGAGCCGAGTCCTGTCTCGCCGTTGCGTTCGACGATGACGTTGATCGAGACGATCGAGGGCTGGACATCGGCGACGATGGCGGGGATCTCGGCGAACGATGGGCCCTGCGAGCCGGCCTCGCCACCGCTCCCCGCAGCGTCCCCGGTCGAGGTCTGGCGGGGCGAGGGCGTCGCGCCACCGTCGTCCGTTCCGGTCGTATCGGTACAGGCGCCGACCGCCAGCACGGCGGCGAGGGCGAAGACGGTCAGGGGGCGGGGTGACGGGATGCGCATGCTCCGACCGTACGGCCGGCCGAGTTCACGACGGACACCCGACCTGCCCGGGCGGTCACATGGTGGCAGACCACCCACCCGAACGACCGGGTCGCGCGCGACCGCATCCGGCGGACACGGACGACGGCGCGATCGCGCCCCGATCCAGGAGGCGAGCGGACATGCGAGCAGTACAGGTGCAGGAGCCCGGTGGTCCAGAGGTGCTCGAGGTCCACGAGGTGGCCGATCCCGAGCCGGACACCGGCGAGGTGCTGGTCGAGGTGGCGGCCGCGGGGATCAACTTCATCGACGTCTACCACCGGACGGGGACCTACGACCGCGACCTCCCGTTCGTGCCGGGACTCGAAGGCGCCGGGACCGTGCGGGCCGTGGGTGACGAGGTGAGCGGCGTCAGCGACGGCGACCGCGTGGCCTGGGGCCAGCACGCCGGGTCGTACGCGGAGCAGGTCGCGGTCCCCGCAGACGCGGTGATCCGACTCCCCGACGACGTGTCCGACGAGGTGGGTGCGGCGATGATGCTCCAGGGCATGACCGCCCACTACCTCGCGACGTCGACGTTCCGGCTCGACGCCCAGTCCACGGCCCTGGTGTACGCCGCGGCGGGCGGCGTCGGGCACCTGCTCACCCAGATCGCCCGACGGGAGGGCGCCCGGGTGATCGCCACCGCCTCCACCGAGGAGAAGGCCGAGCTCGCGCGGAACGACGGTGCGGACGACGTCATCCTCTACCGCGACGAGGACGTGGTCGAACGGGTGCGAGAGCTCACGGGCGGACGGGGCGTCGACGTGGTCTACGACTCGGTCGGCGCCGACACGTTCACCGACAGCCTCGACTGTCTCCGCCCGCGGGGGGTGCTGGTCCTGTACGGGCAGTCGAGCGGGGCGGTCGAGCCGCTGGATCCCCAGGTCCTCAACCGCAAGGGGTCGCTGTTCCTGACGCGACCGTCCCTCGGACACTACGTCGCGAACCGCAGCGAGTTCGAAGACCGCGCCAACGATCTGCTCACCTGGATCGGGGCGGGACAGCTCGACGTGCGCATCGACCGCACCTTCCCGCTCGCGGAGGCGGCGGAGGCGCACCGGCACATCGAGTCGGGCTCGACCCGCGGCAAGGTGCTGCTCATCCCGTGACGGTCGTGTCCGCGTCCAACTCTTTGTCGCGCGTCTCGGGCAGCTTCGCGTAGAGCACGACGAAGGGGAGCGTCGGCAACCACAGCACGAGCGCCGCCTTGGGGAACGATCCGAACAGGTCGGCGAGCGCCCCGAACGCACCCAGTCCGACCACTGCCCCGACCACACCGGCCGCGGTGGCCCAGCCGTTCGCGGTGGCGCGAGCCTTGGTGGGGAACACCTCGGTCAGCAGCGCCCCGCCGGACGGCCCGAACGCGCCGCCGGCGAAGATCAGCAGGAGGTAGCCGGCGGTGAGCATGCCGGTCGAGCCGCCGTAGGTCAGGATCGCCGCACCGGTCATGAGCACCGTCGCGCCAGCCGCCGACACCCTCCGACCGAGCGCGTCGGCGGCCCACCGGCCAGCCAGCAACCCGACCAGTCCCGTGGGTCCGGCGATCAGGACGAGTGTCGACATGAAGCTCGGAGCCGCCTGGAGCACGTTCTCGCCGTACACGAACAGGTAGGTGAGGCCCGGGCCGGTCACGATGGCAGCGGTGAAGCCGAGGGTGGTCACGATCGCGAGGCGCGCCCACAGCGGGCGTTCGATCGCGCCTGGGAGGGCGGGGCGCTGCCCGGGCGGGAGACGTCGGTAGAGCGGGGGCTCCTCCATCTTGCGCGCCAGCAGCGGGAGGAGCACCAGCGGCACGAGCGACAACAGGAAGATCCAGCGGAAGCTCAAGCTCGCGAAGCCGTGGAGCACGGCCACCGTCCCGCTGCCGAGGGCGTAGGCCGCCTGGATGGTGGCCATGGCCTTGGACCGGTCCTCGGTCGTGGTCTCCTCGGCAGCGACGACGGCCACGAGCGCGTTGGTGGCCGAGAGCAGCGGGCGGGCCGCCGCCGTGATGGCGACGAACACCCAGAACCCCGGGCTCGCGGCCGCCCCGGTCGACAGCGCGAGACCGCCACCGACCAGCATCAGGAGCATCCGCCGGCGGCCATGACGGTCCGCCAGTGCCGAGGCGAACAGCGCCCCGATCCCGGCCAACCGGATGGTGGCGAGGCCCAAGCCGAGGGTGGTGGTGGACAGCCCCACCTCTTCGGCGAGCGGTTCGGTGGTGTCCGCGGCCCCGAACTCGACCGCGACCTCTCCGAGGACGGTCGTGACCGCGAACTGGGCGTAGCCAGCGGCGATCGCGAGGATCGCCGCGCGAACGATGGTGGGGTGCAACCAGCCGGGTCGGCCCCCGCCGGCTGGCGGGCGCTCGTCGGCGGCGGAGGATCGGTTCATCGGCGACGGGCAGGCTACTCACCGCATCGTGCCCGGGAACCCGGGGATCGCGGGCTCCGACCCGGACGTTCGTCGCCACCACGGCCACGTCGGCACGTTGGCCATCCGTCCGCGACGCGGGTTGCGATGTCCCGATCGACCCCTACCGTGGTGCTTGCAAGAGTTAACGGGGCGTTCGCTCAACGCACACAACGGGATACTTCGAGCGGCGTCGAGCCGTTGACAACCACCCACGCGGTCCTGAGCCGGGGCACACAGCGTGGGCCCTCTCCTTGACCCCAACCCCGGAGACCAGCTTTGAAGCATCTACGACGACGCGCAGTGTTGGCCGCCGTCGGTGTCGCGAGCGCCGTGTCGCTCGCCGTCACCGCCGTGGCCGCCGACGACGCCGAGGACACGAACCAGACGCCGACCGCCGCGCCGGAAACGACGGTGAGCGCGGCTCCGACCCCTGCTACCAAGGCCGCGACGTACCGAGCGGCGTCGCTGCCCATCGGTGCTGCGCCGCTGCCCGATGAGGTCGATCCGACGGACGCTCCGAACATCGCGGTCGAACACGACCGGATCGTCGAGGCACGCCGCGAAGCCGAGGCCGCTCGCGCCCACGCTGCCTGGCACGCCGAGCAGGAGCGACAGGCTGAGCAGCAGGCTGCCGCCTCCGCACCTGCGCAGCCGTCCGGCTCGGTCTGGGACCGGCTGGCGCAGTGCGAATCGAACGGTGACTGGGATTACAACGGGTCCTCCGGCTTCGACGGGGGCCTCCAGTTCCACCCGGACACCTGGACCGCCTACAAGCCGGCTGACTACCCCGCCTACGCCTACCAGGCCACGCGAGCGCAGCAGATCCTCGTTGCCGAGCGTGTGCTCGCCGCCCAGGGCTGGGGTGCCTGGCCCGCCTGCAGCGCGAAGCTCGGACTCCGGTAACCCCCACTCCTGAACGCCCCGCCCGAACGAGGCCCGGCCCCGCTGGCCGGGCCTCGTTCCTGCTGTGGGTCGTGGGGCTGTTGCTCCCCAGATCGCAAGGAGTGATCTACCGTGTCCGCTGGCGATCGCCGGACCATCGGCGTGCGGGGGTTGGTTGAGAACCGGGCCGGAGCTGCCGACAAGCTGGTCAGGCCGTCGACAGGAGGCACGTGCGGATCCGGGCGGTGTTGCTGCTCGTCGCAGCGGGCTCGCTGCTGCCGGTGGCGGTCGTCGACGCGGCCGAGGATCCGCTCGAGGAGCTCCAGGAGACCCGCGACCAGCTCGAGGAGGCGGGCCGCGACCTCGAGCAGCTCGAGCACGAGCTGGACGTCGCCCGCGCCCGCATCGAGGAGATCGACACGCGCCTCGCCCGCGTCACCGGCGAGCTCGCCGCCATCCGCGACGACCTCGCCGCAGCACAGGACCGGCTCGAAGACGCCAACCAGCGCGAGCGGGAGGCAGCGGCGGCACTGCAGACGGCGACCGACGACCTCGGGGCCCACGTGACCGCCTGGGAGGACAACCAGCAGCGGCTGGACGCCCGCGTGACCGAGATCTACAAGCACGGCAGCTCCCGCCCCGCCCAGCTCCTCGCCGAAGGCATCGTCCGGTCGAAGGACCTGCACTCCGTCACCGTGACGGTCCGGACCGTCGAGGGGATCGTCGAACGCGACCGGGAGCTCGTCCGCAGCAACATCGAGCTGGCCAAGCTGGCCGCCGATGCCCGCGCCCGGTTCGCCGACGCTCGCAGGGTGACGTTGCGCGAGCGACGGGTCGTCGCCGACGAGGTCGAGCGCATCGAGGAGCTCGTCGCACGTCAGGAGCGACTGGTCGCCGAGGTCGAGCGCGAACGCCAGGAACGGGCCTCGATCCTCGCGACGATCGCCACCGACCGGGCCACGCAGGTGGTCCTGATCAGGCGGCTCGAGGAGCGCGTCGAAGAGCTGGCGGACGAGCTGTTCCAAGCCATCCTGACGGAACAGCTCGACATCCCCTTCGACGGTCCCATGCCGGCGTGGGCAGCGGGCCTGCCGAACCACGGTCGCCAGTGGGCACCGGCGATCAACGCCGCGGCGAGCGCCGTCGGCCTCGACGGCCGGCTCTTCGCTGCGCTCGTGTGGACCGAGTCGAACTTCCACCCAGCTGCCGTGTCCAGTGCCGGAGCCATCGGGCTGAGCCAGCTCATGCCGGCGACCGCGGAGAGCCTCGGGGTGGATCCCTGGGATCCGCTTCAGAACCTGGCCGGCGGGGCGCGCTACCTCCGCGCCATGGTCACGAGGTTCGGCACCGCGGACCTCGCGCTCGCTGCCTACAACGCCGGGCCCGGCGCCGTCGAGGCGGCCGGGAACCAGATCCCCGACATCGTCGAGACCCAGCTCTACGTACTGGCCGTGCTCGAGCGCTACGAGCGGCTCCTCGGGGCGGGCTGACGGGGCCCGGTCGGACGACACCGGCGCCTCATGGGGGCCGACATCTGCTTCCCTGAGCGGAGGCACCCCTCGGAGACGCCATGAACGATCACCCCACGGTCGCGTTCCTGTGCGTCCACAACGCCGGACGTTCGCAGATGGCCGCCGGGTGGATGCGCCACCTCGCCGGTGAACGCATCACCGTCCTGTCCGGCGGCTCCGCCCCCGCGGACGAGGTGAACCCCGCAGCCGTCGAGGCGATGCGCGAGGTCGGCATCGACATCACCGGACGGTCGCCGCGCCGGTGGGACGTCGAGACGCTCCAGGCTGCCGACGTGGTGGTCACGATGGGGTGCGGCGACGAGTGCCCGGTCGTGCCCGGCACCCGCTACCTCGACTGGGAGCTCGAGGATCCCGCCGGGCAGCCGGTCGAGGACGTCCGCCCCGTCCGCGACGAGATCGAGCGTCGCGTGCGCGGGCTCATGGCCGAGCTCGGCGTCGAGCCGGTCAGGTGACCTCGACGACGCACCGCACGCCGTAGTGGTCGGAGACGGGCGGGGCGTCCTGGCCGGTCAGGACGACCTCGGAGCTCGCGGCCTGCAGGTCGCGCACCAGGACATGGTCGATGCGGCGGTCCATCAGCGACACCTGCCAGGTCCAGGGGTTCTCGGACGCGAACGTCGGACGATCGCTCCTGCACACGTCCCGGAGGCCAGCGGTGTCCTCCAGCTCGAGCAGCGGTGAGCTGCCGTGCACGTCGTTGAGGTCGCCGGCGAGGACGACGGGGACGGGGCAGTCGGCGAGCTCCCGAGCGAGCACGGCTGCCTGGCGGATCCGCCCGGGCATGTCGTCGGGGCGCCAGGCCAGGTGGGTGTTGGCGACGCGCAGCGGCCCGGCCGCTGTCTCGGCCTCGACCTGCTGGAGGATGCGCAGCTCGTCGCCCTCGACCTCCGGCAGCTCCACGACGTCCAGCGGGGCGAGGGGGTCGACGGACGTGATCGCGAGCCCCTGATCCCGGTTCCGGCCGTGCCACGAGCGCTGGAAGTGGACGTGGTCGTGACCTGCGGCGTCCGCGAGCTCGTGCGCCTGGGTGCGCCCCGTGTTGGGGAGGGTGCTGACCTCCTGGAGCACGAGCAGGTCGGGCGTCTCGTCCGCGACCCAGGCCCTGGCGCGCTCCATGCGCTCGTCGAGCGGCTCGTTGAGGTTCCACAGGTTGAGGGAGAGCAGCTCCACCCGGACCGTCACGCCACCTCGTCGAGACGGGCCATCTCGTCCTCGTCGAGATCGATGTCCGACGCGGCGACGTTCTCTTCGAGGTGCGTCTCGGACGAGGTGCCCGGGATCGGGCAGACCACCGGCGAGCGGTGGAGCAGCCAGGCCAGGGCGATCTGGTAGGGGGTGGCGTCGTGCGCCTCGGCGATGTCGGCGACCACTCCCCCGTCGTCGATGTCGTTGCCGCCGATGACCGGTCGCCAGGGCAGGAACGCGATCCCGGCGTCCTCGCAGGCGTCCACCACGTCGTCCCACTTTCGGAAAGCGAAGTTGTAACGGTTCTGGACGCTCACGACCTCGGTGATGCTCCGTACCTCGTCGAGCTGCTCGACGCTGACCTCGGACAGCCCGATGTGGCGGACCTTGCCCTGATCACGCAGGTCGGTGAGCGCCCCGATCTGGTCCTCCACCGGGTAGTCGTCGTCGATCCGGTGGAGCTGGAGCAGGTCGATCGTGTCGACGCGGAGCCGCTCCAGGCTGCCCTCGACGGCACGCCGGAGACGGTCGGGGTCGCCGTCGACGCGCCACTCGCCCGGGCCCGTGCGGATGAACCCGGCCTTGGTGGCGATCAGCAGGTCGTCGTCGTAGGGGTGGAGCGCCTCGGCGATGATCTCCTCGGAGATATCGGGACCGTAGGAGTCGGCCGTGTCGATCAGGTTCACGCCGAGGTCGACGACCTTGCGGACCAGGCGCACCATCGCGTCGCGGTCCTCGGGTGGCCCCCAGACCCCGTCCCCGACGATGCGCATGGCCCCGAAGCCCATGCGTCGGACCTCGTGGTCGCCGATGGTCATTGTTCCGGATGCTTCCGCCGTGGTCGTCACTCGTGTTCCTTCGCGTCGGTCGGTTCTGGGTCGTCGGTTCGTGTGTGGTGTGGTTCGTCGTCGGAGCCATCGTGGACCAGTACCCGTCCACCGGAGCGCCAGTACTCGATCCGTGTCGTCGTGTCGTCGCTGGACACCGCCTCGCGATCGAGGAGTCCCTCGTCGACGAGGTGGCGCCGGAGCGAAGCGTGGTCGTCGTGGAACCCGCCCACGATCATGTTGACCTCGGGTTCGGTGTAGCGGCGGCCGGGCTCGAACTCCAAGGCGACCCGCTCCAGGACGACCTGGCGCTTGCTGCGGGACGCCGGGATCTCGACGAGCTCCTCACCGCGGAAGAACCGGCTCAGGATCTCCCGTTCCGCCTCGGTCATGCCGTGGAACACGGCTCCAGCGGCTGGAGCAGGTTGCGGCAGTCGTTGCGCCACCTCCACGAGGGCCTGGCGATCGAGCTGGTAGCCGTCCTCTTCCTCGGTGGCCAGGTGACCGTCCACCAGCGCCGCGATGGTCTCTAGCACGACCCGCCGGTCGATCCCGGTGTGCTCGACGATGTCCTCGACGGTGCGACGTTCGGTGGCCACCGCCCCCACCACGGCGAGGCGCTCGGGGTCGAGGAGGAGCTTGAAGAACCGGTCACCCATGGCTCCGTTGGTACCAGTGCCAGGGTGTCGGCTGCAGGCGCCGGCCCGTCCCTACGCTCGCGCCACGTCCCCGCAGCGAGACCCACCCTGCGCACCTACACCCGCCCCCAGATCGCCACCGGCCTCGTCGTCGGTGTCCTCGCGGTGTCGTCCGCTGCGATCCTCATCCGGTTCGCGATCGGCGAGGACGCCGGCATCACGCAGGTCGCCGACGGGCACGCCACCCCGTTGGCGGTGGCGTTCTGGCGCACCCTCGGGGGGTCGCTGGCCCTGGTCCCGTTCGCGGTACGGCACCAGCGGCAGGCAGCCGAGCCGCTGAGCCGCTCCGAGAAGCGGCTGCTGGCTGCCTCCGGTGCCTTCCTGGCGGCGCACTTCGCGATGTGGCTGTGGTCCCTCGCCCTGACGACCGTCGCGTCCTCCGTGACGCTCGTGACCATGTCGCCGATCTTCGTGGCGCTCGGCGGCTGGTGGTTCCTCGGCGAGCGCACCACGCGCAAGACCTGGATCGGGATGGCGATCACCATCGTCGGGGCGGTGACGATCGGGTTCGCCGACGCCGCAGACATCGATCTCGGTCCGCGGGCCCTGGCCGGCGACGCACTCGCGTTCGGCGGGGCGCTGGCCGTCACCGGATACCTGCTGATCGGCCGTCATCTGCGCCGCCGCCTGGCGGTCACGACCTACGCCTCCATCGTCTACGGCTGGTCGGCGGCGATCCTGCTGGTGCTGTGTCTCGCGACCGGGGCCGACCTGTGGGGCTACGAGGCCCCCGTGTGGCTCGCGATCGTCGGGCTGATCGTCGGGCCGCAGCTCCTCGGACACACCGTCTTCAACACCCTACTGTCGAGCGTCTCCGCGACCGTGGTCGCGATCGTGGTCCTGGCGGAGCCGGTCGGGGCCACACTCCTCGCGTGGCTCCTGCTCGACGAGCTCCCGGCCCCGTTGTTCTGGGTCGGGGCGCCACTCGTGCTCGTGGGTGTGGCGATCGCCACCGCCCGACGGCGGGTGCGCGCCGAGGTCGGCTGACGCCGGTCAGGTGCGGGACGCAGCGGCGTCCGCGACCGGGAGCTGACCGGTGACCGTGGTGCCCTCGCCGGGGGCGGAGCTCACCGCGAAGCTCCCACCGAGCGCATCCAGTCGATCGGCCATGTTGGTCATGCCGTGCCCCGGTGTGGTGATGTCGGGGTTGAAGCCCGCCCCGTCGTCGGCGACCACGAACACCAGCTGACCCTCGTCCTCGACGAGCTGGATCTGGACATGGTCGGGGTCGCCGTACTTGGCGGCGTTCTGGAGCGCCTCGAGCACGCAGAAGTAGATCGCAGCCTCGACGTCCTGGTCGTACCGGCCGACCGATCTGGCCGTGACCTCCACTGGTACCGCGGCCTTCCGAGCCTGGCTCCGCAACGCTCCCGGCAGCCCCTCGGAAGCCAGCAGCGGCGGGTAGATCCCGTGCGCCAGCTCCCGCAGTGTCTGTACGGCGTCGTCCGTCTCGTCCGCCAGCTGCTCGACCAGCTCGGCCGTCTTGTGGGCCTCTTCTCGCTCGGCCAACGTCGCTGCCACCCCCAGCTTCATCTTGATGGCCACGATCTGCTGCTGTGCACCGTCGTGGAGATCGCGCTCGAGGCGGCGCCGCTCCGCGTCCTGCGCCGACACCAGGCGCTGTCGCGAGTCCCGCAGGTCCAGGACCTTCTGCTTCAGCTCCTCGGTCAGACGAACGTTGCGAAGCAGCAACCCCGCCTGGGCCGCGAGATCATCGACGAGCCGGCGATCCTGCGCGGTCAACGCCTCGCCCCGCTGCTTGGTGATCGCCAGCCGCCCCATGGACTGGCCATCGTGGGTGACCTCCGCCTCGTAGGAAGCCGCCGCCGCATCGTCGGTGGCCCCCGCCTCGGCGACCGGACGCAGATCGTCACCGATCCGCATCGACACGGTCGCCCGGCCCCCGGTGCCGTCGGCCAGGAGCGAGGCCAGTTGCTGCAACGCCTCGTCGCTGGCAACCGTCTCGCTGAGCTGTGCCGAGAACCGAGACAGCACCTCGTAGGGGCTCGCCCGGTCGCCGAACACCAGCCGGTTCGCGGCGGCTGTCAACCCCAGCCGCACCCGGTGGAACGCCACCCCCACCACCGCCGTGGCCAGGACCGGCAGCACCACGCTGCGATCCTCGCCGCTGCCGATCACCGCTCCCACACCGGCGACGATCGCGACGTACACGACCCCGATGAACGCGGCCAGCCCGGCGAAGATCAACGTCTTGGAGATGACGACGTCGATGTCGTACAGCCGGTACTTGAACACCGCCAGGCCGATCGCGACGGGGAACCCCAGCCCGCTGATCAGCGCGAGACCGGTGACGGTGGATATCGCCAGCTCCGGGACCGCCACGATCCCCTCGGCATCCAGGACCCCCAGGGCCGAGCCGGTGGCGAACAGCGACATCCCAACCACTGCAACGTACGCCAGCCATTTGATCTGGTAACGGCGCTCCCCCGACGCCCTCCGGTAGCGGAACACCAACGACACCGCCCCACCAACCAGACCGGCCAGAACCAGCACCCCGAAGGCCGCGTTGGTCGCCTCCGCGAGCCACGCCGGCATCGCCTCCCATCCGAAGGGGTTCACCGGGTTGAGCTCCGAGACCGGTTCCGTGTCGTCGAACGGACCCGGACGCCATGGCACGAACGCCAGCAGGAAGGCCACCGCCCCGGCGGTCACTCTCGCCGGCCACCGCCAGCGCGGCGAGGGCAACCGACCGTCCGGGAAGGTGTAGAACAGCCACGCCAGCAGCCCCAACTGCACGGCGAACGGCCAGAACCCCAGCCACGCCGCCACCGCCCACCCCGGACCCGACCCCGTGGTCGCCACGTAATCGGCGTAGTTGTTCGCAGCACTGCCCCAGGCCGCGACTGCCCCGAATCCGAGCAAGAGCCAGCCGATCAGGACCCCTTTCCGGGCGATGATCAGCGCGCCCATCCCACCCAGCGCGACGACGAACACCAGCGCCTCCGACGACTCGCCGCGTATCCCGAACGGGCTGGAGAGGCCCGGCGTCAGCTCCCTGAACACCAGCCCCGCAGTGGCCAGCAGCACTGCCACCCCCCACAGGACCCACGGCACGACCGGGTGCCGGCCGTCGCGTTCTGTGCCGCCGGCCGGCCGAGCCGCACCCGCTTCCGCCACCTCCGAACCGTCGGCCCGACGCCCCGCCGTGGTCCCGCTGATGACGACCTCCGTCTCCCTTGATACCTCCACCATGCCGTCTGCGGGCAGATGCCGGAAGGGGGACAACCTGAACACGCCCGTGGGGCTATCCCCACCCCCAGACGCGCCAGGCAAGGTTGTCCACAGGTGGGCGAACGTCTGTTCGGTGGATGTCACACCCCCCACGTACGGTGTGGTCATGCGCTCGAACTCCACCCCCACCCCCACTGCCAACGGACCGACGGACGTGCCGGCTCCGGTGCCGTCGCTGGCGGACGGTGCTGCCAAGCTCGCTTCGGTGGTGGAGTGTTTCGAAGCCTCCGAGCGGTTCCTGGCCAGGACGGTGCGGCTCCTGGGTGAGGTGATCGGCAGCGGGGTGTGTGAGGCGGTGGAGGGGCTGCCGCTCGACACCTTCTTGACCAACGTGTGCCGGCTGATCGGCTCCGACCGGGCGACCCTGCTGACCTCGGCGGACGTGCTGCGTGACATGCCCCAACTGATCACGCTCTTCGAGGCGGGTGAGGTGTCGTGGGGGCAGGTGCGAAACATCTGTCTGCAAGCCGCAAAGTTGTCGCGTGCCGACCGCGCCACGCTGGATGGGCGGAT
>JAWVZB010000046.1:0-24653 GCA_033722375.1 Nitriliruptorales bacterium | reverse complement strand
GCCGAGCTGATCCGTCTCTACGCCGCCCGTATGCATGCGCCGGGGACCGCGTTCTCGCCGGACGGGATGATGCAGCAGGAGCTCGAGGACGCGTTCGCGCACGTCGAGACGCCCGACCAGCTCACGGTCATCGACGAGATCAAGCGCGACATGGAGGCACCGCTGCCGATGGACCGGCTCCTCGCCGGTGACGTCGGGTTCGGCAAGACCGAGGTCGCCGTCCGGGCCGCCGGGAAGGCGGTCTTCGACGGCAAGCAGGTGGCGGTGCTCGTGCCGACGACCATCCTCGCCCAGCAGCACCACGAGACCTTCCGCGAGCGGTTCGCCGGCTTCCCCGTCGAGATCCGCATGCTGTCGCGGTTCGTCACGGACAAGGAGCGCAAGGAGATACTCGACGGGCTTGCCGCCGGCACCGTCGACCTCGTCATCGGCACCCATGCGCTGCTCGGAAAGAACGTGACGTGGCGGGACCTCGGTCTCGTGATCGTCGACGAGGAGCAGCGGTTCGGGGTCGCGCAGAAGGAGCGGCTGAAACAGCTCCGCACCAACGTCGACGTGCTGTCGATGTCGGCCACGCCCATCCCGCGGACGCTCGAGATGGCAGTCAGCGGCATCCGCGACATGTCGGCGATCGAGACGCCACCGGAGGACCGCCAGCCCGTCGTGACCACCGTGCAGGAGTACGACGACGACCAGGTGGCGCTGGCGATCCGGCGCGAGCTGCTGCGTGACGGGCAGGTGTTCTACGTCCACAACCAGGTCGACACCATCGACCAGGCCGCCGCCCACATCAGCGAGCTCGTGCCGGACGCGAAGGTCGAGATCGCCCACGGACAGATGGACGAGCGTCAGCTCGAGCGGGTGATGATCCGCTTCTGGGAGCGCGAGTTCGACGTGCTCGTCTGCACCACGATCATCGAGTCCGGCCTCGACATCCCGACCGCCAACACGCTGATCATCGAGCGGGCCGACCTGCTCGGCCTCGCTCAGCTCCACCAGCTCCGGGGCCGGATCGGGCGGTCCAGCGAGCGTGGCTACGCCTACTTCTTCTTCCCTGAGGACGCCCGCATCACCGAGCCCGCCTACGAGCGGCTCAAGACCATCGCGGAGCACGGCCGGCTCGGATCCGGGCTGGCGATCGCGCTGCGGGACCTCGAGATCCGGGGTGCCGGCAACGTGGTCGGGGCGGAACAGTCCGGCCACGTCGCGGCGGTCGGCTTCGACATGTACAGCCAGCTCCTGAAGGAGGAGGTCGCCGACCTGACCGGCGAGACGGTCGAGGAGGACGTCGACATCACCCTCGAGCTCCCGGTCGACGCCCACCTCCCCGCCGACTACGTCGCCGACGAGAAGCAGCGCCTCGAGCTGTACAAGAAGGTGGCCGCCGTTCGCGACGCAGCCGGTGTGAAGACGGTGCGTGCCGAGCTGAAGGATCGCTTCGGTCCGCTGCCCGAGCCAGCCGAGAAGCTCCTGACCCTCGCGGCGCTCAAGGCCGCGTTGCGTCGCTGGGGCATCACCGAGGTGACACTCACGCCCCGCGACCAGCTCCGTGTCGCCCCCGTCGAGCTGTCGCAGTCGAAGCTGGTGCGGCTCGAGCGTGTGTGGCCCGATGCGACCTACAAGCCGGATCTCGAGGTGCTGTTGATCCCCCGCCCACGACGGGGCGCTGACGACGTGGTCGCCTGGACCGCGAAGACCTTGAAGGAGCTCTTCGCGTAGGCGTCACTCCGCGGCTTCGGTCTCGTGCTCCCGTGTCTCGTGCTCCTCACCCGCGCGCGGCAACAGATCGAGCATGTGCCAGCCGTCGTGTTCGAGGTAGCCGCGCAGCAGCTGGCGCCGGTCTGCGGTCTCGCTGAACGGGTCCTCGGGGAGCTCCTCGACGACCGGGACCCCGGCTTCCTCGAGCCGATCCACGGCGGCGATGTCGACGTGCTCGTCGACCGGGTCGATGAACCCGAACTCGAGGGTGTCCAGGAAGTGGGTGATCGCCTGGCGCAGCGGGATGGTTGCCGAGTCTGACACGCGATGCTCGGTATCGACCACGCGGGCGTTGATGGTGAGGACCTCGTCCAGCGAGACGATCGCCGGGCCGATCGCGGTGGACTGCTCACTGCTGTGGAAGTAGTGCACGACCGGGTAGGCGAGGTGGCGCTCGGCGAGGTCGGCGACCATGGGGGTCAGGGCGATGATGTGGAGGTTGAGGTCGGCGAGATCGCGGCCGTTCCAGGCGTGGTCGAGGATCTTCTCCGGGGTCTCGCCGAGGCTCGAGATGTAGAGCGCCACCTTCCGCTTCGTCACGACCGCCTGCACGACGGGGATGACGTAGGCGATGGACAGCGACAGCAGGGCGATGCCGGTCAGCCCAGAGAGTGCCTCCATGAAGTCCCAGAAGTCGCCCTGGGGCCGGGCGTTGGAGCTCCCGCGTCCGAGGATCGTCGCAGCTGCGAAGTAGACCTTGCCGAGGAACGCCAGCGGTTCGTCGGTGTCGACCTGGAGCAGCGAGTTGCTGCCGCCGAAGATCATCGCCCAGCCGATGATCAGCATGGTCACCCACAGCACGATGATCACGAGCAGGATCGAGGGGCCCGAGCGGCGCAGCATCACCGGGTGGCCCTCTCCCCGACGGTGGATCTTGAGCAGCAGGTGCCAGATGCCGGCGGCGACCCGCCCGGAGATCGGCCCGGCCCCGCGGCTGGCGCCGATCACCGTCGACGCGAGGTCGTAGAGCGCCACCACCACGAGCGCTGCGCCGACGAGCGGCTGGACGATCCACAGCATGGGCCACCTCCTCGCGCTAGAGGATGGCAGACCCCACGGCCACCGAGCGTCGCGAAGGGTGACCGTTCTGTCAGATGATCCCGGTGTCGTGGAGCCAGGCTTCGGTCCGTGCCATGCCTTCGTCGAGGTGGATCTCCGGCTCCCAGTTGAGGGTGCGGCGCGCGCGTCCGTTCGAGATCCGGGCGGGGCGCGTCAGGTAGTCGATCGCGAACGCCGACAGATCGGTGTCGTGTCCGCGCAGCTCGTCGATCCGTCGGAGACCTGCGGCGGCGGGGCGCAGCACCGAAGCCGGGAGCGAGCGGGGCGGTCTCGTGCCGAGCATCCGTGCGTAGTGGCCGAAGAACCGCTGTGGGCTGACGACGTCTCCGCCGGTGACGTTGAGGACCTGTCCTGCAGCTTCCGGGACCGTCACGGCGCGATCGAGGGCGGTGACCAGATCGTCGATGTAGATCAGGTTGAGCACGCCGTCCCCCGACGGAACGGCAGCCCGACCGCGGCGCAGCTCGCTGATCGGCGACAGGGTCCACGCGGGGCTCGCGGGGCCGTAGACGTCTCCCGGACGGATCACGACCACGTCGATGTCGCCGGCAGCGTGGGCCTGGAGTGCAACCTGCTCGGTCGCGACCTTGGTGTCGACGTACGGGCTGCCGTTCGGCCGGACCGGCCAGGTCTCGTCCACCACCCCGTGGACGTCGAACCCGTACACGACCACCGACGAGATCACGACCGCCCGCCGGACGCCTGCCGCGGTGGCCGCCTCGAGGACGCGCCGGGTCCCGAGCACGTTGGTGCGCCAGAAGTGCTCCTCGTCGCCGGCGAAGGTCACGATCGCGGCGGTGTGGACCACCACGTCGACACCGTCGAGCTCCTCGGACCAGCCGGACGGGTCGGTCGTGTCACCTCGCACCACACCGGAACTGGGCTGGAGGTCGATGCCACGGACCGTGACACCGCGGTCCTCGAGGCGACCCCGGAGCGCCGTACCGACGAAGCCGTTCGCCCCGGTGATGAGGACGGTTGGCGGCTCAGTCATCCGCTCCTCCTCGACGGACCCGGAGGGGACGTCGACGGCCGATGCCGTGGAGTTTCGTCGGTGGGAGGGTGCTCAGTCGGTAGCCATCCTCGAGGGCGTCGCGGAGCTCGTCGTCGGCGACGAGGCTCCCGCCGACCGCGAGGTCGGTCAGCCGTGCCGCCATGTTGACCGGGGCCCCGTAGACGTCGCCGCTGCGCAGCACCACCTCGCCGAAGCCGAGCCCGGCCGAGAGTCCTGTCTCGCGCGGGTCGCCGTCCTGCTCGCTGTCGATCGGATCGACGAGGTCGAGCAGGACATCGGCGAGCACCGTGGGGTCCGACGACACGTAGAGCGCCGCATCCCCGAGGAACTTGACGAGCTGGACGTCGCGGTCCACGGCGACCCGATGGCAGCGGTCCTCGAACTCCTGGAGGATGCCCTTCAGGCCCGACGGGTCGACACGAGCAGTCAGTGACGTGTAGCCGACCACGTCGGCGAAGCCGACGGCGAGCTCGAGCGTCTCGTCCCCGCCCATGCCGAGCGCCACGACCTCGGAGGCGAGCAGGTCGATCAGGACCCGGCGGTAGGTCGTCGCCAAAAGCTTCGTGGCCCGATCGAACAGCGGATCGGCGAGGTCGGCGAGGGAGTCAGCGACCGCATCGAGATCGTCGCCGTACTCCTCGAGGAGGGGGTGGAGGATCTCGTCGCGGACCACCTGGAGGTGGGTGATGGCGAGGCGGCGGACCAGCGCGGCGTCCTCCCGTGACGTCCGGACGAGCGCGTCGGAGCCGACCGCGTCCAGCAACGCCTTCAGCGCCCGGGCGTCCTCGAGCTCGGTCTCGGTGTAGTGCTCGAGCGGTTGCACGCCGAGCGCCTCGTCGCGGGCCTGCAGCACCGCAAGAGGAACCCCGACCTCGTCGCTGACCTCCTTCCTCGAGAAGGTCTGGTCGCCACCGAGGGCACGCGCGATCCGTTCGAGCGTCTGCTCGACCTCGCTCGACACTCAGCTCGTCCGATCACCGCCGCGGTTGCGCAACGCTATCGCCCCGCCCAGCAGCGCCGCCGCGGCGCCGACCGCCAGCCCGCCGCCGGTCGCTGGCAGATCGTCCTCGTCCTCCTCGTCGGACGGGGCGCCGTCGCCGCCCGTGCCGGACAGATCGAACGGGGCGACCACCAGCAGCTCGGTGTTGGTGTCCTTGGGTTCGCCGATCGCCGACGCCGGCGTCGACTGGTAGTCGTTGAACGCGAGCTCCCGACCGATGGACGCGAGCCCCAGCACGCTGTAGTCGTCGGGGTCGGTGCCGGGGTCGGCCGCGTGGTCGATCACGGTCGTGAAGATCGACAGCGTCCCGTCGCGGTTGTCGGTCACCTCGAGGATCCGGGCCTGCTGCGGCGGGTCCACCTGGGCCGAGGTGGTGAGGTCCCAGAACCCGCGGACCGGGTCGTCGTGTCCGTGCACCACGATGCGGTTGAAGTGGCTGTGACCGTTGACCCAGATGATCACGTTCGGGAAGCGCTGCAGCAGCTCGATCACGGTGTCGCCGCCGTACCGCTGCTCGAGGTTGCCCTGCTCGTCGGCACCCTGGATCGGCTCCATGGACGCGGGGCGGTGGTGGCTGAAGACGATGACGAGCCGGTCGTCGTTGCCGGTGGTCTGCTCGTTGCCGTCGGCGTCGAAGTAGCGTGAGTGGACCTCGATCAGACGCTGCTCGAGCCAGTCGAGCTGGGTCTGGCCGATCGAGCCTTCGGAGGTCGCGGGGCTGGTCGTGTCGAGCGTGATCCCGAGGATCGACTCGGCCACGTCGAACGTGTAGTAGAGGGTGACCGGGTCGAGGTTGTCCTCGGTGAAGCCGTGTCCGTCCGGGGATGTCGGCGAGTTCAGGTGCGCCTGGATGTACTCCGCAGCCGAGATGAAGGTGCGCTCCTCGTCGGCGGTGACGGGGCGTGCGCTCGAGATCGATCCGGTGAAGACGTCGGTCGGATCCTGGTTCTGGCCGGCTCGGTAGAAGTCCTGTGGTGTCGTGCCCGGAGGAGGGTCGAGCACCTTGACGCCACCGGTGGCGATGCTCTCGAAGATCTCGTTGGCCTGGACGTTGCCTTGGACCAGCGCGTCGTGGTTGCCGTAGGCCGAGTACCACGGCAGCCCGACCCCGACGGCGGTGAACGGCTGCATCGCTGCCTGCATCAGCCCCGGGTAGTTCGGGAAGGAGTAGTCGGTCTTGTAGAAGTCGGGAGCGTCGGGGTGGTCCACCTGGTCGGGGTGCCAGTAGTGGGCGTCGTAGTACTCGAGGCTGTCGAACGTCTGCACACCCTCGAACGTCTCGGGGTCACCGCTGCTCGCCGCGAACCTCCCGCCGTCCATCAGCTCGATGAACCAGCGCAGCTCGTTGGCCTGTTTGTTGTCGATGTTGTCGCCCGTGCACATGCAGAAGTCGACGAACCGTCCGGTGACGGGGGAGCGCAGGAGTGTGCGGGCGCGGCGGTTCAGCGCGTCGACCGCATGAGAGACCAAGGCCTCCTGCGGCCGGTGGGCGGCGTTGACGGGGATCTGCTGGCTCGGCTCGTCCGATTGCCGGTCGAAGAACTCGACCCGGGCCGGACTCTGTGCGTCCACGAGCTGGAAGTCGGTCACGTGGAGGAAGGCGGCCAGCGCGACGCGGGTGTCGACCCGTCCGGACTTCGCCGTCGCGAGCTCTTCCCGGACGGTGATCGGCCAGCCCGGACCGAACGTGAGCGAGAAGTAGGGCCCGTCGCCGGTGGTGACGATGGTCCGTTCGAGCGTCGTCTTCTCGGGGAACAGCGCCGTGTCGGCGGTCTGTGCCCACGCGTTGCGCAGCGCCGACCCGCTCAGCACCGGGGTCGCCCACCCGGCGGCGGAGAGCGCCGCGAGCCGCTGCACGAACTCACGGCGGGTCAGTGGTCGTCGCGGACGCCAGCGCGGACTGGTCATGGGTTGGGTCTCCCGATGGGCTCGGCCGACGTTAGTCGGAGCTCTCGCTCTCCAATCGGCTGGCCAGCCGGGGGATGAAGGGAGCGAACCTCTCGAGCTGGGCCGCGGCGATGTACTCGTCGGGCTGGTGGGCCTGGTCGATCGATCCAGGGCCGAACACCACCGTCGACAAGCCGGCGGCCTGGAAGTGGCCCCCGTCGGTCCCGAAGGCGACCGTCTCGGCGGGAGCGTGGATCTCCATGATGTCGCGGACGAGGGCCTCGGCGGCGCCGTCCTCCTCTGGGGCGAGGGTCGGGACGAGCGCGTCGGTCGTGAACTCGATCGCCCCGTCGGGATGGGTCGCGCGGAGCCGGGGCAGTACCTCGTTCTCTGCCCGCTCCTGCACCTGCTGCAGGATCGCGTCGTTGTCGTCCGCCGGCACTGGCCGGTACTCCCAGGTCATCTCCGCGCGCCGCGGGATGATGTTGATCGCCTGCCCGCCCTGGATCGTGGCGAGGTTGAAGGTCGTGTAGGGCGGCTCGAAGTCGGGATCCGCGGCGGCCTCGCGGTGTCGGGTGGCGAGGTCGTCGATGGCCGTGGCGACCCGGGCCAGGGCAGCGATGGCGTTGGCGCCCCGCTGTGGCTGGCTCGAGTGGGCATCGAGTCCGTGGACCGTGGTCGTGAACGCACGCACCCCCTTGTGGGCGTTGACGACCTGGAGGCTGGTCGGCTCGCCGACGACGACGGCAGCGGGGCGGGGCTGGCTCGCCAGGAGCTCCGCGACCAGCGACGGGGCACCGAGCGTGCCGAGCTCCTCGTCGTACGACAGCGCCAGGATGACGGGGCGCTCCAGACCCGCCCCGGCCAACACGTCGAGTTGCGCGAGCACGGCCGCGAGGAACCCCTTCATGTCCGCGGTGCCCCGGCCGTACAGGCGTCCCCCGTCCTCGTGCAGCTCGAACGGGTCGGTGCTCCACGGCTGCTCGTCGACCGGTACGCAGTCGGTGTGTCCCGACAGGACGACCCCGCCGTCCACCTCAGGTCCGATCCGGGCGATGAGACCGGCCTTGGTGCCGTCCTCGTTGGGGACCCGCTGTGACTCCACGCCGTATGCGCTCAGCAGCTCCTCCACGATCTCGATGAGCGCGAGGTTGGACGTTCTCGAGGTCGTGTCGGCAGCGACGAGCCGCTCGAGGATGGTGAGGGTGTCCATCAGCGTGGGGTGAGCCGGAAGACGCGGATGTCGCGGCCCCCGGACCAGTCGCCGTAGTTGCCGTAGTTGGGGGCCATGTCCACGAAGCGTTGGAAGAGCTCCTTGCCTGCTGCGCCGGTGACCTGCCGGGCCCGGACCGGAGTCGTCTCCGCGTCGATGGTGACCGCCGCCTCGGGGTTGGCGAGGAGGTTGTGGGTCCAGGCCGGATGGTGCTCCTGGCCCCAGTTGCTCCCGACCACGACGAAGTCGCCGTCGTCCTCGACGTAGACCAGCGGGTGCTCGCGTGTGAGCCCCGAGCGACGGCCGGTCGTCGTCAGGATGAGTGTCGGCAGCAGCAGCTTGCTCATCGTGTGCTTGCCGTTGGTCAGGCGGGCGACGAACCGGTCGATCGCAGGCGCGGTCGCCCGGAAGAACCCCGCCCCCGCACGGGTGGACAGCAGGGGCACCACCATCCGCCTTAGCAGTTCCATCTGGTCACTCCTGGGTGGGTCGCACCGTAGTCGCGGCTGTTAGCGTCGGACGGAGCGACGCCAGGAGGTCCGACGTGGCCAGCGTGTTCACCAAGATCATCGACGGCGAGCTGCCGGGGCGGTTCGTGTGGAAGGACGACCGTGCGGTGGCGTTCCTGTCCATCAACCCCATCACGACCGGACACACGCTGGTCGTGCCGCGCCAGGAGGTCGACCACTTCCTGGACCTCGACGACGACCTGTGGCTCCACCTCAGCCAGGTCACCAAGCACGTCGGCGATGCCATCCAGCGGGCCTTCGACCCGCCCCGCGTCGGCACGATGATCGCCGGGTTCGAGGTCCCACACTGCCACGTCCACGTGCTCCAGATCGCCGACCTCGGGGACCTCTCCTTCGACAACGCCGCCACCGACCCCGACCCCGACGAGATGGACCGGGCAGCCGAGCAGATCCGCGCGGCCCTGCGCGACCTCGGCCACGACGAGGTCGCCGGAGACTGACCGGCCCGTCGAGGGTCAGGCCAGCGGCAGCCTGACCGTGAAGGTCGATCCTTCGCCGGCGCGCGACCGGACCTCGATGGCGCCCCCATGCGCGCTCACGATCCGATGGACGATCGCCAGTCCGAGCCCGGTGCTGACTTCCCCGCCGGTGGGCTCGGAGCTGAGTCGCGTGAAGGGCTCGAAGAGGTGTTGTTGTTCGTGTTCGGGGATGCCCACACCGGTGTCCGAGACGGTGAGCTCAGCGTGATCTCCTGCTGCGGTCAGCGTGACCTGCACCCGGCCTCCGGAGGGCGTGTACTTCACCGCGTTCGAGACGAGGTTCGCGATGACCTGCTCGAGCTTGTCGCCGTCCGCTTGGAGGACGAGCTCGTCGGGGGCGTCGACCTCGAGGGCGATCTCCTTCTTCTCCGCGAGGATCTCGTGGGCGAGCACGGTCGCTCGGGTGAGGTCGGCGAGGTCCGTGTCCTGGAGCTCGAGCTGCGGTGCGGCGTCCTCGATGGCCGACAGCTGTAGCAGATCGTCCACCAGGCGGGCCATCCGTTGGCTGTTCCGTTCGATGCTCTCGACGGCGATGCGCTCGGGGCCTCGCAGGCGCTCACCGGCGTGAACCCGCATGGTCTCGGCGAAGCCTTGGATCGTCGTGATCGGGTTGCGGAGATCGTGGACGGCCATCGCGAGGAGCTCGTTCTTCTGACGGTTGACCTGCTCGAGGTCGGAGGTCCGCCGGGCCAGCTGGCGATGGAGGTCCACGAGCAGGTTGTTGATCCGGGACAGCTCGTCCAGAGCCTCCTCCTCGACGGCCGGCGGCTGTGCGCGAGGCCGAGGTCGCTCCCGAGCGGGTATCGCGAACATCAAGAGCTCACCGTGGATCGGAGTCGCCCCGAACGACAGCGTCTCGGTCGTCCCCTCGATGGTGACGTCCGCGTGCTCGTCGAGGACAACCTCGCCGGTCGCGGCACGACGGAGCAGGGTCAGCACCGTGGCGACCGATCCGTCCGTCACGAACTCGATCACAGGGACGCCCTCTTCGAGGCCGACACCGAGGTCGTCACGCACGACCTCCAGGATCTTGCCCTCCGTCGTGGTGCGCACCACGAGAGCCCTCGAGGCATCATCCGCCATGCCCGCTCCGATCCAGCAGTTCGGTGGCTGCCGTCGCGGCGCGTCCGGCATCGCGAGCGGTCCCGTCGGCACCGAGCTCACGCCAGAGATCGGGGATCAGCAGGACGGCACGGCCGCCAACGATGATCGGCGCGTCGGTTCCTGCCCGGATCGCCGTGATGGTCTCGGTTGCCTGTTCGACGTGGGACATCATCGTCACTGACACGGCCACCAGATCGGCAGCCTGCTCGCGAACGGTTTCGGCAGCGGCGCGCGGTGGGGTGTTGGCGCCGAGGAAGTGGCTGGTCCATCCCTCGAGCTCGAGGAGGTCGGCGACCATCCGCATCCCCACCTCGTGGAGCTCGTCACCGACGCACATGGCCACGAGGGTCCTCCCGTTACGAGGGGTGGAGAACAACCGTGGGTACAGCTGTGCCATCGCGAGCTGGGTGGCGGCGGTGACCAGATGCTCCTGCGCCACCGACACCTCCCGCAGTTGCCAGCGTCTGCCGACCTCTCGGAGGACCGGTTGGAAGACGTGGAGGTACAGGTCCCTCACCCCGATCGCGTCCGACTTGGCGGCGATCAGCTCCAGAGCGCCCCGCCTGTCACCGCCGAGCAGCAGATCGAGATACTCGGTCGCCAGCTGCCCCTGCGGGGCCTCCGGGACGAGCTCAGGAGCCGGATCCGGTGTCTGTCCGGCCAGCCGCTCCACCCCCACGTCCAGGATCTGGGACGCTGCGCTCCGCAGGTCGCCGCCGAGCCGTTCTCTGAGCACGTCCCGGATGGTCTGGAGGTGTTGTTGGAGGTCGGTGACGCTGATGTCGTAGGCCGCGAGAACCGATGCCGCCCAGCTCAGGTACTCGGCGAACAGCTGCGGGCGATCGGCCCGAAGTGCCGAGGTGAGGTGCTGGAGATGGAACCGAGTGTCCTCGAAGCACTTCCGGCGTCCTCGGTCACCGAAGCGGTCTTCGAGGTCGGGATGCCGTGCGAAGTGTCGGACGGTGACGGATCGGGCAAGGCCGTCCGTCTGATCGGAGAGGGCTCGGAGGCTCTCGATGCGCCCGGTCACGCGGCTCCGGCGCGGTGCGCGCAGTCATGAGGGACGGCGCCGATCCGGGCGTGGAGGTGCGTGCGCACCGCGAACCTGCCCATCGTCACCAACATGACACGAATCTACCGATTTCGGACAGTGGCGAGGGCGCAGCGCTCAGTGGCTCCACGTGCCGCGCGCACAGCGGACGTGGATCGCGGTCAGTGGCGGGGCGGACCCACTACGTCAGGTCGGGGCGGATCTCGCCGCGGTGGATCGCCCGGACGGTGTCGATGGTGTCCGCGTCGGTGGGATCCTTGTCGGGGCGGTAGCCCTTCACCCGGGCGAAGCGCAGGGCCAGCCCGCCGGGGTAGCGGGGTGAGGACTGCACGCCGTCGAACGCGATCTCGGCGACCACGTCGGGGCGGAGGTGCACGACGTTCCTCGCGCGTCGCTCCTCGAGCTCCAGGAAGCGCTCGGTCTGCCAGGTGAGCATCTCGTCGGTCAGTCCCTTGAAGGTCTTGCCGAGCATCACGAAGTCGTCCTCGTCGGGGTCGTACGCCCCGAGGTGGAGGTTCGACAGCCAGCCCGTGCGCCGCCCCGATCCCCACTCCGCTGCGAGGATCACGAGGTCGAGGGTGTGGACCGGCTTGACCTTCCGCCAAGCTGCGCCCCGCCGGCCGGCCGCGTAGGCCGATGCCAGGTCCTTGACCATCACCCCTTCGTGGCCGGCGTCGAGCGTGGCGGCCACGAAGGTCTCCGCGTCCTCCACGCTCGTGGTCGTGATGCGGCCGATGCGGTCCTCGTCGGGTACCGCTTCCTCGAGCACGCCCAGACGGTCCGATAAGGGCAGGTCGATGAGCTCGTCGTCGCCGACCCGGAGGACGTCGAAGAAGCGCACGGCCAGCGGTGGCCCCTCGTCACCCGCCTCGGTGCTGAAGCGGGCCATCGTGACCTGGAACGGCTCGGGGCGGCCGTCCTCGCCCAGGGCGATCGCCTCGCCGTCCATCACCAGGCCGGATGGCGGGTAGTCGCGGACCCGCTCGGCGATCTCGGGAACCTGAGCGGTGACGTCGCGGAGGTTGCGGGTGAAGACGCGCACCTCGTCGCCGTCTCGGTGGACCTGCACCCGCGCCCCGTCCAGCTTGGCTTCGATCGTGGCCGCGTCGAGGCCGTCCAGTGCGTCGGTGACGGACCCGGCGGTGGCCGCGAGCATGGGTTCGACGGGGCGGAACAGCTCGAGCCGGAACGCTGCGAGCTCGTCCTCCCCGCCGGTTGCTGCGGCCGTGGCGACCGCCGACAGGTCGCCGGACAGCATCGCTGCCCGCCGCACCGTCGACAGCGGGACCTCGAACGCGGCCGCGATGGCGTTCTGCATCACGCCCGCGTTGGCGCCTTGCCGCAGCTCGCGCATGACGAGGTGGGCGAGGAAGTCCTGCTCGTCGCGGGTTGCGCGGGACAAGAGATCCTGGAGCAGGTCGAGGCGCTGCTCGCGGGAGCCCTCGCCGGAGGCGGCCGCGATCTCCTCGAAGGCCGCATCCACCTCTGTGATCGTGAGCGTGGCCTCGGTCGCCCCGTCGACCTCGGTGTCCCGAAGCGCCGCCCAGCCGACCTCGAGTCGATCCTGGCGGGGCTCCCCGGACAGCCAGGCGACCGCGATCAGGAGCTCGTCGGCGTCCGCGCCCCGCAGCAGGTCCGCCAGCAGCTCGGTCTTCTCGTTGCGGCTGCGGGTCGCCCCGACCGCGTTCGACGTGGCGACGAGGTCCGCGAGCCTCATGTCCCAGCCTCAGCCATCACGCTGTCCACCGTGCGGCCACCTCGCCTCTTTCTTCATCACTCCGCCTCCTCCTTCATCACTCCGCCTCCTCCTTGCCGGCGCTCACCGGGATCGGCCCGCTCTCTGCAGCGACCGGTGTCGGGGCCTCCCCGAGGAACCTCCGCCAGCGTCCACGGTCGAACCAGCGGTACAGCATGGCCACACGGACGGCGGGGTCGATCGCGATGGCGACGTAGACGGCCAGGATGCCCCAGCCGAGCGCGACCCCGAAGAGCCACGAGCCTCCGATCGCGACCAGTCCGATCCCCGCGGCGGTCGACACCAGCGGCGAACGGGTGTCGCCCGCCCCCTGCATCCCACCCCGCAGTACGCCGTACACGGCGCGGAGCACGGTGACGACGGCATACACCCGGACCCAGGCGGCGGCGAACGACAGCGCGTCGGGCTCGCGGACGAAGATGCCCGCGATCGGCTCGGCGAACACGAGCAGCGGGAGGGCGATGACCACGCTCACGAGCGCAGCGAGGCTGATCCCACCCCGGACGTAGCGCTCGCCGTCGTCCGCGCGCAGCGCCCCGACCCGATTGCCCATGTACGTGCTCGAGGCGGTGGCCACCCCGCGGCTCGGCAGCAGTGCGTAGAGCATGACGCGGCGCCCGACCTGGAACCCCGCGTTCGCCGCAGTGCCGAAGGTCAGCACGATCGCGTTCAGCGGGATCGCCCCGACCGCGAACAGGTTGCGCTCGAGGACCTGCGGGGCGCCGATCCGCACGATCCGCAGCAGCGTGTCGGGGGCCCACCAGCCGTCATGGCGGAACCCGATCCTCGTGCGACCGATCGTCAGCACGGTCACCAGGATCAGGGCGGAGGCGACGTTGCCGGCGACGGTCCCGTAGGCGGCGCCGCGGAGGCCGAGTTCGGGGAACGGCCCGAGACCCGGGACGAGCAGGACGGTCAGCAGGATGTTCAGGCCGGTCCCGAACGAGCGGATCACGAGCGGGGTGACGGTGTCGCCGGCGCCCTGGAAGGCCCGCGTCAGCATGATCGCGAGCACGCGCGGCACGGCCGACAGGATGATGATCCGCAGGTACAGCACACCGAGCTCGACCACCTCGGGCTCCGCCCCGAGCAGGGAGAAGTAGCCCGGCGCGACCAGCCAGCCGACGACGGTGAAGGGCACTCCGACGAGCACGGCGAGGACCGCCGTCTGGTTGATCGCGACGTCGGCCTCGTCGTGGCGCCCCGCCCCGATCCGCTGCGAGACCGTCGCGATGGTTCCGGCCCCGAGCCCGAGCGCCGTCATCAGCACGATCCGCGCCGCAGCATCCCCGATCCCGAGCGCGGCGACCCCGGCGGCACCCACCGTGATCCCGACCACGAGGATGTCCGCTGTCCGCATCGTGACCCGCACCATCAGGGTCAGCGACACCGGCCATCCGAGCTTGGCCAGGGCCGGCCACGTGTCGCGGTGGAGGTCCATCGGATCCGGGGAAGAGGGAGAGAGGGCTGACGTGCCACGGTACGTCGACGCCCCCGGCCGTCGGAGTCCGAACGTCGGTGCCGAGTCAGCCGTGTGCGACCTCCGGGAGCCCAGACTCGTGACGAGACAGCCGTGGGGGAGCAAAGGGAACGGAGCGGTCATGTCAGCGGGACCCGTCACCAGCTCAGGACTGAGGCAGGAAGACGAGGTCAGGTGGCGGCTCGGTCCCACCGACGGGATGCGGGTCCCGGGGGTGGTGTTCGCCACCTCGGAGCTGATGGAGCAGATCCACCAGGACGAAGCGTCGCTCGGGCAGGTCGCGAACGTCGCGCACCTGCCGGGGATCGTGGAGGCGAGCTACGGCATGCCTGACCTCCACCGTGGCTACGGGTTCCCCATCGGCGGCGTCGCCGCCACCGACGTCGACGACGGCGGGGTGGTCTCCCCGGCCGGGGTCGGGTTCGACATCTCCTGCGGGGTGCGGCTGCACACCGCTCCGATGTCGTTCGACGAGCTCGGCAGCGAACGCCTGAACGAGATCATGGACGTGCTCGACGCGAGGATCCCGCGTGGCCTCGGCGAGGGCGCGGTCTGGGATCTCTCCCGCCGCGAGACGATGAACGGGGTGCTCGCGGGCGGGGCGCGGTACGCGATCGAGCGCGGCCGTGGCGTGGAGGCCGACCTCGACCGCATCGAAGAGGGCGGGGCGGTCGACAGCGCCGACCCCGATCTCGTGTCCGACCGCGCCAAGGACCGCGGGAGCGCCCAGGTCGGCAGCCTCGGTGGCGGCAACCACTTCCTCGAGCTCCAGGTCGTCGACGCGGTGGTCGATCCGCCCACGGCCCGTGCCTACGGGCTCGAGGAAGGCCAGGTGTGCGTGATGATCCACACCGGCTCGCGAGGTCTCGGACACCAGATCTGCAAGGACCAGGTCGACGGGATGAAGGCCACGATGCACGGCCTCGGCATCGACGTTCCGGACCGCGAGCTCGCGTGCGTCCCCGTGGATTCGCGGCCGGGCCAGGAGTACCTCGCGGCGATGGGCGCTGGCGCCAACTTCGGGCGTGCGAACCGCCAGATCCTCGGCGAGGCGACCCGCGACGCGTTCGGAGCCGTCGCGGGCACGCGGGAGCTCCCGCTCGTCTACGACGTGTCGCACAACATGGCGAGGCTCGAGGACCACGAGATCGACGGACGCACCCGGCGGCTGTGCGTCCATCGCAAGGGCGCGATCCTCGCGCTCCCGCCCCGCCACCCCGGGTTGCCACAGGACTTCCGCGAGGCCGGCCAGCCGCTCCTGATCCCTGGCTCGATGGGGACCGGCTCCTACGTGCTCGCCGGGGTCGAGGGCGGTCCCGCCTTCAACTCGGCCTGCCACGGCGCGGGGCGGGTCATGAGCCGGACCCAGGCCAAGAAGCGCCAGCGGGGGCACGAGGTCAGGACCGAGCTCGAGGAAGCCGGGATCGCGGTGCGTCCGGGGTCGGAGGGCGATCTCGCAGAGGAAGCGCCCTACGCCTACAAGGACATCGACGCCGTCGTCGAGACCTGCGAACGTGCCGGCCTGGCTCGCCGCGTCGCTCGCCTCCGCCCCCTCGGGGTCGTCAAGGGCTGAGGATCCGGGTGTGAGCGACGGGGAGGCGGGCCAGGACCCACAGGTACACTCCGGGCCGCTCGCAGGCCGTCGCTGATCCTCTCGGAAAGCTCCCCGTGCACCGTCGTCTCGTCCCGCTCGTCCTCGCGGCCGCGCTCTTCGTTGCCGGCTGCTCCGGCGCGACCGGTGCGACCGCCGCGGTCGTCAACGGCGAGGAGATCCCGGCGAGTGCGGTCGAGAAGCGGGTTCGAGCCCGGCTCGCGACGCTGCCGGGACAGGGTGGGGGCGCAGCCGACCGGGCCCGGCAGACGAGCGACCTCCAGAACCAGATCCTCAGCCAGCTCGTCGTGCTCCGGATCGTGGACCAGGAGGCCGAGGCTCGTGGGATCACGGTCAGCGAGCAGGAGGTCCAGGAGGCCTGGGACGAGCAGCTCGCACTGCAGGGTGGGGAGGAGGCGCTGCGCCAGGCGATCGCCGACGCGGGTCTCACCGAGCAGGAGGCTCGGGATCAGATCGCGATCGGCGTCAAGCTCACCAAGCTGCAGGAGCTGCTCTCTGGCTCCGGCGAGGTCACCGAGGACGAGGTCCGTGAGCTCTACGAGCAGCGTTCCGACCAGTGGGAGCAGGCGGACGTCAGCCACATCCTCGTGGAGACCCGCGAGGAAGCCGAGCAGATCATCGACGAGATCGAGGGTGGCGCGTCCTTCGAGGAGATCGCCGAGGAGCGATCGCAGGACCCCGGCT
The DNA here is from genome assembly GCA_033722375.1 of Nitriliruptorales bacterium. Classification (GTDB taxonomy): domain Bacteria; phylum Actinomycetota; class Nitriliruptoria; order Nitriliruptorales; family Nitriliruptoraceae; genus JAWVZB01. The sequence goes on along the minus strand of JAWVZB010000046.1, from coordinate 8,025 downwards.
CGGCGGCTCGGGGCGGGAACCTCGGGTCGTTCCCGCGGGGGCGCTACGTCGAGGAGTTCGACCAGGCGGTGTGGGCAGCGGAGCCCGGCGAGATCATCGGTCCGGTCGAGACCCAGTTCGGGTTCCACGTGATCCGGGTCAACGAGTTCGTCACCACCACCTTCGACGAGGTCGCACAGTCTCTGCGCGAGGAGCTCGAGGGTCGCAACGCCCAGCAGGCTGCCCGGGACGTCTTCGCGGAGCTGCTGCGGAAGGCGGAGGTCGAGGTCGCGTCGAGCTTCGGGCGGTGGGATCCGACGAGCGGCAGCATCGTGGCGACGGACCTGCTGCGACCGGAGGCGCCGAACCAGGGAGGCTGACGTGAGCGACGAGGCCCGCATCGTCCTGGTCGAGACCTCTCCCTACCTGCCTGGCCTGCTGCCGTTCCCCGCGTGGGATGCGATGGCGACCGCCACGCGCGTGTTCGTGCGTGACCGTGAGGCTCACCCGCACGCGAACCACCTCTACTTCGCCGGCATCGACGTGGACGAGCTCGAGCCCGCCGACCTCGGCGAGCAGCGGATGGACCTGCTCCAGCCCGGGTCCCCGTCGGAACGACGCCTGGCACGTGGCCTCGTCGAGGCAGCCGAGGAGTCCGGCCACGCGGTGTACGTGCTCGGGCCAGGGGACGAGGAGTTCGGTCGGCTCGTCGGTCTGGACGCCGCCAAGCGGGGTGGCCTCGAGGTCGAGTTCGTCTTCCTGCCGCCGCTGCCCACCGGCACCGAGCTGCTCCGGCTCGTCGACGTCGAGGCGCACCTGCGTGATCCCGAAGACGGCTGCCCGTGGGATCTCGAGCAGGATCACGAGAGCCTCGTGCACTACCTGATCGAGGAGACCTACGAGCTCGTGGACGCGATCGAGCACGGCACCGACGACGACCTCCGCGAGGAGCTCGGGGATCTGCTGCTCCAGATCGTGTTCCACGCGCAGATCGCCGCGGATCGCGAGGCGTTCACCGTCGACGACGTCGCCGCCGGCATCACGGACAAGCTCGTCCACCGCCACCCCCACGTGTTCGGCGACGCCGAGGTCACCGACGCGGCCGAGGTGAAGGAGAACTGGGAGACCATCAAGCGGACCGAGAAGCAGCGGAGCGGCCCGTTCGACGGGGTGCCGCGGTCGCTTCCGGCCGTGATGCTCGCCTGGGAGCTCCAGCGCAAGGCCGCCAAGCTCGGCTTCGAGTGGGGCGACGCCGACGGGCCGGCCGACAAGGTCCGCGAGGAGCTCGACGAGGCCCTCGCAGCCGATTCCCCCGACCAGCGCGAAGCCGAGGTCGGGGACCTCTTGAACGCGGTGATCGCGCTCGCCCGCCAGATCGAGGTGGATCCCGAGACTGCGCTCCGGAAGGCCGCCACCCGGTTCCGTGACCGCTTCGAGCGCACCCTGGCCCTGCTGTCGGGCCGCTCTCCCGACGAGCTCACGGACGCGGAGTGGCTCGAACTCTGGGAACGGGCCGCCGACGGCGGCTGACGTCCTATTCTGGGACCTCACCCGACCGGTGAGGAGCCATGGCCACCCCGAACCAATGCCCCGAGTGCGGCCGGTTCCTGGCCAACGCGTTCGTCGAGGGGCTCGCCAGATCCACGGCCCCCTGCCCCAAGTGCGGCACGACTCTCACCCCCGAGATGTTCGGGGGCGAGGCCGACACATCGGCCGATCAACCGGCGGACAGCATCCCTCCCCCTGATCGGGATGCCCTCGAGGGCTGGGACCGGGACGAGCTGCCGGCCGGGACCGCGGGCGAGCTGCCGGCCGGAGGCGACGACCTCATCGTGGCTCTGCCCGCCGAGGCGGCCGTCGCGGTCGGGATCGTCTCCGCTGCGGCGGGTTTCGTTGTTGCCCGCAAGCGCCCCGTTCTCGGTGCGGTACTCGGAGCTGTCTCCGGCATCCTGGTCGCCGCAGCCGGCCGGGCCATCTCCCAGCGGGGCGGCCTGGACTGAGCCGGATGCCGGCTCGGCTTGTTGTCCCTGTGTACGGTTGTGGCCAACGTGTCCTATCGTGGTCGGCGGTGTAGGTCGTGGGAGGTGTCTGCATGGGTGCGAACGGCATCGAAGCCGTGCGCGGGCGCGAGATCCTCGACAGTCGCGGGAACCCCACCGTCGAGGTCGACGTCACACTCGCAGACGGGTCGTTCGGTCGCGCCGCCGTGCCCTCTGGGGCCTCCACCGGGGAGTTCGAAGCGGTCGAGCTGCGGGACGCGGACGACGATCGGTACCGGGGGAAGGGCGTGACCCGGGCCGTCGACAACGTCAACGGCCCGATCGCGGACGCCCTGCTCGGCGAGGACGCCACCGACCAGCGCTCGGTCGACCGGCTGCTGCTCGACCTCGACGGCACCGACGACAAGTCGAACCTCGGTGCCAACGCCCTGCTCGGTGTGTCGCTCGCGGTGGCCAAGGCGGCGGCTTCGCACACCGGCCTGCCGCTCTACCGCTACCTCGGAGGGCCGTCCGCTCACCTGCTGCCGGTCCCGATGATGAACATCCTGAACGGTGGCTCCCACGCCGACTCCAACGTCGACGTGCAGGAGTTCATGGTCGCGCCGGTCGGTGCGGCGAGCTTCCGGGACGCGCTGCGGATGGGCACCGAGATCTACCACGAGCTCAAGAGCGTGCTCAACGACGAAGGGCTGTCCACCGGGCTCGGTGACGAGGGCGGGTTCGCCCCAGATCTCCCTGAGAACCGGGCCGCGCTCGAGCTGATCGTCCGAGCCATCGAAGGCGCCGGCTACGAGCCGGGCCGCGACGTGGCGCTGGCTCTCGACGTGGCCGCCGCCGAGTACTTCGATGACGAGCGCGGGTACGTGCTCGCCGGCGAGGGTCGCGAGCTCTCGGCCGACGAGCACGCCGCCTGGGTGGCGTCGCTCGTGGACGAGTTCCCGATCGTGTCGGTCGAGGACGGCATGGACGAGGACGACTGGGACGGCTGGAAGCGGCTCACTGACGAGCTCGGTGACCGCTGCCAGCTGGTCGGCGACGACCTGTTCGTCACCAACGTGGAGCGTCTCCGGAAGGGGCTCGAGCTCGGCGTCGCGAACGCGGTGCTCGTGAAGGTCAACCAGATCGGGACTCTCACCGAGACCTTCACCACCGTCGAGACCGCCCACCGTGCCGGCTACGCGAACATGGTCAGCCACCGTTCCGGCGAGACCGAGGACACCACCATCGCTGACATCGCGGTCGCGGTGAACGCGGGGCAGATCAAGACCGGGGCGCCCGCCAGGAGCGACCGTGTCGCCAAGTACAACCAGCTCCTCCGCATCGAGGAGGAGCTCGGCGACCAGGCCCGCTACGCCGGCCTCGCGGCCTTCCCGCGGGCGCAGGGGCACGGCTGATGTCGGCCACCGCTAGGGAGCAGCGCCGCTACGTCAAGGACGCGTCACGCCGCCGTCGTCGCGGGGGTACGGGGCGCGGTCCGGTCGTGATCCAGCGCCTGGCGGCGGCAGCGGTGCGTGCCGGCGGCCGGGTGCGCGACGGGGCCAGAGCGGTCGTGGCCGGGGATCGCCCCTTCGTGGCCGGACTGGTCGGGCTCCTCGCCTTGAGCGTCATCATGCTGTCCGGTCCACTCCAGTCGTACTGGCAGGGTCGAGAGCGCGTCGAGCTCCTCGAAGCCAAGCACGATGCGCTGACCACGGAGATCGCGACGCTCGAGGAGCGTGCCGACGAGCTCAAGGACCCCGAGGAGATCGAGCTCCTGGCGCGGGAGCAGCAGGGCTACGTCCGGCCCGGCGAGGTTCCCTACGCGATCGTCCCACCCGAGGTCGACAACCCCCAGATCACCGCGCCCCGCGACGTCGAGGCGCCCCCGGACCCGTGGTACCGCCGACTCTGGGACACGCTCGCGGGCTGGCTCGGCTGACGTCGCCCTCGCCAGGGACAACCGGGGTGGCAGCAGCCTCCCCTTCGACCGCCTTCCCGTCTTGCCTGGCCCCCGAAGTGGCCGTACCGTCCCGTCTGACACACCTGCCGCACATCCACCATCCCCCGAAGGAGTTGGTCCCACTGTTCCAACCTGGAGACATCGTCAAGGGCACCGTCGTGCGCCTCGAGGAGTACGGAGCGTTCGTCGAGGTGCCCCTCAACGAGGACGGCGACGAATCGGTCACCGGTCTCGTCCACGTCAGCGAGGTCGACACCGACTTCGTCGAGAACATCTACGCCTACCTCGCCGAAGGTGACGAGGTCGACGTCAAGGTCCTCGACATCAAGGACGACGGCAAGGTCGACCTGTCGATCAAGCGCGCCGATCCGGACTGGGAGGACGACGAGACACCGAACCTCCGCAGCAAGCTCGACAAGAACTTCAACAAGCGCCTGCGCCGGTTCATGCACAAGTCGCAGATGATCCAGGGTGAGGCACGCCGCCAGAAGCGGGGCCGACTCGACGCGTGAGCGCGTCGGACGCACGAGACCAGGGGGCCGGCCACACGCCGGCCCCTCTGCCTGACGCCGTCACCCCGGATCCCGGGGCCTCCTACGAGCGCGCTGCGGCAGCCCCGGAGGTGGACGCGCACGGCCGCGCCGTCGTCTCGGAACAGCTCGGCCGGCCCGCTCGTGGCGACGTCGCGGTCGTCCACCGTTGCGGGTTCGGACTCCCGACGGTCGTGCGGGTGTCCCCACGCCTCGGCGACGGGACTCCGTTCCCCACGGTCTTCTGGCTCTCCTGCCCGGTGATGCGTTCGCGCGTCGGCCGGCTCGAAGCCGACCACGCGATGGTCGGGCTGAACGACCGGCTGGCCCGGGACGACGAGTTCGCGGCGGCCTACGAGGCCGCTGCCGAGCGCTACGTCGACTTCCGCGATTCGCTGGGGGACCCACTGCCTGGCGACCCCACCGCGGGTGGGATGCCCGACCGTGTCAAGTGCCTGCACGTCCACGCGGCCCACACTCTCGCCACGGGCGACAACCCGGTGGGGCGGTGGACGGTCGAGCAGACCACCCCGGCGCCATGTCCGGAGCCGTGCGTGGACGTCACCACCGTGTCACCAGAGGAAGGCGAGCCGTGAGCGACCTCCGGGCTGCGATCGATGTCGGAACCAACTCGACCCGCCTGATCGTCGTGGACGGGGACGGCGGGACGCTCGCCCGCGAGATGCGGATCACCCGGCTCGGCAAGGGGGTCGACGATCGCGGCCACCTCGATGACGCGGCGCTCGAGCGGACCCTCGACACCATCCGTGACTACCGGGACCAGTGGCGCGACCTCGGTGTGGACGACGGCGCCGTCCGGATCGGGGCCACCTCCGCGGTCCGGGACGCGAGTGACCGGGACCGGTTCTTCGACGGGGTCCGGGAGCTGACCGGCCTCGAGGTCGACGTGCTGTCGGGCGAGGAGGAGGCGGCCCTGTCGTTCCTCGGTGCCACCGCGGCGGTCGATGCCCGGCGGCCGGTGGTGGTGCTCGACATCGGGGGAGGGTCCACCGAGCTGGTTGCCGGCAACGACGAGGACGAGGTGGTGGCCTCCTACTCCATGCAGCTCGGCAGTGTCCGCCTCACCGAGCGGATCCTCACCGACGACCCCCCGACGCGGGAGCAGATCGATGCCGCCAGACAGGAGGTCGACGAGCGGCTCACGGAGGCGGACGCGGCGTTGTCCGACGCCGGAGTCGAGGTGGTCGACGCCGCGACCCTGATCGCCGTGGCCGGGACGCCGACCACCGTTGCGGCGCTGCACCTGGGACTCGACACCTACGAGCCCGAGGCGATCCACGGCACGGTCCTGCCGACGATGGCCGCGCAGGAGTTGGCCGGCAGGCTCCTCGCCACCCCGGTGGCCGATCGGCAGGAGCTCGGGCCGATCCAGTCGGGGCGCGAGGACGTCATCGCCGGTGGGGCGCTGATCCTCGCGGTCGTGCTGGAACGCTACGGCTTCCCGTCTGCCGTGATCAGCGAGTCCGACATCCTCAACGGCCTCGCCATGTCGGTGGATCGGAACGGCTGATGGATCCGCGGCTCGAGGCGGAGACGTTCTGGCCGCGGCTCCAGGCTGCCCTCGAGGCGGTCGACCCCGAACGCACGCAGCCGCCCGAGGACGCCCGTGTCGGGGCGGTCCTCGTGCTCTTGCACCAAGCCGAGGAGGGCCCGCGGGTGGTCCTCACGCGTCGGCGCCGCGATATGCGGTCCCATCCCGGACAGATCTCGTTCGCCGGCGGTCGCCTCGACGAGGACGAGACCATCGAGGAGGCCGCGCTCCGGGAGGCCCAGGAGGAGATCGGGCTCGACCCGACCACCGTCGAGGTGGTCGGCCTCGGACCGACCTTCTACATCCCGCCATCGAGGTTCTGGGTCGTTCCGGTCGTCGCGCGCTGGCGCGACCCGCACCCCACCGACCCGAACCCGTGGGAGGTCGACGAGGTCCTCGAGGTGCCCATCGCCGAACTGCTCGAGGAGGACCGCTGGCGCAAGGTGCCGCTGTCGCTGCGGGGAGCGTCGTGGGCGTGGCAGCTCGACAGCGGTGACCTCCTGTGGGGCGCTACCGCAGTGGTGATGTCTCTGTTGCTCGAGGTGGCGGTGGAGGACTGGTCGGGCGGCCGGAGCCCCGAGGACCTGCCCGAGGACCGCGCCGTGACGCCGTGGGAGGATGCCCCGTCCTGGCAGCGACCGGCACGCCTCACCGGCGAGCTGCCGGAGCGTTCCCAGGAGGAGGTCCCCCACGTCACGACGGAGCAGATGCGTGCGGTCGATCGGATCATGGCCGACCGAGGGCTCGGACTGGCGTCGCTGGTCGAGCAGGCGGGGCGGGCGGTCGCCCACACCGTGCGTCGGCTCGTCGACGACAGCCTCGATGGCGTGGCTGTCACGCTGCTGGCCGGCACCGGTGGCAACGGCGCCGGGGGACTCGCCGCAGCGCGGCTGCTGTCCGCCGCCGGGGCGGAGGTCGAGGTCCTGCTGACGGGGGAGCCGGCCCTCCCGTCGCAGCTCGACGTGCTCGACATGGCGGGGATCTCCTGGCGCTGGGTGGGAGAGGACGGCCCCGATACCGCCTCGCCCGGTGACGTGGTGGTCGATGCGATGCTCGGCTACGGCGCCGAGCCGCCGTTGCGGGGCGTGCCCGATGCGGTGAACGCGTGGCTCCAGCGCTTCGCCGTCCCGGTGGTGGCACTCGACCTGCCGAGCGGCCTCAGCGCGGACGAGGGGCTCGAGGGCGCCTGTGTCAACGCCGACGTGACCGTGACCCTCGGGGCGCCGAAAGAGGGGCTGCGCCCGCGGATCGTCCATCCCTACGTCGGGGACCTGTACCTCGCTGACATCGGCATCCCGCCGGCAGTTTGGCGAGAGCTCGATCTCCCGCCCGTGACGTTCCCCCATGGGCCACTCGTGAGGTTGACCGTGGAAGATCGGGCGCCCGACGCCGGCACCCCCGACCAGGGCGAGGTCAGCGAGGCTTAGACAGGCCAGCACGCAGGTGGGGGTGGTGGGACTCGAACCCACACGAGGCATCAGCCTCCGGGTGTTTAAGACCCGTGCCTAGACCATTCGGCTACACCCCCGGAAGGCAGAGCGTACGCCGATGCTTCTGACCGGGTCTCGGAACGACCCGCCGGTACCTCGTCTGGACGTTCGGACAACAGCCGGCGGGCATGCTCACTAGCGTCTGGGGCAGTCGATCCACGGGGAGTACTCGATGCCGCCACCGTCGACCGTCGGTCGACGCCTCGTGGCAGCGCTGGTGGGGCTCCTGGCGATCGGATGCTCCCAAGGGGGTCTCGACCCGCGGGGGTCCGAGGCCGATCGGATCTTCGACATCACGGTCTGGCTGACCATCGCCGGGGTCGCGGTCTTCGTCATCGTGGTGGTGGCGTTCGTCGTCGCGGTGTGGTCCCGAGGCGAGGAGGGTGACCATCGGACCGAGACGGTCGAGGACACCCGTCTCGAGCGCCGGTTCGTGATCGCCGGCGGGATCGTCATGCCGGCGGTGATCCTCGCCGGGTTCTTCGGCGTCCAGATCTGGTCGACGATGCAGCAGCCACAGTCGGGCGAGCTCACG
>JAWVZB010000045.1:0-25215 GCA_033722375.1 Nitriliruptorales bacterium | reverse complement strand
CGCGATCGTCGCCGTGGTCTCGATCGTGTACGGGGCGCTGGTGGCGTTCGGTCAGCGACACCTCAAACGACGGATCGCCTACACCTCGGTCAACCACATGGGCTACACCGTCCTCGGCATCGCCGCGGCCGGGGCGCTGCTCGGTGGCGAGGAGGAGGCCCGCAACCTCGCACTCAGCGGTGCGACGGTCGAGATGGTCGCCCACGGGCTGATCACCGGGGCGCTCTTCCTCATCGCCGGGTCGTTCTGGCAGCGGGGCGAGGAGTACGACCTCGGGGCCTACGGAGGGCTCGCCGGGAAGACCCCGCAGCTGACTGCCGCCACCACCGTCGCGGCCTTCGCCAGCCTCGGGCTGCCGGGGCTGGCCGGGTTCGTGGCCGAGTTCCAGATCTTCGTCGGCACGTTCTCGGTGTTCCCGGTGCTGGCAGCCATCGGGCTGCTCGGCGTGCTCATCACGGCCGCGCTGTTCCTCCAGCTCCTCCAGGAGGTGTTCCTGGGCGAGCTCCCTGACCGTTGGTCCGACCTCACTGACCTCGTCCCGCGGGAAGCAGTCGGACTGGGCGTGCTCCTCGCCCTCACGATCGTGATCGGCGTGTGGCCCGCGTGGCTGCTGGACGTCGTGCGTGACGGAACCGCGTGGCTGATCGGCACCGGATGATGTGGCGCGTGCACCTGCGACGGACGGGCGGCTGATGCCGATCGAGCACGTCGTTCCGGAGATCGCGGTCGTCGTCGGCGCGGCGATCGTCCTCGTGACCGTGCTGTTCGCGGGGCGCGAGCGGCAGTGGCTCGCCGCGCCGCTCACCCTCGTCACGCTCGGGGCAGCGGCGATCTTCACGCTCGACGTCGCGATCAACGGCGCCCCGCTCGTGACCATGCACGGCACCTGGGCGCTCGACGACGTGACCAACGCGGCACGGTTGACGATCCTCGGCGCGACCGCCCTGGTCGTGCTCTTGTCCCCCGAGTGGTTCCGCTCCGATCCGCGCCACGGCGAGTACTACACCGTGCTGCTGCTGTCGGCACTCGGGGCGATGCTGATGGCAGGCGCCGCCGACACGATGGAGCTGGTGGTCGGGATCCTGCTCGCGAGCGTGACCGGCTACACCCTGGCGGCCTACCACCGTGGCTCCGGGGCGTCGGTCGAGGCGGGGATGAAGTTCTTCCTCGTGGGCGGGCTCGCGAACGTTGTGCTGCTCACCGGTGTGGTGCTGCTGTTCGGCGTCACCAAGGCGACCGGTTACACCGAGATCGCCTCGGCGTTGAGCGGTGACGTGTCGACCCCGGCGCTCGTCGCGGCGGTGGCGATGATCGCCGTCGGTGTGGCCTTCGAGCTCGGGGCGATCCCCGCACACGCGTGGATGCCCGATGTCGCCGAGGGCGCCCCGGCTCCGGTGGCTGGCTTCCTCACCGTGGTGCCGAAGATCGGGGCGCTGGTCGGCCTGATGCGGATCCTGTCACTCGTTCCCGAGGGTGAGGCGGGGTGGCGGCCGCTGGTCGCGGTCCTGGCGCTGCTCACGATGACGCTCGGGAACCTCGCCGCCCTGTGGCAGACGGACGTCCGCCGGCTGCTCGGGTGGTCGTCGGTGTCGCAGTCGGGCTACGGCCTGATGGCCGTGGTCGCGATCGGTCGCAGCGACGATGCGATCCCCGCGCTGGTGGCGTTCCTCGTCGCGTACGCGGTCGCGAATCTCGCGGCGTTCGGGGTGGTGGTCGAACTCCGTGGTCGCACCGCGATCGAGGACTACTACGGCCTGGCGCACGAGCGCCCGTGGCTCGCGGCGGCGATGGCGGTCGCGCTGCTGTCGCTCGTCGGCATCCCGCCGCTGGCCGGCTTCGTCGCCAAGCTCGAGCTGTTCACCGCCACGATCGACGCGGGCTACGGCTGGCTCGCGGTGGCCGCCGTCGTCAACACGGTCGTCTCGCTGTTCTACTACCTGCGGGTGATCGGGCCCGCCTACCTCCAGCCGGCTCCCGGCCGGGTGCCGGTGCTTGGACGGTGGGCGGCGTCCTCGGTCACGGTCGCAACGGTCGCCGTGGTCGCGCTGGGCCTCGGCGCGGCGCTGGTCCTCGAACCACTGACGTCAGCCGTCCTGCTGCCCTGACGTATCCCCCGCGCCGCTGAGCGGGGCTTCGACGGTGATCAGGTCGTCGACCTTCTCACCCCGCTTGAGGTGCGACTCGACGATCCGGTCGGCGTTCGCGGGCGTGACGTCGCCGTACCAGGTGCCGTCGGGGTAGACGACCATGGTCGGGCCGCCGGTGCAGACACCCAGACAGTCGGCCTCGCTGAAGTGGACCGAGCTCCGCGCGAGCCCCTCCTCGCGGAGCCGCTTGCTCAGATGTCTGGCGGTCTCTTCGCCATCACCACAACAGCCGGTCGTGCACAGGAGTACGTGGCGGGAGACACCCGGGATCCCCATCTTGGCGGCGTTGTCCCGAGCCTTCGCGAAGAGCTCCTCGCGGGTGGGTTCCTGGGCAGGGTCTGACACGCTCGCTCCTGCGGGTTGGGATGGCTGGACGGGATGCCGCCACGAGCGGAGCAGGGTACAGAGCTCCCCAGCTCAGGACGCCGCCGAGCGTGCCAGACCGAAGAACGAGGAGACCACCGAACTGGGCGTGCATCACCGTTCGACGAGCGTGTCACGCTTGCGCCGGTACTCGTCCTCGGTGATCTCCCCTCGCGCGAAGCGCTCATCGAGGATCTGGCGGGACCGGCTCCCGTCATCTGTCGGCGAGGATCCAAGGCGCACGACGACCCACGCGACCGCGACGAGCACGACGATCCAAAATCCGGCCATCCACACCCAGTACCAGCCCCAGGAACCCCACATCACGATCGCCTTCTCCTGCCGAGGGAACGAGATCGAGGGTGCCGGCTGGACGCGGGCGGGGCCTGGGTCGAAGGGCACAGGCCAGAGGGACGACCGGCTCCCTCAGCCCCACTCGAGTCAGTCATTACCGTCCACCACTGCCGGATCCGACCACGACATCCAGCGGAGATCGAGATGGCCAGCCGTGCTCCCTTCCGGATCATGAACCGCACCGTGAACCGGTTGCTGAAGCCGCTGCTGCGATCGCCACTCCACCCGATCGCCAGCGGCCAGGTCGCACTCCTCACCTACACGGGGCGCAAGACCGGCAACGAGTACACGATCCCGGTGTTCTACCGGGACAAGGGGGATCGGATCACCGTCGCTGTCGGGTGGCCCGAGCGCAAGGCGTGGTGGCGCAACCTCACGGGAGACGGCGCACCGGTGGAGCTGCTCGTGCGTGGTGAGCGCCTCCGCGGCCACGCGGTCGCCACGCGCGAAGGCGATCAAGACGCGATCGTGCGGATCGACCTGGACGCGCCCCGGTCGCAGTAGGTCGCGTCACCTCCATGCCGGTGCCTGTGAGCCCCGTCGCTCGTCGGAATGCGTTCCTCCCGAGACCCGTTCGTATGACCGAGCCACGACTAACGGGAGGTCACCCATGAGCGACGGCCGCGGACGAGTCCGTGTCGAAGCCACCGGTAAGCGCGTCCGGGTGCTGTTCGGCGGCGAGTACGTCGCCGACTCGACCGACGCGAAGCTGGTCTGGGAGAAGCCCTACTACCCCACCTACTACTTCCCGGCCGACGACGTGCGCACCGATCTGCTCGTCGCCACGGGCGATGACGAACGCACCCCGAGCCGCGGGACGGCCGGGGTCCACACCGTCAAGGCCGGTGACCGCGAGGCGGAAGGGGCCGCCCTCTGGTACCGCAAGTCGGAGATCGACGAGATCACCAACCACCTCCGCTTCCAGTGGCACGCGATGGACGCCTGGTTCGAGGAGGACGAGGAGGTCTTCGTCCATCCCCGAGACCCCTACACGCGGGTCGACATCCTCCAGAGCTCGCGACACGTCCGGGTCGAGGTCGACGGGGTCACCGTGGCCAACACCCACCAGCCTCGGCTGCTGTTCGAGACCAACCTCCCGACCCGCTACTACATCCCGAAGACCGACGTGCGGATGGATCTGCTGCGGCCCTCAGACACTCACACGCACTGCCCCTACAAGGGCCAGGCGAGCTACTACGACCTCGTGCTCGAGGACACCACGTACGAGGACTTCGTGTGGTGGTATCCGTCCCCCCTGCTCGAGTCCGTGGGGATCGCGGGTTACGTGTGCTTCTACAACGAGAAGGTCGACCTCTACGTCGACGGTGAGCTCCAAGAACGTCCCCAGACGCACTTCAGCTGACGCACCGGCGTTCGCGGGAACGACACGCACACGTGAGCGCCCGGGGCGGCGTGTTCTCCTGCCACCCCGGGCGCAGTCAGCGCACGTGTCTCCTTCGGTCGTACGGGTGGACGGCGGTCAGACCGCGGTCTTGGTACGCGCCCGCGGTTCGGTCGGTTCCTCGCTGACGAACAGCCATCCCGGCTCGGTCGGTGTCCCGAGCATCGGCAATGCCCAGCGGTCGAGTCCCACGTAGCCGGCGTTCCGCCAAGCCAGCAGCAGACCGACCTCGAGGAGCAGGAACAGCGGTGCGGGGCCTCCGAACGCGGCGAACAGGATGCCCGCGTTCAGGAGGACGCCGAAGAACGCCGCGATCCCGGTGAACAGCCCTACCAGCAGACCGAGCCCGATCAACAGCTCCCCGACCGCGATCGCCTTGGCCCAGAACCCGGCGTTGTCCGCCAGGAACCCCACGAAGTCGCCGTACCAGCCGAAGTAGGCCGCCGGCGCTTCAGGGTCGATCTGGTAGTTGAGGTAGGTCTGGAACGACTCACCCGTTGTCATCCAGTCACTCTCCGCCCCGAACACCTTCTCCCACCCGAACTTGGTCCAGTAGAAACCCAAGTACAGACGGGGGAAGAGCCAGAGCCATGCCGCCTGCTTGCTGCCGAACAGCCAACGGGCGGTCTTCGGCTCCGGGAAGTAGTGGAAGCTGTCGACGGTCCCTTCACGCGGTTTGATCTTCATGCCGCACCCTCCTCGGTCCTCCAGACCTTTGACGTAGACCCATCATGTGCCGAGGGAACTCGCACCTCGTAGGGTCGAGGGCACTGGGCTGCTGGTCCCTTCGGCCCGCACCACGTTGCCGACTTCGGCAATCCGGCCGATCGGATCGCACTGTTTCCATGGGGCCGATTGGTCCGGGTTGAGCCCGGAACCGGACCCTGTCAGAGCGCGGTGACGACCGCCCGTTCCCGGAGACAGTGAGACATCATGAGCGCCACGAGCTGGCAGGCCCACCTCTCGGGCCAGATGAACCCCGAGTGGGCTGACGAGATCGACCAGTTCGAGGCTCAGCTCGAACTGCGGCGGGTCGGCAACCTCGACGAGAAAGCGTTCGCCGAGACCCGGTTGCGGCGGGGCGTGTACGGGCAGCGCTACGACAACGGCCGACGCAACGACGGCTACGGCACCCGCGAGCTGCCCCTGGACTTCGACCACCCCACCAAGGGGACCGACACGGTCTGGGACGCCCCGGGCATGCAGCGGATCAAGCTGCCGTTCGGCGGGCTCTCGCCGGAGCAGCTCGAAGTCATCGCCGACCTCGCCGAGGAGTACTCCGACGAGATCCTCCACGTCACCACCCGCCAGGACATCCAGCTCCACTTCGTCCACATCGACGACACCCCGGACCTGATGCGCCGGCTCGCCGCGGTGGACGTCACGACCCGGGAGGCGTGCGGCAACTCCATCCGTAACGTCACCGCCTGCCCACTGGCGGGGGTCTGCCACACCGAGGCGTTCGACGTCTCGCCCTACGCCAAGGCGCTGATGCTGTTCCTGCTGGGCCACCCTGACGTGCAGGACTTCGGGCGCAAGTTCAAGCCGGCGTTCAGCGGCTGCGAGACCGAGGCCTGCGGCCTGGTCCAGATGCACGACGCCGGCTACGTGGCACGCATCAAGGACGGCAAGCGCGGCTTCAAGGTGGTCGTCGGCGGCGGGCTCGGAACCGTCCCCCACCAAGCCGAGGTGCTCAGCGAATTCACCCCCGTCGACGAGTACCTCATCGAGATCCAGGCGATCGCGCGGATCTTCGCACGCATGGGCGAGAAGAAGAACCGCAACCGCGCACGGCTGAAGTTCCTGGTCGCGAACCTCGGCATCGAGGAGTTCCGGCGGCTCGTCGAGGAGGAGAAGAGGACCATCCCGCCGGACCCCCGTCACACCCAGCTCATCGAGGACCTCCCGACGACCGGCGGTCCGCCGGTGCGCGATCCATCGCTGCTCAACGGCCAGCCACGCCCCGATGGCTTCGAGCGCTGGCAGGCGACCAACGTTCGGACCCAACGGCAGGAGGGCTATCGGGTCGTGACCGTGAACCTCCCGTTGGGAGACCTCACCTCCCAGCAGGCACGCGGTCTGGCTGACATCGCACGCGAGTACGCCGGCGACAACCTCCGCACCACCGTCGAGCAGAACATCGTGCTGCGGTTCGTGCCCGAGGCCGACCTGCCCGAGGTCTTCACGGCGCTCGAGCAGATCGGCCTGTCGGTTGGTGGGGCCGGCACGATCGCCGACGTCACCACCTGCCCGGGGACCGACACGTGCAAGCTCGGGATCGCCTCGAGCCGCGGCCTGGCCGCGGTGGTACGCGACCGACTCGAGGAACGCGCCCCGTCCCAGGATCCGTCGGTCTCGGACATGAGCGTGAAGATCTCGGGCTGCTTCAACTCGTGCGGTCAGCATCACATCGCCGACGTCGGCTTCTACGGCAACGCCCGAGGCTTCGACGGCCGGCGTGTCCCCCACTTCCAGGTGGTGCTCGGCGGGCAGCGAACCCACAACGCCGGCAAGTACGGCATGGCGGTCGGGGCGGTGCCGTCCAAGGCTGCGCCCGAGGTGCTCGACGCGCTCACCGATGCGTACCTCGAGGGACGCGACGAAGGGGAGAGCTTCCAGGACTGGTCTGAGCGCCTCGGCAAGCGGGGCCTGCGTGAGCTCATCGAACCGTTCATGGACCTGCCCACCTTCGAGGAGGATCCGAGCTACTACGTCGACCACTCCGACGCCCGCCTGTTCACCATGGGCGATCTCGGTGTCGGCGAGTGCGCCGGCGAGGTCGTCTCGCTGTTCGGCATCGAGGTCATGAAGGCCGAGTCCGAGGTCTTCGAGGCGCAGGTCGCACTCGACGAGGACGACGACCCGGCAGCAGCGGAGCGGCACGCCTACGAGGCCATGCTCGCCGCCGCCCGGGCGTTGGTGCGGACCGAGTACATCGACGTGACCGAAGAACCCGACGACATCGTGTCGGAGTGGAAGACCCGCTTCTTCGACACCGAGTTGTTCTTCGACCGCTTCGCCCGCGGCAAGTTCGGCCGCTACCTGCTCGACCTCCATGAGGATCCCACCCCGACCGGCGATGCGGCGGTCGCAGCGCGGCGGGTCGAGGAGGCACAGCTCTTCGTCGAAGCAGCACACAGCTGCGAAGCGAAGATGGCGGCCGAGAAGGCACGGGTGGCCGAATCGAAGGACCAACGAGCGAAGGCGTCGACGTGAAGCCAGCACGCCTGACCGTCCGCTTCCGTGTGGCCGATCCACCGGCCGACCTCGAGCCCGCCATCGGGGTGTTCCACCGGTTCATCCAGAAGGGCCAGGTGGAGGGTCAGATCCTCGACGTCGCCGACTACCGGCACGTGCCCCGTGGGCCGGGTGTGCTGCTGATCGGCCACGACGTCGACTACGGCCTCAACCGCGACACTTTGACCCTGGTGCGGAAGCGGTCCGGCCACGATCCCGCCGCCACCCAGCTCCGCGACCTGTTGCGGATGGGGCTCGGTGCCATGGAGGCGATCGGCTACGACGGGGCGCTCGACGTCGACTTCGACCGTTCCCGCTTCACGGTCGCTGCGGTCGACCGTCGACTCGGGTCCCCGGACGAGGTCGAAGACGCGCTCCGTGCAGCCATCGAACCGGCCGTCATCGAGCTGTACGGACCCGACGTCGCCATCACCCCCGTCGAGATCGACGATCGCCGCCGCGTCCCCGAGCTGTTCGTCGAGGCCGACGCAGACATCGCTGCCACGGTGCTCGAGAAGCTCGGCGGCTGGAAGCCTCCCGGCCAGAGCCCGTGGGACATCACGGTCGAGGACCTGGTGGCACTGCGCAGGAACGGACAGGATTTCGTGCTTCTCGACGTCCGTGAGGACCACGAACGCGGCATCGTCCACCTGGGTGGCGAGCACATCCCCCTTGCCGATCTCGACGAGCAGATGGGCGAGCTCGACCGGACGACCCAGACCATCGCCTACTGCCGCGCAGGACTGCGCGCACCGAAAGCAGTCGAACAGCTACGGAGGGCTGGGTTCAGCGACGTTCGCCACCTGAACGGCGGGCTCATGGCGTGGATCGACCGCATCGACCCGACCCTGCCGCGCTACTGACGCGCTAGGCCAGTTCGCTGGCTAGCCGCTCTCCGGAGTTCGACGGCTGCCGACGGTCCCGGTCGAACGGCAACGTGACACGCACCGTCGTGCCGTGGCGCCGGACCGAGGACACCTCGAGGTCCGCTCCCACGAGCAAGGCCCGTTCACGCATCCCCACCAGGCCGAGACGGTCACGATCCACGTAGCCAGCGAGCCGCTCGGGGACCGCGAACCCGCACCCGTCGTCCCGGACCTCGAGCGTCACACGACCCGGCTCGAAGACGACCTCGACGACGACGTCGTTCGCGTCAGCATGGCGTTCCGCGTTGCGCAAGGCCTCCTCTGCGATTCGGTAGAGCGCCAGCTCGGTCTCTGGATCGATCCGTCTCGGTTGGCCTCCAGAGGCGAACTCGACGTTGACAGGGCTCCGTTCGTCCGCCTGCGCGGAGAGCCATCCGAGCGCCGGAGCGAGCCCGAGATGGTCGAGGACGCTCGGGCGCAGCTCCCGACCGAAGCGACGGAGGCACGCAACCACGGTGGACATCCGCTCCCAGACCGTGTCCGGCCACGGCGTGTGGTCATCCGCCAGGACGACACGGATCGCTTCCATGTCAACACGATTCGCAGATCTGAACGCGTCGGCACGGGGCGCAGGTCCCCTGTGTTACAGCCCAACGGCCCTCCGACAGCACTCCCAAGCGCGAGCGCGGCAACGGAAGAACCCGGCCCCCGAAGGGGCCGGGTCTCCCGATGTGCTCGGTGGTGACGGCGGACCGTCACCGGGCGTCGATCATCCGTCCCCGACGGCTTCGGACACAGGCCCGAAGACCTCGCGGGTGTTGATGACGTCACCCTGGAGCTCCCACGTCTCGCCTTGGAGCGTTGCGATCTGCATCGACTCCAGCGGGAACCGGTCGTCGGAACCGGTGTTCATGGTGATACCGGGGAGAGCCATCGCGAACTCGACGTCGTTGAGGTTGCCCCAGGCTTCCTGGAGGGCCTCACGCGTCGGGCACTCGGTCTGCTCGAGCAGCTTGTAGAACGAGTCGGCGACCGCCCAGCCGTAGACCGCGAACCCGTTGTTCGGGTCGAGGTCGGGGCCGTACTCCGCCAGCATCTCCATGTAGTTCTGGACGTCCTCGTCCTCCTGGAACTGCTCGTCAGCCGGGTCCTTCAGGTACAGCGCGGTCACGATGCCCTGGAGCGGCTCGAACCCGACTGCACCGACGACCGTCAGCGAGTTGCTGACGCTGTTGAGCAGGTGGACCGGGTTCCAGTCCGACTGGGCGTCGAAGCCCATGGCCTTCGCCGCGAAGGACGGGGTCGTGATGTTGAAGAACACGTCCGCCTCCGACTGCGCCAGGTTGGTCATCTGCGAGTCGAGAGTGGCGTCCGTGGTCTCGTAGCTCTGCTCAGCCACGATCTCGAGGTCGGACCCCTCGATGGCCGACTTGAAGCCGTTGAGGTAGTCCTGGCCGTAGTCGTCGTTCTGGTACAGCACCGCGATGGTGGAACCGGCGTGGTTCTCCTTCAGGTACTGGGCGTAGACACGCGACTCTGACACGTAGTTGGGCTGCCACCCGATGGTCCACGGGTGCTCCTGGTTGAGACCCCAGAGGCTGGCACCGGTGGCGACGAACGGCTGCGGAACCTCCTGCTGGTTGACGTAGTCCCACACGGCAGCAACTGGCGGCGTCCCGAGGTTCTGGAACAGTGCGAAGACCTGCTCCTGCTCGACCAGCTCACGCACGGCTTCGACCGTGTTGGGCGGGTTGTAGCCGTCGTCCTTGATCACGTACTCGAACTCGCGACCTTCGAATGCGCCGGGCGCGCCGCCGAGCTCGCCGTTGGCGTACTCGAAGTACGCCTGCACGGCTTGCCCGATGGCGCCGTACGCCGAAGCAGGCCCGGACAGCGGATAGGTGCCGCCGAGCTTGATGGTGTCGGCCGTGATGCCGGTGCTCGGCTCTGGGCACTCGGCGGCGGTCTCACCGTCCGTAGCGGTCTCGGTCCCACCGTCGGTGGGACTGTCGGTTTCCGTGGCGCCAGTGTCGCCGGTATCCCCGTCATCGTCCCGCGTGTCGCCACATGCAGCGGCGAACAGCGCGAGGCTCAGGAGGAGGGCGAACAGCGCTCGCTTCCTCGTGTGCTTCGTCATCGTTCGGACTCCTTGTCGTCCGGTCTCATGCGATTCCAGTTCCTCTTCCGTCCCTCGCTCAGGGCGCTCCTTCCTCCGAGTGCCCCGTGTTCGCGACCGGTTCGTCCTCCGGTCGCCCCTCGGTGGTCTTCGTTGCAGCTTCCGATCGGTCTGTCCGTCCTACGGCCCCGGCGCCGGGCGGGGCATCACCGCCACCCATGAGGAACTTCCCCCACTGGCGCCGCGCCAGCCCCGCGATCCCGCCCGGGAACACGTACATCGCCAGGATCAGCAGCGCGCCGAACGCGATCCCGGGAGCGGCCTGGTTGATGTCTTCGGAGATGTTGGGGATGAACACCAGGAAGATCGCCCCCAGGAGCGGACCCCAGATCGACCCGAGCCCACCGACGACGAGAGCCGCGAGGATCTCGATCGACAACACGATCGTGAACGACTCGGGAGACACGAAGCCGATCGTCCAGGTGAAAAGCACCCCAGCCATCCCGGCGTACATCGCGCTCCAGGCGAAGGTCAGGGTCTTGACCTGCGCCAGGTTGACCCCCATCGTCTGCGCGGCCAGCGGGTCCTCGCGGATCGCCACCATCGCCCGGCCGATGCGGCTGTTGACGAGGTTCCGCGCCAGTACGACAGCGACGATGAACGCGATGAGGCCGAGGAAGTACAGGTACTGGTCGGCCGCCAGCCCGGTCCACTCTGGTGGTTGGGGCTTGGGGATCGTCAGGCCCATCGAGCCGCCGGTGAGGCCGCTGAAACGCTTGAGGATCGGTGGCGTCACCACCGCCAGCGCCAGGGTCACGAGCGCCAGGTAGAGCCCGTGCAACCGCAGCGCAGGGATCCCGACGCCGTAGCCGAGCGCGAAGGTGATCACCAGCGCGACCGGGACGACCAGCAGGAACGGCCAGCCCACCTTGACCATCAGAACCGCCGCGGTGTACGCGCCGATCGCGAAGAACGCCCCGTGGCCCAGCGAGATCTGCCCGTTGAACCCGGTGAGCAACCCGAGCCCGAGGATCGCGATCGCGAAGATCAGCACGCGGCTGAACTGGAAGACCCGGAAGGGCGCGAAGAAGAACGGTGCCCAGATCGCGACCGCCAGCAGCAACACGAAGACGCCGATGCGCAGCCAGCGCTGCGTGGCCGGGTCGCGGAGCCGCTGTCTGATCGCCACGACTAGACCCGTTCCACGGAGGGACGTCCGAACAGGCCTTCTGGTTTCACGAGCAACACGCCCACGATGATGGCCATCGGGATCACGATCTTGAGGTCTGCGCCGATGAACCCGATGTAGGTGCCGGCGAGCGACTCACTGACCCCGACGATGAGGCCGCCGATCACGGCCCCTCCTGCGCTGTCGAAGCCACCCAGCGTCGCCGCTGCGAAGGCGAAGATCAGGACCCCGGCCATCATGTTCGGGGACAGGAAGAGGATGGGGGCCACGAGGATCCCCGAGATCGCACCCACCGTCGCGGCGAGCCCCCAGCCGAGCGCGAGCATCCACCCGACACGGATGCCGACGAGGCGGCTGGACTCGGGGTTCTCTGCGGCCGCCCGCATGGTCAGCCCGAGCTTGGTCCGCTGGAAGAGCAGGAAGAGCAATCCGACCACCGCAGCGACGACGGCAACGATGCCGAGAGACGGGATCCCCGCGCTGACCGGGCCGAGATCGACGTTCTGTTGCGGGAACGGGCTCGGGAAGCCGCGGACCTGGAAGGTCCAGATCCATCCCGCGAGTGCGTTGAAGAAGATGAAGAGCCCGATGGTGACGATGACGATCGTCAGTTCGTTCTGGCCCTCGACCGGTCGGATCACCACCCGCTCGACCGCGAGACCGCCGATGAACGAGACGATCAGCGTCACGATGACGGCCGGCCAGAAGCCCCATCCCGCCTGCGTGAGGGCCCAGGCGATGTAGGCCGAGAACATGGCCATCTCGCCCTGAGCGAAGTTGACGATGTCGGTCGAGCGGTAGATGAGGACCAGCGCGACTGCGAGGCTCGCGTAGATGGCACCGGTCGCGAGCCCGTTGATCAGCTGCTGGAAGAACAGTTCCACAGGGGCTCCTCGCTAGACCGCGTAGCCGAGATAGGCGCTCGCCATGGCCTCGTCGTCCCGCACGTCGTCAGGGGTTCCACCCATGACGATCTGGCCCGCCTCGAGCACGTAGGCCCAGTCAGCGAGCTCGAGCGCGAGCCTGGCGTTCTGCTCGACGAGGACGATCGTGGTGTTCTCCTCGCGGTTGATCTCCTCGATGATCCGGAACAGCTCACGGGTGATCATCGGGGCCAGGCCGAGGGAAGGTTCGTCGAGGAGCAGGAGGCGGGGACGCAGCATCAGGGCACGCGCGATGGCGAGCATCTGCTGTTCGCCGCCCGAGAGACTGCCGGCGTGCTGCTCGTAGCGGTCGCCGAGCACCGGGAAGTAGTCGTACATCCGCTGGATGTCGTCGCTGATGGCGTCACGGTCCTTGCGGAGGTTGGCCCCCAGTCGAAGGTTCTCCGCCACCGTGAAGTTCACGAAGGTGCCGCGGCCTTGGGGGACGTGGGCGATCTTGCGGCGCACGATGCTCTCTGTCGACTTCCCCGTGAGCTCCTCGCCCTCGAAGAGGATCGAGCCCTTGGTTGCCACCTCGCCGGTCAGGGCACGGAGCGTCGTGGTCTTGCCGGCACCGTTCGAACCGAGGATGGTGACGACGTGGCCCTCGGCCACTTCGAAGTCGATGCCGTGGAGGACCATCCCCTGGCCGTAGGTGGCATGGAGGTCGCGGACCTCGAGCAGGGTGCTGGTGTCGTCGTTCATGCTTCGGTCCCCAGGTAGGCCTCGATGACGTCCTGATCCTTGCGGACCTTCTCGGGGGGCCCGCTCGCGATGTCCTGTCCGAAGTTCAACACGACCACGTTGTCCGAGATCGACATCACGAAGGACATGTGGTGCTCGACCACGAGCACCGTGAGGTCGAAGTCGTCACGCAGCCGCAGGATGACGTCCTGGAGTTCGGACACCTCCTGCTGGTTCAGTCCGTTGGCGGGCTCGTCCAGGAGGAGCAGCTCGGGGCGGGCCGCCAACGCCCTGGCGAGCTCGACCCGCTTCAACGTCCCGAGCGGAAGACCCTGGGCGAGACGCCCCGCGACGGGGGCGAGTCCCAGCCGTTCCATGATCTGGTCTGCCTCGGCGCGCGTCTGTTCCTCCTCGTCGCGCACCCCACCGATGCGGAACGGCGCCGTGACGAAGTTCGGCGAGGTGCGGTGGTGCGCCCCGACCATGACGTTGTCGCGCACGGTCATCAGGGGGAACAGCCCGAGGTTCTGGAAGGTCCGTCCGATCCCGAGGCCGACGATCTCGTGCGGCTCCTTCGTCAAGAGGTCCTGGCCGTCGTAGCGGATCGAGCCCTCGTCTGGCGTGTAGTGGCGCGTGATGCAGTTGAAGAGGGTGGTCTTGCCCGCGCCGTTGGGCCCGATCAGGCCACAGATCTGACCAGCCTCGACCTCGAAGGACACGCCGTCCAACGCGATGATCCCGCCGAAGCGGACCACTACGCCGTCGATCTCAAGTAGCGCCAAAGGGGCAGGCTCCCGGTATGCCTGAGGCTACGACCACGATAATAGGCGCCCGACCGCGCGAACGGGAGGAAGAACCTCTCGCGGGAAACGAAGACTCCTCCAGCACGATTTCGTGGAATCCACGAAAAGCCCGTCAGGAGTTACCCTCGAGCGCTCTGGAGGCGGCAGCTGGGAGCAAGCGTGGAGCGGGTGACCGACAGTGACCGACGGGACCTGCAGGACCTCCCGGACGAACGCTGGGAACGGCTCCGGGTACCGGACGGCTGGCAACCCGTCGCCGATATCTGCCTGGCCATCCGCGAGGAGGTGGCGGCTTCGGTCACCGACACCGTGGATGCCATCCGGGCCGAGGTTCCCCTCTACCGCAGCGACGCGATCCCGCGCGACGATCTGATCGAGTCGGTGGAGCGCAACCTCGAGATGCTGTTGCTCGGGATCGCGGAGCGACGCCCCCCGACCAGCACCGAGATCGAGATCCGCAGCACGCTCGGCAGCCGCCGGGCGCACCAGGGGTTCCCCGTCGATGCCCTGCTCCAAGCGTTCCACGTGGGCTACCGCGATCTGTGGCGGCGGTTCCTCAAGTACGCCGACGGTGACGAGGTGTCGGACCTGCTCCTCGGGGCCGCGACCACGATGTGGGAGTGGACGCACCGCGTGACCGACGGGATCGGTCGCGCCCATGCCGAAACGTCGCAGCTGTTGGCGGTCCGCGCGACCAACACCCGCCACCGGTTCCTCGAGCTGCTCCTCGCCGGGCAGCTCGACGGGGACGAGATGCTGACGCTGTGCCGCACCCTGGGCTTCGACGCCGACGGCCGCTTCGCGGGAGCAGTCATCTGTGTCACCGGCACCGTCGAGGTCGGGGCCACGCGCCTCCAGGCGGAACTGGACCGTCTCAAGGGCGTGCACCAGGTCGTGCCCCACGGGGGGCGCTCGATCGTCCTCTCTCAGGACGGGAACCAGGACGAGTTCGAGAGGGTCATCGCTGAACTGTTCCCCGGCGGTGTGGTCGGGATCGGTTTCGTTCGCCAGGGTCTGCGCGGCGCCCGCCTCTCCGTCGGGGACGCAGAACGAGCGGCTGCCGCCGCAGACGGGCCCGGGGTGCACAGCTTCGCGACCTCGTGGGCGTGGGCGGTCCTCGCTCGGGAGCACGAGCGACTCGCCGGGTTCCTCGAGGACGGGCGCCGGGTCGCTCGCGAGAACCCGCCACTCGCCGAGACCGTCGAGGCGTTCGCCAGCCACGACTTCTCCGTGACCGCGGCGGCCCGCGAGCTCCACATCCACCCCAACACCGCCACGTACCGGCTCGACCGGTGGCGTGAGCTCACGGGCTGGGACCCCCGAACGTTCGAGGGGCTGCTCCGGTCGCTGGCCGCCCTACGGATCCCCGCGTGAGCCGTTGAGCGCAGCGCGGACGGACGCGCGACGAGCCTGGCTGTCGGTCGCAGCCGGGTTCCTCTCCACGTTCGTGGTGTTTGGGGTCGCCTACAGCTTCGGGCCGTTCTTCGGTCCGATGGCAGAGGAGTTCGGGTCTGGAAGCGGCGCGACATCAGCGGTGTTCTCGATCACCGCCTGCCTCTACTTCCTGCTCGGAGCGATCAGCGGGCGCATGACGGACCGGTTCGGGCCACGCCCCGTTCTCCTGGTGGGCGCGGTCGCGCTCGGGGTCGGTCTGGCTGCCACCGCGACGGTCGACGAGCTGTGGATCGGCTACGTCACCTACGGGCTGGGCGTGGGGATCGCGGTCGCCTGTGGCTACGTCCCGATGCTCGCGGTGGTCGGGGCGTGGTTCGAGGAGAAGCGCAGCTTGGCGCTCGGGGTCACCGTCGCCGGCGTCGGGGTCGGCACGCTCACGGTCGCGCCGCTCGCCGGGGCGTTGATCTCCCGGATCGGATGGCGCTCGACCTACGTCGTCTTCGCGATCGGCGGTGCCGCGCTGCTGCTGCTGGCAGCGGGACTCGTGCGGCGCCCCGCCGAGACCGGGGAGCAGCCCCAGCTCCCCCTCGGTCAGGCGGCGCGGACGACCGCGTTCGCCTCGCTCTACGGTTCGGGCCTGTTGTTGTCCCTCGCACTGTTCGTCCCCTTCGTGTTCCTGCCGCCGTTCGCCGAGGCGCGCGGTGTCAGCAAGGTCGCCGCTGCTGCGCTGGTGGGGGTCATCGGCGGCACGAGCGTCATCGGACGGCTGCTCCTCGGGGCGGTCGGCGACCGGCTGGGACGCATCCGGACCTACCAGGCCTGCTTCTTCCTCGTGGCCGCGAGCTTCCCGATCTGGCTCGTAACCGACCGCTATCTGTGGCTGGTCGTGTTCGCCGTGGTCCTCGGCTTCGGCTACGGCGGGTTCATCGCCCTCAACCCGGCCGTCGTCGCCGAGCTCTTCGGTGTTCGGGGGCTCGGGGGATTGATCGGGGCGTTGTACACCTCCGCCGCGATCGGGGCGCTGATCGGCCCCCCCGCCGCCGGCTTCGTGATCGACCGCACCGGCGGCTACGACCCCGCGATCATCGGGGCGTTCACGCTCTCCGCGCTGTCGTTCGTGGCGCTGCTGCCACTGAGCCGCCCCGAAGCAGCGACGCCGTGGGATCGCTGACCGTCACGAGTGGCGGTGGACGAACCGGTCCCGCCCCCGCAGGAGCAAGCCGGCGAGGCCTCGAGGGGCGACGAACAACGTTCCGATGACCAGCACGGCGTAGGCGATCCCCGGTGCCCGTTCGATGCCCGAGCTCACGGCGCCGAAGACGGAGGTGAACACCGCGAGCCACGCCCCGACCACCAGGCGCAGTGCCACGACGCCGAGGAGCGGCCCCCAGATCGATCCGAGCCCGCCGATCACCAGCATGACGAGGAACTCGATCGACAGCCGGAAGCCGAACGAGTCCGGAGAGATGAAGCCGAACGTCCAGGCGAACAGCACACCAGCGATCCCCGTGATCATCGCGCTCCACGCGAACGTCACCGTCTTCACGCGTGCGAGGTGGACACCCATCGTCTGGGCCGCCAGCTCGTTCTCGCGGATGGCGATCACGGCTCGACCGACGCGGCTGGTGACGAGGTTCCGGACGATCAGCATCGACGACGCCAGGACCAGCAGCGCCAGAAGGTAGATCCACTCGTGGTCGGCGATACCCCACCAGGAGGGAGCCGCAGGTACCCCGAGCGACAACCCCATCGCCCCGCCCGTCACGTTCGAGAACCGCTTCAGCAGCGGCGGGGTCGCCACCGCGAGTACGAGGGTCACGAGCGCGAGGTAGATGCCTCGGATCCGGAGTGTGAGGAGGCCCACTGCGCCCCCGACCGCGAACGTCACAGCCGCCGCCGGGACGAGTGTGAGCAGGTAGGGCCAGCCCAGCTTCACCATCAGCGCGGCGCTGGTGTAGGCGCCCAGCGCGAAGAACGCCCCGTGCCCGAGCGAGACCTGGCCGTTGAACCCGGTCGCGAGCCCGAGGCCGAGCACCGCGGTGGCGTTGACCAAGACGAGGGTCAGTCGGAACACCCGATGCGACGGCAGCACGAACGCGAGGGCGGCCACCACAACGAGCGCCACGACGAGTAGGACGATCCGGACCGGCCGAGCAGCGACGCTCAGTGCTCCCAGCCGTTCCACGCCACGACCTCGTCCAGCGGGTCTCGCGGAGCAGGCTGGAAGTCGGTGCCGTGCGTGTGGGCAACCGGGATCAGGGCGACCTGGGTGACCTCCTCGAACGGGATCCCGAGGAGGTCAGCGACCTCACGCTCGTAGCGGAGATGCAGGGTCGTCCAGGCGGTTCCGAGGCCCCGGGCCCGTGCCGCCAACATGAAGGTCCACGTTGCCGGGATGATCGACCCGTACAGACTGGCGTGCGCCATCGTGCTGCCGTTGTCCACCCGGCGTCGGATGCACGGCAGGAGGAGCACCGGGACCTCGTGCAGGTGCTCCGCCAGGTGGTCCGCGGAGGACACCACGCGCTGCTGGGTGGCCTTGCGATCCGGGTCGTCGCCGCCGATCAGACCCGCATGCGAGCTGCCCGACCGGTACGCGTTGAAGCTCTTGCGGTACCACTCGGCGATGGCGCCCCGCAGCTCCTCGTCGGTGACGACCACGAAGCGCCAGTCCTGCCGGTTCGAGGCGGTAGGTGCCTGGATCGCGAGCTCGAGGCACTCACGGACGAGCTGTTCGTCCACGGGGCGGTCGAGGTCCAGGCGCTTGCGGACCGTCCGCGTCGTCGTGAGCAGCTCGTCCGGCGTCGACGGCAGCGTCATGTCGTCGGCAGCTCGTAGTCTTCGAACCGCTGACGCAGCACCTTCTTGTCGAACTTCCCGACGCTCGTCTTCGGGACCTCGTCGATGAAGACCACGTCGTCGGGGAGCCACCACTTCACGACCTTGTCCTCGAGGAAGTCGTTGATCTCCTCCCTCGTCAGGTCCGCGCCCTCCTTCTGCACCACGCAGGCCAGCGGACGCTCCTGCCACTTCGGGTGGCTGACGCCGATGACGGCGCACTCGATGACGTCGGGGTGACCCATGATGGCGTTCTCGAGATCGACCGACGAGACCCACTCGCCACCGGACTTGATGACGTCCTTCTTGCGGTCCATGAGCTGGAGGTAGCCCTCGCCGTCGATCACACCGACGTCGCCGGTCCGCAGCCAGCCGTCGTGCCACTGCTCCTCCGAGGCCTCGGGGAGGCGGTAGTAGGAGGACGCGATGTAGGGGCCGCGGATCTCGATCTCGCCTTCGGACTTGCCGTCCCAGGGCAGCTCCTCGCCGTCCTCGCCGACGACCCGAAGCTCGACGAGCGGCAGCGCGAGGCCCTGCTTGGCGTAGATGCTCATCTTCTCGTCTTCGGACAGATCGCTGAGCTCGCTCTTGATCTTCGACAGGGTGGCAACGGGGCCGGTCTCGGTCATCCCCCAGCCATGGAGCAGCTGGATGCCGAGGTCGGCGTACTGCTTGATGAGCGACTTCGGGACGGCCGACCCGCCGCCGGTGATGAGGCGCAGCGTCGAGAGGTCGTGATCGTGCTCCTCGAGGTCCTGGAGCATCCCCACCCAGATCGTCGGTACCCCGGCGGCGTAGGTGACCTCCTGGTCCTCGATCATCTCGGCGAGCTGATGCGGCTCCATGAAGGGTCCCGGCAGGACCATCTCGCAGCCGACCATCGTGCCGATGAACGGCAGGCCCCAGGCGTTGGCGTGGAAGAGCGGGACGATCATCAGCGCACGGTCGTACTCCTCGATGCCGAGCGCGGCCGGAGTCGCCACCCCGAGCGCGTGGATGACCATCGCCCGATGGCTGTAGACGACCCCCTTCGGGTCACCGGTGGTGCCGCTCGTGTAACACATGACACACGCGGCGTCCTCGTCGATCTCGGGCCAGCTGATCCCCGGGTCGTGGGCAGCGACGACGGACTCGTAGTGCTCGGCTGGTTGGAGCGACGTATCGGGGAGCTCGTCGTCATCGGTCATGATCACGTAGCGTTCGACCGTCTCGAGCTCGTCCGCCACGCCTTCGAGCACCGGCAGCAGCGAGTCGTCGACGAACACCACGCGGTCCTCGGCATGGTTGATGATGTAGGCGATCTGGTCGCCACCGAGGCGGATGTTGACGGTGTGGAGCACCGCCCCGATGCACGGCACCGCGAAGTACAGCTCCAGGTGACGGTGGTTGTTCCACGCGAACGTGGCGACCCGGTCCCCCGGACCGATCCCCATGTCGCGCAACGCGCGGGCGAGCCGCTCGACGCGTTCCGTGAAGTCCTCGTAGGTGTAGCTGTGGTAGCCGTCGGCCTTCCGCGTGATGATCCGCTTCCGGGGGAAGAACCGCTTGCCCCGTTCGAGGATCCGGGGGATCGTGAGCTGCACATCCATCATGAGACCCTGCATCAGCACCCTCCCGCTGGTCGCTGTCGCATGCCCACCAGCCTAAGGACCCGTCGGGTCCCGTGCGCGATCGAGTTGACCACGCGAACCCCAGGTCGGGTTCAGTCGCTCGCTGCTGGCCAGACGCGACTGTCGGGGTGCCGGGCCGACCACGCGAACCAGAACGCCTGACCGTGCTCGGCCCGAGAGAGCGTCCGGCCGTCCGGGAGGGTCAGTTCGCGTTCGGTGACCTCTAGGTCGGCGGTGACGTCGTCGGGGGCCGGGCGCTCCCCCTCACCGTCGTAGATCCTGCCGCCGCCGGGGGTGGGGACCGCCACGACCCAGCCGTCGGCGAGATCGAGCACGACCGGACCCTCGGATTCGAGCGCCGCGACGTGCACCGCCAGGGCGTCGCCATCCCGCTCGATCGTCAGCACCTCGGCCTTCGGGGGGAGGTCGTCGGGCGTGTCGAGGCCGGGGAACCAGAGGTCGTCCGACCCGTAGTAGCTGCTGTAGGCGTCGCCGGGCTGGTAGGAGTAGCCGCCGTAGTAGGGGCGGTCATCGTCGGGAAGCACCGGCTCGGGGATGTCGATGACGTCCGTGTCCGGATGTTGCGAGCGCCATTCCTGCCAACTGGTCGTGGTGACGAGGTACCGCTCGAGCTCGCGGCCGGCGAGCTCGCCGGCCAGTCCCTTCCCGGTGAGCTGTTCCCACAGAGTGCCGGTCTCGACATCGAACATGACCTTGTTGGAGCGCAGCAGCAGCCCCGAGGTCTTGAACGTGAGCGTGCGGCCGTCGAGCCGGCGGTCGAACAGCAGCGCGGAGCGGCACAGGGTGCAGAACGTCATGGCAACAGGCACACCGGCGAGGTGGTCGTTCGCCAGTTCGTGATGTCCGAGGATCCGGAGTGGGTACGCGCGCGCAGCCTCGTCGATCTCTGCGCCGAACACGGTCTCGTCCGGCGTCATGAACTCCGCCTCCTCGGTCGAGAGGACCGGCGGGTCGTTGAGCTCCGGGATCCCGGCGACGACGACCCCACCCCACTGGAGGCGCGCGGCCAACAGGGGATCCTCGACCTGGGCCAGGAGGTCACCGAAGCGCTCGTCGATGTCCGCGTACAACCGGCGCTTCCACTCGAGGTAGCCGTCGGCAGGTTCGACGGCGTTCTGGTCGAGCCACGTGCCGTACGTGACGTAGTCCTCTCGCTGGTCACCGGTGTGCGGGACGCCGGTCAGTTCCTCGAGCGCCAGGCTGGCACGGAGCGCGAGCTCGTTGGACGATGCGATCCGCAGCAGGTCGACGGCGTAGGGCACGTAGCCGGGGTCGCCGGTCTCGCGGAACCGGTCGGCGAGGAGCGCCGCTGCGACCTCGAACGGGTCGTCGAGGAAGTTGTCGATGGCGGCGTCGAGTGGGAGACCCAGGATCCCAGGAGGCGTCGAAGATGCCACCGGACCGCTGTCGCCACCCCCTGTCGCGTCGGGATCCGCGGCCGAGCATCCTGCGGCGATCAGCGCCCCGACCAACAGCAGCCCGACCAGTGTCCTCGCGTCCCGCACGGTCCACCTCCTCAGGGAAGTGAACCTGCACCGGCACCGGGATGTTCCGCCCTTTGCGCCGGCGCTGGAGCCGTATCGGGGACGCCGGTCAGCTTCCCTTGAAGGCGGCCGCCTGCTCTTCACTGAGGAGGATCCACACCGCCCGGTTCGCCGCGAGCACCTCGCCGTCAGCCGACCACAGCACCGACCCGGAGAACCGCTTTCGGCCCTCCTCGCCGAGCTCCCATCCCGCGGCGACGAGCTGCTCGCCCGGAGCGGGGCGTCGGTACACCTCGGCCGTCATGCGACCGAGAACGTGCGGGGTCGGCGTTGTCCCTTCGTGCACGCGGCTCAGACCGCTCGGGCAATCGAGCGCAGCCCAGATCACAGGGACCGGCAGCTTTCCGTCTCCGGCCGCGAAGGCTGCATCTGGCCGCCATGGCCAGGCGATCATCGGGTAGTCCCTCGCGATTCGCCCGGGGAAGATCCGCAACCCGTCACCAGGGTCTCGCTCCGGGCCGCAGGTGAAGCACGCCGGGAAGGGGTGCCCTGCCGCGTATTCGGAGACGTCGAACGCCGCCCGGGCCGCCCGGGCGGCGTCGAGGGTCACGATCTCCGGCAGCTCGAGGTCGAGCTGGCCGGGTTCGGCGACCGTGATCAGCGCCTCACCATCACGGAGCTCGATCCCATCACCGACCTCGACCCGCTGCAGCGGACGGTCGAGCGGCGGCGGTCGCCGTAGGGTGGCCGTGACCGGACCATCGCTGATCGGCTCCGCGGTCACGCCGCAGGCGTAGCCGCCGTTGGCCGATCCGGGGGGACCGAGGAACCGGCGCTCGAGCACGATCGTCTCCGCCACGATCAGTTCCCGCTGCCGTAGGGGCGGGTGATGATCTCGAGCAGATGCCCTTCCGGGTCCTTGAAGTACACCCCGCGACCACCGTCGTTGTGGTTGATCTGATCGGGGCGCGTGCGGCCCGGGTCGGCCCAATAGTCGATCCCACGGTCGGTGATGCGCGCGAAGATCTCGTCGAACTCCTCCTCCGAGATGAGGAACGCGTAGTGCTGCGGGGTGACCTCGTCCCGCGACTCGCTGAAGTCGAGGCTCACGCCGTTGGCGGTCTCGACGACCCAGAAGTGCGCGAACCGGGACGGCTCGTCGAGCCCGAGGACGTCCGCCATGAAGCGCGCGGAACCCTCCGCGTCCCGAGCCGACACGATCGTGTGGTTCAACTCCACGGACATGTGCACCCATCCGTCGCTACGGAACGAGCCTACGCCTCTCGGGCGAGCTCAGAGTCGCTCACGGAGCACCGCTGCGAGCACCGCCGCGTGGCTCAGGTCCACGGTCTTGGTCGCCGTGAGCAGGACCACACCCCGCTCCGCCGCCAGCTCGAGGAGTTCGTCGAGCGCCCCGCGATGGTCGTCGTCGGCGAGCTCGGCCCGGTAGCGGCGTTCGAACTCCTCGAACCGGTCCGGATCGTGGTCGTACCAGCGCCGCAGCTCGTCGGTCGGGGCGACGTCACGCGCCCACAGGTCCAACGCCGCGTCCTCCTTGCTGACGCCACGTGGCCACAGCCGATCGACCAGCACACGGGCGCCGTCGGCCGCGGCCGCCGCGTAGATCCGACCGACGTCGATGGCATCCATCGCTGGCCTCGTCGTTTCGGTGCCTGCCTGGCATCCGGGGCTCACCCTACGGGGCCCGGCCGAGATCCGAAGACGCCGTCGGGATCCACCTGGCGCCGGATTCGTTCGAGCCGCTCGTAGTTCTCGGCGCCGTGGGCGGCTCGTCGCGTCTCGTCCCCACCTTCGAAGAAGCCGGGGAAGTTCAGGTACTCCTCGCCGGTGGAGTGCTGGCGGAACGCCTCGATGCATCCGCGGGTCCACGCGAGGTTGGCCTCGTCCTGCGCTGGCGCTTCCCAGTTGGCCTCGACGCCGAGGAGGTACGGGGCGCTGCGGTCCCCGAAGGCAGTCGCATCGGCGGGAACCCGGGCCATCGCCCCGCCCAGGTGCCAGATGTCCAACGTGGAGAGGTCGGAGGACCGGTTGTCCGCCCATTCGGTCGCGAGCTCGACGACGTCGTCGGTCATCGCAGGCAAGTGGAGCGACTTCCAGTAGTAGCGCAGCCCGTCGGGGTAGTCGGCATCCAGCACCTGTTGCAGGTCGACGTATGGCATCGGACCGCTCATGTCGATGATCGGATCACCGAGATCGCGGAGTGGCTGCACGAGCCGTTCACCCTCGCGCAGATCGGTGGTCGCGGCACAGGCCATGAGCATGGCGTAGGGCTCCCCCCAGGCATCCTCCGGGAAGTCCTCCTCGTCCGGCACGGTGCCGAGGATCACGAACGAGGACACCTCGTCGTCGAGTTCGGTGGTGTAGTCGCGGTAGGCGTGGAGCACCTCTGCGGCACGCTCGCCGTGGTAGAGCACGAACGCGACGAACACCTCCGGCCCGACCGGATGGAGCTCGAAGTCGAACCGCGTGACGACGCCGAGTCCGCCACCGCCGCCACGGAGCGCCCACAGCAGGTCGGGATGGTCGTTCTCGTCGATCTCGAGAACGCCCCCGTCGGCGGTGACCAACTGCGCCCCGATCAGGCTGTCGCAGGCGAGGCCGTGCTTCCGCCGCAGCCAGCCGATGCCGCCGCCGAGCGTCAGGCCACCCACACCGGTCTCGGAGACGACACCCCCGGGAGCTGCGAGCCCGTGTTCCTGGGTCGCCGCGTCAACTTCGGCCCACCTCGCCCCGCCCGCGACGGCCGCGACGGCGGCACCGGGATCGACGGTGACGCCGTTCATGGCAGAAAGGTCGATCACGAGACCGCCGTCCACCGAGGCGGTGCCGGCCACGTTGTGCCCACCGCCTCGAACAGCCAGGCGGAGATCGAGGTCCGCCGCGAACCTCACCGACCGACGGACGTCGTCGACCGACTCACAGCGGGCGACCAGACCGGGCTCGCGGTCGATCATCCCGTTCCAGAGCGCCCTGACCCGGTCGTAGCTCTCGTCGTCGGGGCCGACGAGCTGCCCGTCGAGGTCCAGATCGGAGGCGGTGAGTAGCACGTCCCCGCCGGAGCGCGTCGTCACGGTGGTCACGGCTCGAGCCCTTCAGTTGCATACCAACTAGTTGGTTTGTAACAAACACCGTGAAGAACTTCAAGGGCTGCTAGCCTCCCGGATGCAAGCAACAAGACATACTTTGCAGTCTGTCTGTGCGCCATCTACCCACAGGAGACGCATGCCCCGCGACGGCACCGCGACCCGCGTCGCGATCATGGACGCCGCTGAGGAGCTCATCCTCGACCGCGGCTTCGCGGGCACACCGATCGACGACATCCTCGACGTAGCCGGTGTCACCAAGGGGGCCTTCTTCCACCATTTCGCCTCCAAGCAGGAGCTCGCACACGCGCTCATCGACCGCTACGTGCGCCTCGACCTCGGCCACCTCGAGGACAAGCTGCGTCGGGCCGAGGAGCTCAGCACCGACCCGCTCCAGCAACTGCTCGTGTTCGTCGGGCTGTTCCGCGAGGAGGCCGAAGAGCTGACCCAGCCCTACCCCGGCTGCCTGATGGGCTCCTACTGCTACGAGGCCGGGCTGTTCGACGCGACCGTCCTCGACACAATCCGGGAGACCATGGCGGCCTGGCGCGAGCAGCTCCTCGAGAAGCTCGAGGAGGTCGCGGCGGCCTATCCCCCGCGCAGGGATGTCGACCTCGTGAGCCTCGCCGACCAGATCACGGTCGTGTTCGAGGGCGCCTACATCGTCTCGAAAGTGATG
>JAWVZB010000044.1:0-25401 GCA_033722375.1 Nitriliruptorales bacterium | reverse complement strand
CGCCATCTGGGCGAGCCCGAACCACCCGAGCGAACGGTAGATCACCGCCCAGGGGTAGAGGAACACGGTCTCGATGTCGAAGATCAGGAACATCATCGCGACCATGTAGAACTTGACCGAGAACCGGGTGCCCTTGACGTCCGCCAGCGGCTCGTTCCCGCACTCGTAGGCCGACAGCTTCGTGGGGTTCGGACGGTTCGGCCCGACCAGCGAGGCCACCCCGAGCGAACCGGCCGCGAACGCGCTCGCGAGCCCCAGCAGGAGCACGACGGGCAGGTACTGCGACAGCATCTCAGGTCCTCGACGGTCGCGGTGGGGCAGCATCCCGACCGTGGAGGCCGGGGGGCAGCGCGGCGCCCTGAACGGTAGGTCTGGCCGTGAGAGCCACGCAAGGCGATCCGTGGCCGTCCGGCCGTCCATCGGTGCTGGCAGCGCGGCGAGATGTCATGCCGCGGGGGCCAGGTTCGACAGCGTGTTGATGATCAGGTCCTTCGTGTCCTTCGGGCGCGCGTCGGTGAGGTGGGCCATCAGCTTGAACACGAACTCCATCAGCGGGCGGTACGGCATCCCGTACTCGGTGCAGACCTGCATGACGGTGGGGTGGCCCATGAGCTCGGAGAACCAGGTCCCGAGCGTGTAGTAGCCGCCCCAGCGGCGCCGCAGCTCGCGGTCGTAGGCCTCGAGGTCGCTGGTGCGCTTGCTGGCGAGCGCGCGGTCGCAGACGTCTGCCGCGAGCTGGGCCGCCTCCATGGCGTAGCTGATCCCCTCGCCGTTGAAGGGGTTGACCATGCCGCCGGCGTCTCCGACGAGCAACATCCCGCGCCAGTGGAGCGGTGTGCGGTTGAACGCCATGGGGATCGGGCCGGACGACACCTTGCCGCGCTGGTTCTCCGGCGTGGTCCCCCACTCGTCGGCCATCCCCCGCGACCAGGCGGCCATCAAGCGGCGGTAGTTGACCTTCTGGAAATCCTTCGAGGTGTCGAGGAGCCCGAGCCCGACGTTGATGGTGCCGTCGTCCAGGGGGAACACCCAGCCGTAGCCGGACAGCAGGTCCCCCTCGTCGTCGCGGAGGTCGAGGAACGAGCTGATCCAGTCGTCGTCGGCCCGCGGGGTCTCGTAGTAGGTCCGTACCGCGACCGCCATGGGACGGTCCTTGCGGCGGTGGAGACCCATGGTGCGCGCGAGCTTCCCGCTCGCCCCGTCGGCGGCGATGACGATCGGGGCGTGGACCTCGCCGACGCGGTCGTCCGCGGTGCGGTAGCGCACCCCCGCGATCCGCGTCCTGCTGTCGTCGCGGTAGACCGGCTCGGTGACCGTGGTCTGCTCCCAGAGCGTCGCGCCCCGCTCCACCGCGTGGCGGGCGAGGGTGTGGTCGAACACCTCACGCGTGCAGGTCGCACCCCAGTTGGGCCAGTCGTCGAGGTCGGGCCAGGGCAGCTCCATGACCGTGTGGCCACCGTGGATGCGCAAGCCCTGCTGGGTGGCCCAGCCGTCCACCTCGCCGCGCGCTTCGGCCTTGAGGCCGAGGTCGAGCAGTTCCTTGACCACCCTGGGGGTCAGGCCGTCGCCGCAGACCTTGTCGCGGGGGAAGGCGTCCTTCTCGAGCACGACGACGTCGTGGCCGGCGTCTGCGAGGTAGGCCGCGGTGGTGGCGCCTCCGGGACCGCCGCCCACGACGACGACGTCAGCGAGCGTGCGCTCCTGCGGCGTCGGGGAGGCGGTGGACGGAGCGGTCACGATCCTCCCTCGACGGCGACTTCGTGAAAACTTTCACGAGCAGTGTAGCGGCCGGGCCAGCCCGTCAGCTCCCCGGCACCGCCCCGAGGCCACCGGTCAGCTCGGTGAGCTTCCGGACCGCCTCGGCGAACTGCTCGGCGGTCAGCGTGGTCGCCTCCTCGGGCGCGACGACGGCTTCGACCTCGTCGTGGTCGCTGATCTCGAAGCGGATCTCGACCGCACCGGCAACGTCCTCGCCCACCTCGCGCGCCGCGGCGGCCACGTCGAAGCTGATGACCTCGACGAGCCCGTCGGCGGTGATGACGGTGCCCGGCACGGTCTCTGGGAGGTCCTCCAGGTCCGCCTCCAGGTCGGCGAAGGCCGCAGAGTCGTCCACGCCGAGCTCCTCGTTCAGCTCGGCGGCAGCGCGCAGGAGCTCACGGATCTCGAGGGCGACGGTGAAGCGGTGCACGTCGTCCTCTTCCTCCTCCTCGGTCACGGTCACGAACCGCTCGAAGAACCCGGGGATGTCCTCGCCGAACACCTCGCGGACGCGCTCCCGTGACTCCTCGTCGTCTACGTCGTCGGCCCCGGCGCCGAAGAGCGCCGAGAGCTCCTCGGAATCGAACTCGCCCTCGACCCCGACCCAGGTCCCGTTGAAGGCATCGATGACCGCGGCCTTGATGTCCTCCCCGAGCCCGAGCGCATCGATCGCCGGCACCAGCTCGTCCTGCGGGTCGAACGCCCCGCCACCGAAGGCGGCCAGCAGGTCGTTGATGCCCAGCCGGAGGTAGAACGCCTCCTCCCCGATCGTCCGCAGCTCGAAGATCTGCTGGTTCAGGAGCGTGACCCCGAAGCTCGCGGTCTCCTCGGCGACCGTGCCGGACACGCTGAAGCCACCGAGGAAGGCGGCTGCCTGGCCCGCGCCGTCGCCGAGGTCGCCCAGGGCCTCGGAGTCGGCATCGACGGTGAACTCGTAGGCGAAGCTGCCGTCGAAGGTGTCTTCGAACGCGTCCGCGAGCCGCTCCTCGGGGTCGCCGCCGTCGCCGCAAGCGGCGAGTGCGAGGACCAGGACGAGCAGCAGGGACGTGCGTCGCAGCGTGCGCGGCATCGGGTCTCCTCTGTTCGGTTCCGGAGGCTACCCGCGCGCCAAGCGCCCCCTGTGGAGCGCGACGACACCTCCGGACAGGTCCTTCACCTGCACCTCGCGGTAGCCGGCAGCCTCGAACCAGTTCGCGATCTCGCGTCGGTCCGGCCACTCCTGGATGGACCTGGCGAGGTAGACGTAGGCGGTCGGATCGGACGAGACGAGGTGCGCGATGCGCGGCAGGAGCCCGAGCAGGTAGCGCTCGTAGACCGCTCGGAACGGCCCCCAGGTCGGGCGGGCGAACTCGCAGACCACGAGCCGCCCGCCGGGTCGTGTCACCCGGGCGAACTCCGCGATCCCCGCGGGTGGATCCGGCAGGTTGCGCAGGCCGAAGCTGATCGTGACCGCGTCGAAGGTGTCGTCCTCGAACGGCAGCGCGAGGGCGTCTGCGTTCACCCAGTGGAGGCCGAGGGCCCCGTCGCGGCCCCACCGCTCCGCGCCGGCGGCCAGCATGTTGAACGACAGGTCGAGCGCGACGACCTCGGCGGCGCCGCGCCGCAAGAGCGCGAGGGCGACGTTGCCGGGGCCGGCGGCGACGTCGAGGACGCGTGCGTCGGCGGGGCGAGCTGCCTCGGCTGTCACGCGCCGCCAGTGCGCGTCCTGACCGAGCGACAGGATGGCGTTCGCGAGGTCGTAGCGGGGCGCGACCCGGTCGAACATCTCCTGGACGAGTCGGCGGTCCTTGCCCTCGCTCCCGAACGCCGGGAGCTCGGGACCGGGCGTCGCCGCGGGGCGTGTCACGGGGACCTCACAGCAGCCGAGGGCGAGCGTTCGGGCAGCCCGACGCGGGCGTCGTCGGGTAGGTTGCGGCGCGAGGCTAGCTCGTGTCCGAGGAGGATCATGCCGCGCGCGTACTGCCCCAAGTGTGGTGCCGAGGTACCCGTCGACGAACAGGGCCAGTGCCACGTCGGCCACCAGGTCGACCTCGCTGCGAGCACCGGCGACGAGGACCTCGCAGAGGCGGCACGCGGCCTCGAAGCAGAGTTCGAGGAGCAGCACCCGGACGAGCCCGAGCCGTGGGTGGCCGACGTCGACGACACCGCCAGCGGCGCCTACACCCCGCCTCCGACCGGCGACGACGGTCCGGACGCCGTGGCCCGCGAGGCCGACGAGGATCTCGACCCCGACGAGCGCCCCGCTGCCACCGACCCGGACGAGGCGCCGGGGTGGGAGCCGCCGAGCACCTCACCGGTGGGGACCGGGCCGCAGCCACCCCCCGAACCAGCCGCGAAGCCCGACGTGCCGATCGACCAGACCGACACCGCGGACGCCGACATCGGGTCGGTGGACGACGACTTCGACCTCGACGACCTCGAGGCCGCCGTGGCCGAGCTCGAGGTGGAGGAGCGCGCGTCGGCCGAACCGCCGCAGGACGCCGTCACCGAGCCTCCCCCGCCCATGGGGGACGCGGGGGCGTCGACCGACACCGCGGAACCCGACGGGCCGGGGCCCATGCCGGCGGCGAGCGATGCCGAACCGGACGAGGACGAGGGCCCGGTCGAGCAGCCGCCTCCCCCCGCCCCCGCCGATGCGGAGCCGAGCACCGACGACGGAGCCGCCGACGAGCCGCCCGAACCCGACGACGAGGCCGACGAGGAGCCCGAGGTCGCCGCCGACGAGCCCGCCCCCACAGAGGCCGAGTCCGAGCCGGACGACGAGGACCCCGAAGAGGAACCGTCGCGCGAGGTGGACCTGTCGAACTTCACCGCCAGCGGCGACAAGGTCGGCGAGGGCAGCAAGAAGCGGGGACTCTTCGGGTTCGGCAGGTAAGCCGGACGTGAGCGGTCGGAACGCACTGGACCCCTCCGACGCGGCGGTCGCGCAGGCTCTGGCGGGTCCGCTGCCGGGCGACGACGCCGAGAACGAGCGGATCCTCACACTCGAGGAGCTCGCGGACGAGGCAGCCGTCTCGGTGCCCCTGCTCGAGGCTCTGGTCCGTGAGAACCTGCTGCTGCCCGTGGCCGAAGACCCGCTCCGCTTCCGGGCGGCCGACACCGACAGCGTGCGAGCCGCCGTGGAGCTGGTCGACGCCGGCCTCCCCCTCTCGGAGCTCCTCGACCTCGCGCGGCGGGCCGACGGGGCGCTCCGGGGCATCGCCGAGCACGCCGTGGATCTGTTCGCGCGCTACGTCCGCGATCCCGCCGTCGGCCTCGCAGACTCGGACGAGGAAGCGGCTGAGCAGATGATCGGAGCGCTCCACACGATGCTCCCGGCCACCCAACGGCTCGTGGCGCAGCACCTGCGTCGGCTGCTCGTTCAGGCGGCGATGGAGCGGCTCGCCGCCGAGCAGGACGAGTGACCTCTTTCCACGTCCGCACTTGGCCCGTCGCGCTCGACCGGCCGCTCGTCGAGCTGCTGGACGACCACGCCGGGACGGCATGGCTGCAGGGCGACCGCGGCCTGGTCGGCATCGGCGAGGCGGCACGTTTGGACGTGGGCGCCGGTGACGACCGGTTCCGTCGCGCACGTGAGTGGTTCGGGGCGTTGACGCGGGACGCGACCGTCGACGACCCCGTCGAGGTTCCCGGCTCCGGCCTCGTGGCGCTCGCGAGCTTCGGGTTCGACGACCGCTCCCATGGGTCGGTGGTGATCGTCCCCGAGATCGTCGCGGGGCGGATCGACGAGACGACGTTCGTGACCCGGATCGGGGTCGAACCGCTCCCAGAGGATCCACCGACGCTCGAGCCCGAGGTCGTCTCCACCGACCCCGTCGACCGCCCCCGGTATGCCGGCTCGTCCCTGCCCGATGTGAGCTGGCTCGAGGCGGTCGCGACCGCGCTGGAGCAGATCGAGACCGGGCGGGTCGACAAGGTCGTGCTCGCGCGTGACCACGCTTTGTGGTCCAAGGTGGCGTTCTCGCCCCGGCGGCTGGCCGGTCGCCTCCAGGGCCGGTTCCCCGGGTGCTACACGTTCGTCGTCGACGGGTTCGTCGGCGCCACCCCGGAACTGCTGGTCAGCCGCTTCGGCCGCGACGTCGCGTCGCGGGTGCTGGCGGGCTCGGCGCCGCGCGGCGGGGACGAGAACGAGGACGACGCGCTCGCGACAGCGCTGCGCAGCTCCGACAAGGACCGCTGGGAGCACGAGCTCGCGCTGCGGACGGTGCGAGACGCGATCGCCCCACACTGTGAGTCACTCGACATCGAGGACGAGCCACACCTCCTGCGGCTCGCCAACGTCATGCACCTCGGAACCTGGTGTCGCGGGGCGCTGCCCGCCGACGCGCCGTCCGCGCTGGACCTGGCGGCCGACCTCCACCCCACCGCTGCCGTCGGCGGGGTGCCCACCGACGTGGCCGTCGAGCTGATCCGCGAGCTCGAGCACATGGACCGCGGCCGCTACGCCGGGCCGGTCGGGTGGATGGACGGCAGCGGCGACGGCGAGTTCGGCGTCGCGCTCCGCTGCGCGCAGCTCTCGGGAGCGCGGGCGCGACTCTTCGCCGGCGCGGGCATCGTCGAGGGCTCGCTGCCCGAGGACGAGCTCGAGGAGACCCGCGTCAAGCTGCTGGCGATGCAGTCCGCCTTCGCCCCCTGATCCCGCTGGCGTGCGGGGCCCAGCCGTCGGAGCCGGGCAGGGAAGGCGGCTCAATCGCGGCCACTCTGGCTGAACCCGGTCACGAGCGCCTCGAGCGCGCCCCGCCACAGATCCGCACCGTCGACATCGCGCACCGGCTCCCAGAAGTTCCCGCCGACGGGCGGTGGTTCGCGGGACAGCTCGCTGGTCGCAAGCCCCAGGCAGCACGAGTGGAAGGCGAAGGCGAGCTCCTCAGCGGGACGACCATCGATGGCGCCGGACTCCTGAGCTCGCTCGATCCACCGGACGAGGGAGCGGTAGCTCGCGAAGGCGGCCTCGCTCACCGTGGCATCGGACACGACCTCGGCCGGGACGCGTTGGAACGTGAGCCGGAAGAGACCCGGGTGCGCGAGTGCGAACGGACGGAAACCCTCCATCCCCGCCGCCACCAGATCTGCCAGGGCGTCATCGGTGGCAGCGACACCATCAACCCGGTCTGCCAACAAGCGGTAGCCCCGGGCGGCCAACGCCTGTAGCAGCCCCGCCTTGGAACCGAAGAGCGAGTACACCGCCCTGGTCGGCACCTCCACCGCGCGCGTCACCGCTCGAACACTGACCGCGTCTTGACCGCCCGTCGCCAGGAGTTCCTCACCGGCGTCGAGCAGGGCCTCAGCCGTGGTCTCGTCGTGTTCTCGCGGTCTCCCCATGGCCTCGAGCCTACCGGTTGACAGTTGTTACGAAACATCGTAACGTAACGATGTATCATATAACAGTCCAGCACGCGCACCGAGGAACGGGAGGGCCAGGTGAGCGCGAGCGACCAGCGCCGCGCAGCGATATCCGACCCCACGCCACAGCGAGTCTGTGTGATCGGTGCCGGGATCTCGGGCCTCGTGACCACGAAGGTGATGAACAACGACGGGTTCGACGTCATCTGCTTCGAGAAGAAGCCCCACATCGGAGGCGTCTGGGAGCGTTCGCGGACCTACCCGGACCTCCGCACGAACACGGCCCGCGAGGGCTACGCCTTCTCCGACTTCCCCTACCCGGACACCGCGGACGACTTCCCCACCGCGCCGCAAGTCCGGCAGTACCTGCACGACTACGCGGAGCACTTCGGACTCCACGAGCACATCCACACCTCCATGGAGGTCACCTCCGTCGAGCGGCTACCCGAGGACGAGGGTGGTCACTCGTTCCGGATCTCTGCCAGGCCCGTCGAGCACCAGGCCGACCCACAGACCGTCGAGGCCGACTTCGTGGTGGTGTGCAACGGGGTCTTCTCTGTGCCCAACACTCCAGAGATCCCGGGACTCGAGCACTTCGACGGCCTGATCCTGCACTCGAGTGAGCTGACCGACCCAGCGGCAGTGACCGACCAGTCGGTCATCGTGGTCGGTGCCGGGAAGTCCGCGCTCGACTGTGCAACGGTCGCCGCCGAGCACGGCTCATCGTGCGCGCTGGTGTTCCGCAAGCCCCACTGGAGTGCCCCCCGCTACCTCTTCGGCCTGCGTTACGACTGGCCGTTCTTCACGCGGATGTTCGAGGTTATGTACCGCTACCACCGGACCAGCGGCATCGAGTCGCTGCTCCACGGGCCCGGGCGCTGGCTGGTGCGGGCGTTCTGGCGGATGCAGAGTTGGCTGGTTCGCCGACTGCTGGGCATCCCCGCCCCGCTGGTTCCCGACGAGCCACTCCCCGGCAACCTCGACATCGGGATCGGGCGGAAGTTCTACGATGCGGTCCGCAACGGACGTGCCACCCCCATCCGGGCCGAGATCGACCACGTCACCGAAGCGGGCACCGTACAGCTCAGCACGGGCCAGATGCTCGACCCCGACGTCATCGTGTTCGCAACCGGCTGGCATCAACAGGTCGACTTCCTCGCCCCGGACCTGCAGGATGCGGTCCAGACCGGGGGGCGGTTCCGCCTCTACCGGCACATCCTGCCGCCCGCTGAACCCCGCCTCGGCTTCGTCGGCTACGCCCAGTCCTTCCTGAGCCAGCTCACCTCGGAGATCGCGGCGCACTGGCTCGCGGCGAACTTCCGGGGTGACCTCGACCTGCCCGAGCGTGAGGTGATGGAGCACGAGATCGATCGTGTCGAGCACTGGGCGTCCCAGACCTTCCACCCAGCTCGAGGCGGCTACTTCATCGGCCCTCACATGTCGCACTACATCGACGACCTCATGGCCGACATGGACCTGCCACGACACCGAACCAACCCGATCAAGGAGTACGTCGGGCGGTTCCTGCCCGAGCGCTACGCGGAGGTCGGCGAGGAGCGTCGCCGCTCGTCCAGGGGCCACGGAACAACGCCGGCGCGCTCGCCCACTGAGCTCAAGGTGAGCTGAGCGCCGCGGCCACTGCGTCCACGATGCGGCGGTGGAGTTCGACGTTGGCGGCCCGGTCGGTCCGGACCTCGAGGAGCCGCCGACCGTCTGGCTCCGCGACGAGGTCCTCGAACTCCTTCCGGTCGGTGACGAGCTGATAGCCGATGCGATGGAACGCCGCCAGGTCGGCGAATGATCGACCATGCGGCGTCCCGAAGATCCGTTCGAAGTGCTCGTCCTCGGACGCCTGGGGCAGGAAGTGGAAGATGCCCCCGCCGTCGTTGTTCAGTACGACGAACGTCACGTCCCCGACGTCGCCGCCTGCGTCCAGCAGGAACCCGTTGCTGTCGTGGAGGATGGACAGATCCCCCGCCAGCGCGAGCGTCGGACCCTCGTGCGCCAACGCCACGCCGAGGGTGGTGGACACGAACCCGTCGATCCCGCTCGCCCCGCGGTTGCCGTGGATCGTGAGTCCCGAACGCGGGACCATGAACGCATCGAGATCACGCACCGGCATCGACGACGCCACGACGAGCGCAGTCTGGTCGGGCGTCGCCCGGGTCGCCGCCCGCACGGCCGCGGGCTCGCTCAGCTCGCCGTCGGTCAGCGCCTCCTCGATCGCGTCCGACGCACGACGGTCAGCCTCGCGCCACGCCGAGCGCCACGCGTCGTCCGTCGCCGGGTCGAGCTGCGCGGACAGCGCCCCGCACAGCAGGGTCGGGTCGGCGACCACGATCTCGGTCGCAGCCCGCTGCGGATCGGACCAGCGGCGGTCGGCGAGCACCGCGACCTGTGGGGTGTCGGCACCGAGGAGCCGCATCAGGTTGCGGGACAGTCCGCCGCGACCGAAGCGGAGGATCAGTTCCGGCCGGTGCTCCTCGGTGAAGGACTCCGACGCCAGCAGGTGATGGTGGGTGGCGATGACGCCCTCGCGGTCACGGGCGCCGGACAGGGGTTCGGCGACCACGGGCCACCGGAGGACCTCGGCCAGCCGATGGAGTGCGTCCGGACCCGGGCCGCCCTCGCCGGTGACGATGAGCCCCCGCCCCACGGAGCCGAGGTGGCGGGCGAGACGCCCCGCGAGTGCGGGGTCGGGAACACGGGGGGCCAGGGACACCTCCACCCACGGTCGGCCGTCGGGGCGCCCGTCGAGCGCGTGATGGAACGGGGCGGCCGTCGACCGGCCGTCGTCCGACTCGGGGACGGTGGGCTCGCGGAACGGAACGTTGACGTGCACCGGCCCCGCCGCGCCGCCCAATCCCGTCGCTTCGGCGTGGGCACGGTCGGCGGTGGAACGCCAGTAGGCCACGGCCTCGCGACGATCCTCGGCGATCCCGAGGTCCACCTGCCACCGCACGGCCCCCCCGTACAGGCCGGACTGTCGGATGGTCTGGTTCGCGTCCGTGTCGCGGAGCTCCGGCGGCCGGTCCGAGGTCACGACGAGCAGCGGCACGGCTGACCGGTCCGCCTCGACCACGGCCGGATGCAGGTTCGTGGTGGCGGTCCCCGACGTGGTGACCACGAGGGCGGGGCGCCCCGATCGCCGGGCGAGGCCCACCGCCAGGAACCCGGCCGAGCGCTCGTCGATGTGGACGTGGGTCCGCAGATCGTCGCGATCCGCGACCGCCAGCACCAGCGCGGTCGAGCGGGAGCCCGGCGCGACGACGACGTCGGTCACGCCGCAACGCGTCCACTCGTCGACCAGCACGCGCGCGAACGCCGTCGAGGGGTTCGGGGCGCTCACACGTACCTCCCAGCGGCCTGGCGGGCAGCATCCCTGCGTTCCATCATGGCAGCCGCGGCCTCGTCGGGGGCGGCCCACCGTTCCATCAGCTCGTCCGACGGCACGGGCCGACGGACCTCGATCACTCCGCCCTCCGGGACCAGTGGGTCCTCCACCACGTCCCCCCGGAGCAGCGGCGCGGTGCCGAGGCCGCACGCGTACGGCAGCTCGGGGAGCGCGGCGGCCAACGCGAGGCCAGCCGCCAGACCGACCGAGGTCTCGAGCGCGGACGACACGACCGCCGGCAGCCCTGCTGCGTCGACGACCTCTGCCGCCCGGCGGACCCCGCCGAGTGGCTGGACCTTCACGACCACCACGTCGGCGGCGTCGAGACGCGCGACCCGCAGCGGGTCCTCGGCAGTCCGGATCGACTCGTCGGCGGCCAACGCCACGTCGACGCGGGTCCGCAGCTCCGCCATCTCCTCCAGGGTCGCGACCGGCTGCTCGGCGTACTGGAGGTCGTAGACAGCGAGTCGCGCGATCGCGTGCGCGGCGGTGTCGACATCCCACGCCCCGTTGGCGTCGACACGGACGTGTCCGGACGGACCGAGCGCGTCCCGCACTGCGGCGACCCGGTCCAGATCGTCCGCGAGCGTCTGTCCGGGTTCGGCGACCTTCACCTTCGCGGTCCGGCACCCCGACGCCGTGACCAAC
This sequence comes from Nitriliruptorales bacterium, assembly GCA_033722375.1. Classification (GTDB taxonomy): domain Bacteria; phylum Actinomycetota; class Nitriliruptoria; order Nitriliruptorales; family Nitriliruptoraceae; genus JAWVZB01. The sequence goes on along the minus strand of JAWVZB010000044.1, from coordinate 14,258 downwards.
TGACGGGCAGTCTCCGCGTCCACGGCGGGAACGGTGGTGTTGACCTCGATCCGGTCACGGAGCGCCGCCGGCCAGGGGTCGTCGGCTGTTTCCTCCGCGGCCGACAGCCAACGGGCAGCGTAGGCGGGCCCGTACTCGGGGAACGGCGAGAACTCGCCCCATCCGGCGCGCCCTTCGAGCAGCAGGGCGTCACGGTGGTCGACCCGTCGGAACCGGATGCGCATCGGGATGCGCACGGCGACGACACGCTCGATCCCGCTCACGACCCGACCGCCAGGCCCAACGCGAGCAGCACGCCGTGGACGAGGTGGAACCGACCGGTCTGCTCCAGCGCGACGATCAGGGCCCGCCCGTGAGCGCCGTCGAGGACCGGCCGGACCGCCCCCCATGCCAGTGGCGCGGCCGCCAGCGCCAGCAGCGGCCACGCGGAACCCACCGCGAGCGCCACGGCCACGTCGGCCAGCAGAGCGACCCCGACCAGGCCCACGAACAGCCGCCTCGTGTGGGCGTCCCCGATGCGTACGGCCAGCGTCCGCTTGCCCGCCGGCGCGTCGGTCGGGATGTCACGGAGGTTGTTCACGACCAGGATCGCCACCGCGACGAGCCCGATGGGCACCGCTGCCAGCACCGCCACCCATCGCCACGTCTCGTCCTGCACGTACTGGCTGCCCACCGTCGCGACGAGCCCGAAGAACACGAACACGAACAGCTCACCGAGCCCCCGGGACGCGTAGGCGGTCCGTCCTCCCGAGTAGCCGAGCGCCGCCAGACCCGAGGCCAGCCCCACCAGCACGAGTTCCCACCCGACGGCAGCCGCGAGCACCAGACCGGCGACGGCAGCGACCGCCAACGCCACGACGAGCGCCCGCCGCATCGCGGCTGGGGCGACGATGCCGGCCGCGACCACCCGCCGCGGCCCGAGGCGCTCGGCGCCGTCCACGCCCGAGTTGGCGTCGAAGAGATCGTTGGCGTAGTTCACCGCGACCTGGAGCGCCAACGCGACGATGAGCGCCATCCCGAACCGCCAGAGAACGAACCGGTCCGCGACCGCGGTCCCGACGAGCACCGGTGCGACCGCTGCGGGCAGGGTCCGAGGACGTGCTGCTTCGACCCAGACCCCCGCGTTCACGAGGGGCGTGAGATCGAACGTTGACGCGGCACGTTTGAGGACCTTCTCCGACGGGCGCCTAGGCTACTCGTCGCGCTGGCCCGTTCTGCCGGCGCCGCGACTGATGGAGTGAGCGTTGCAACCGGAGCTGATCGCCCTGCGGCTGCCCCCCGGGCCCGATTTCGTGGCTGCTGTCACCAAGATCTGGTCCTCCGGCGATGCGGTGCTTCCCCTCCCCTGGCACTTCCCGGACCCCCAGATCGAGCAGATCCTGCACGAGCTCCGGCCCGCAGCGCTCGCCTCGCCCCGCAACGGCGACAAGTCCGGTGCCTCCCTCCGGCGTCTGCCGGGCGCACGCCCCGTGCCGAACGGAACCGGGCTCGTGCTGGTGACGTCGGGCACGAGCGACCGCCCGAAGGGGGTGGAGCTCCCGCACTCTGCGATCAACTCCTCCCTCCAGGCCAGCTTGCGGCGGCTCGGGGCGGAGAAGGGCGATCGGTGGCTGGTCTGTCTGCCGCTGCACCACATCGCGGGTCTCAGCGGCATCCTGCGCTCCCGCCGCATGGACGCGGAACCGATCATCCACGAGCGCTTCGACGTCGAGGCCATCGCCGGCGAGACCCGGGCGGCGTTCATCTCGCTCGTCCCGACGATGCTCCAGCGGCTCCTCAATGCCGACGTCGACCTGTCCGACTTCAAGGCCGTGCTCGTGGGCGGCGCACCGCTGGCCGAGAGCCTCGCGACCGAAGCGGAGGAGCGGGGCGTCAACATCGTGCGGTCCTACGGCATGACCGAGACGTGTGGCGGCTGCGTGTACGACGGCGAACCGCTCGACGGGGTCGAGGTCGACGTCAACGACGGCGGGCGGATCCGGATCCGTGGGCCGGTCGTGATGCGCGGCTACCGCGGCCGAGCGGACCTGTCGGGCAAGGCGTTCCGTGACGGCTGGTTCGTGACCAACGACGTCGGGCAGATCGACGACGACGGCAAGCTCCAGGTGCTCGGCCGGGTGGACGACGTCATCATCACCGGTGGCGAGAACGTCATGGCGAGCGTGGTCGCGAACGCCCTGACGACGGACGACCGCGTCGCCGAGGCCGCGGTAGTCGGCCGCCCCGACCCCGAGTGGGGCCAGGTCGTGGCCGCGGTCGTCGTCCCAGCCGACCCCGATGACCCGCCGACGCTCGAGGAGTTGCGACGCAGCGTCACGAACCTGCTGCCTGGCTACGCGCTGCCGAAAGAGCTGTGGACGGTCGAGCGGCTTCCGCGTGACGCGATGGGGAAGATCTCCCGCCGCGCCTTGGAGGCGTTCGTGACCAAGACCAACGGCGCCTGACGGGGCGGACCGATCAGGCCAGCGTCGCCTCGACCGTCACCTCGTCGACTCCGGCCAGCGCCTTCGACACCGGGCAGTTCTGCTTGGCGTCCTCAGCCGCCGACTGGAAGCCCTCCTCGTCGATCCCGTCGACCTCACCCTGGCAGTGCAGGTGGATACGGGTGATGCGCCAGCCGTCGTCGAACTTCTCGACGGTCACGTCGGCGGTCGTCCGCAGCGAGCTGACCTCGTGGCCCGCACGCGTCAGGACACCTGACAGGGCCATGGAGAAGCACCCCGCGTGGGCTGCCCCGATCAGTTCCTCGGGGTTCGTGCCGTCACCGTCCTCGAAGCGGGACGGGACGCTGTAGCTGCCTTCCCAGACGCCGTCGCCGACGGTCATCGTGCCCGACCCGTCGCCGATCGATCCCTTCCAGATCGCCGTGGAACTACGCGTTGGCATGTGCTCTCCCGTCGAAGTCGTTGACGTGGAGCTACCACGCTACGGGCTGCCGGTTGTCCATCTGGACAGGGGGACCACGACGATCCCCGGATCCGGCGGGGTCTTCGGCAATCCGCCCCCGGGGAGGCTCGCGAACCAGGACACGACACCCGCCGGAGAGCCCGGTCAGGGTCACATCCCCCGCAAACGAGGAGTTCGTTGTGAGACACCTGAAGAAGAGAACCGGCCCCCTGGCGATCGCCATGGCCCTCACCCTTGCGCTCGCGGCATGCGGTGGTGAGGACGAGAACACGCCGCCCACGGACACCGAGACGCAGGCCCAGACGCAGACCGAGACCCAGACGCCGACCGAGACGTCCACTGCGACGGAGGACGACACCTCCGACGAGCAGGCGTCGCTGCCGGCGGATCCCTTCGCGGATCTGAAGGTCGCCGCGCAGGCCGTCGGGAACAACGGATCGGCGAAGGCGCTCGCGACCGGCATCGCTGCTGCCACCGGGATGGAAGGTGACGTCGAGTCGCCGGCCGCCCAGCTCTACGCGACGCTGTCGACCCTCCTCCAGGAGCACGTCTACCTGGCAGGTATCGCGGTCGATGCGGGCGTGAACTTCGGCCTCGACAGCGAAGGCTTCAAGGCCGCTGCGGCAGCGCTCGACGAGAACTCGGTCGAGCTGGCCGACGTCGTCGGGTCGGTCGCTCCGGACCAGCGGGACGCCTTCTTGGAGCTGTGGAGGAACCACATCGGCTTCTTCGTCAACTACGCGAAGGGCCTCGCCACAGACGACCAGGAGCTCGCTGACCAGGCCCAAGCCAACCTCGACGAGTACCAGCAGCAGGCTGGCGCGTTCTTCGAGAAGATCTCCGGCGGTGAGATCCCGGCAGACGCCGTGGTCGAGTCGCTCGAGGGTCACATCGAGACGCTGAACGGCGCCATCGAAGCCGCGGTCGCCGGTGAGGGAACGGTCTTCACCGAGCTGCGTGAAGCCGCGAACCACGTCGGAGAGAGCGGGTCCGCCAAGGCACTCGCGGGCGGCATCGTCGCCGCCACCGGCATGGAAGGCGACGTCGAGTCGCCAGCCGCGCAGACCTACGCCACGCTCTCGACGGTCCTGGAGGAGCACGTCTACCTCTCGGGGATCACCGTCAAGACCGCGTTCGCCGCTGGTCTGGACAGTGAAGCCTTCAGCGCCGCCGAAGCCGCGCTCGACGAGAACACCGTCGAGCTGGCGGATCTGGTCGGCTCGGTCGCCCCGGATCAGCGTGACGCCTTCATCGAACTGTGGAGGCAGCACATCGGGTTCTTCGTGGACTACGCCAAGGGCGTGGCCACCGACGATGACAGCCTCAAGGAGGGTGCCATCGAGGACCTGAACGGCTACCGGGAGCAGGCCGGTGCGTTCTTCGAGAAGATCTCGGGCGGGGAGATCCCGGCCGACGCGGTCAAGCAGAACCTCGACAAGCACGTCGAGACGCTGACCACGGCGATCGACTCGCTCGGCGCGGTCCTCGTCCAGTGACCGACGACTAGCCACGCGACGGAGCCGCCTCCGCGGATGCGGGGGCGGCTCCCCACCATCGCAGGGAAGACAGCCATGAGACACTCCGCCATCACCGCACTGCTCGTCGGCACGCTGGTCGTGGCCGGCTGCGGAGGCTCGGACATCGAGCCCACCGCCACCAGCACGACGGCATCCGCCGGCGAAGAAGCAGCAGTGACGATCGAGGATTTCGAGTTCATGTCCGAGACCATCGAGGTCACCGTCGGTACCACGATCACGTGGACCAACGAGGACGACTTCGCCCACACCGTCACGAGTGGGAGCCCGGGCGAGCAGACCGACCGCTTCGACAACGAGCTCGGCAGCCTCGGCGAACACGAAGCATCTGGCACCATGGCCACCTACACCGTCGAGGAGCCGGGCGAGATCTCCTACTTCTGCCGCTTCCACCCACGGATGACAGGCACCATCGTGGTCACCGAGGAGGGCTGACGTGAGCCCCGAGCCCAACGAGCAGCCCCGTCTCCGCGCGATCGACGGCGGAGCCGACGATCGCAGCGACGAAGACCTACTCGACGAGGTCGCCCGCGGCTCCCGCGACGCCTTCGACCAGCTCTACGACCGCTACGGGGGCCAGGTCTACGGAGTGGTCCGCAAGGTCCTCCGTGACCCTGCCCGGTCCGAAGAGGTCACCCAGGAGATCTTCGTCGAGATCTGGCGCACCGCCACGAAGTTCGACCGGGAGCGGGGCAGCGCCAGCACCTGGATCTTCACGATGGCCCACCGGCGCGCGATCGACCGGGTCCGCTCGGTGCAATCGTCCCGCGACCGGGACGAGCGGATCGGCCACGAGAACCGCGTCCGACCCTTCGACGAGGTCAGTGAGGAGGTCGAGACCCGCCTCGAGCACCGTCAGGTGCGAGCTGCGCTCGACGAGCTCACCGATCTGCAACGCGAGGCCGTGGAACTCGCGTACTACGGGGGGTACACCTATCGCGAGGTCGCCGAGCTGCTGGGGTCGCCGCTCGGGACCATCAAGACCCGCATCCGAGACGGGCTCATCCGCCTGCGGGATGCATTGGGGGTGACAGCATGACTGCCGATGTGCACACACTGACCGGGGCCTACGCCCTCGATGCCTTGCCCGAAGACGAACGACGGGACTTCGAGCGCCACCTCGCCGACTGTGAAGCCTGCCGGCGCGAGGTCGAGGAGTTCCGCGCCACCGCCGCTCACCTGGCGTCTGCCGGCCACGAGGAGCCTCCGGCGGGGCTGAAGGAACGGGTGATGGCGGAAGTGGACACGATCCGTCAGGATCCGCCTCCCACCGTCGTCGAGATGCCGAAGCGACCGATGACACAGCGGCTCTTGACCGTGGCTGCCGTGATCCTGGCGATCGCAGCGATCGGCTTGGGCGTCACCGTCGCGGGTCTCAACGATCGCGTGGAGGAGCTCGAGACCGCTTCGGCGCAGATGGCTGAGATCATGGCCGCGCCGGACGCGGAGACCGTCGCGCTCGAGACCGAGGTCGGCGGCGTCGCCCAGTTCGTCTACTCGAGATCGCAGGGCGAAGCGGTGTTCCTCGCCAAGGGGTTGCCCACGCTCTCCGAGGACGAGGTGTACGAGCTGTGGCTGATCGGTGCCGACGGTCCCGTGCCCGCCGGCCTGTTCCGACCCGGCGAGCGGGGCGCCACGAGCCAGCTCCTGGCGGGCGGTGTCGGCTCCGCGCAGGCGGTCGCCGTCACGGTGGAGCCGGCCGGCGGGTCGGACCAGCCGACGACCGAGCCGATCGTGGTCCTCGAGGTGCCGACCGCCTGAGAACGATGCCGAGGCCGAACCGGCTCGGCTCAGAGCCCCGCGTAGGAGTGGAGGCCGGTGACGAGCAGGTTCACGACGTAGTAGGTGAACAGCAGTACGCCGTAGCTCCCGAGACCGATCCAAGCCGCGCCCCGCCCCTTCACGCCCCGCGTGGCGCGAGCGTGGAGGTAGCCGGCGTAGGCGACCCACGTGAGGAACGCGGACGTCTCCTTGGGATCCCAGCCCCAGAAGCGTCCCCACGACTGTTCCGCCCAGATCGCTCCGGCGATGACCCCGAAGGTCCACAGCGGGAAGCCGAAGGCGTTGGTGCGGTAGGCGAGCGAATCGAGCGTGGTCGCGGCGGGCAGGCTCGGCACGAACCACCACGCGATCAGAACCGCCGCTAGCGCCACCACCGGGATGCCCACCATCGCGGAAGCGCGCTGGAAGACGAGCGCGAACGGGACGCTGGCGACCACGGTCCAGATCAGCAACGAGACCGGCACATGCACGGTGCGGCCAGCGACGGACACGGGACGGGCGAGCGCTCGCCGGAGCGCGATCCCGTAGGCAGCCGCGTCTTCGTCGATGTTCGACGCGTCGGGCTCCTCGCGACCGGGGACCACCTCGAGCAGTTCGTCCTCGTCCGCGTCCCGGGTGGTCGTATCGAAGGCCGCACCCACGGTGGAGCCGCTCATGTTGCCCGCGCGGGCTTCGGCGACGCGTCGCTCCGCGGTCTCGCGCAGCAGGTACAGCGCGGTGAAGACCGCCCCGACCGTGAAGACCCCGAACGCGAACACGATCGTCGAGACGTGGATGGCGCGCCACCACGAGTCGAGGATCGGCATCAACGGACCCGGCTCGGTGTAGACGAGCACAGCGAGCCCGAGGGTCAGCAGCACGCCGAGGAACACGAACCCGACGACGTCGGGGCGCTGTAGGCGCCACTGCACGACCGTGATCGCCGCGATGGCGGCCACGAACGCCGCCACGTTCGAGAACTCGAACATGTTGCCGAGCGGGTAGCGCCCCGCAGCGAACGACCACGTCAGCAGGTGCGCGCCGTGGGCAACGATCGCGAGGAGACCCAGCCCGGTGGCGATCCGCAGGCCCTTCGGTCGGACCGCTGCCGTCGCGTCCCCGTCCTCCGCACGTCCCACCGTCGACGACATCGAGTACAGGTAGGCGATCATCGCCGCGGTGTAGGCCACCAGGGTGACGGGCGAGAACAGCAGCTTCGCGATCTCGGCCAGTTGTGGATCGTTCATCTCGGGACCGCCTGGTCGTGCTCGGGCGTCGGATCGTCGAGCGGTGCGTCGTCGGAGGCCGTGTTTTCCGCCGTCGCTCCTGCGAGTCGCTCTCGTAGCGCCTCGAGGAGACGGCGGTGCTCGTCCTCGAACGCCTGCGGCCGCTGGAAGGCGCGCCCCGCGACGGTGACGAGCGTCCGTTCGCCGCTCCGCTCGGCGGCGACCCACAGCCGGCGCCGGAAAGCGTACAACCCGGGGATCAGACCGATCAGGACGAGCACGGATCCAAGCAGCAGGTAGGGAACAGCGGGGCGGCTGCTGACCTGGAACCCGACCCAGCGCCGCAGCTCGGGGAACGTCACGGTGACCCCGTCGGCGAGCTCGAAGCTGCCGCCTGGTCGGAGCCCGCCGGCCCCGGTCTCCTCGAGCCGGGACGTGTCGAGGCTCCGGACGTTCTGTACCGCCTCGAGCTGGAGGTCACCCCGGAACTCCCGGAAGAACAGCAACGGCGCCTCGGCCCACGGGGCGCCCGTGAGCACCGGTTCGCCGGTGGTCTCGTCGGGCGGGGCGTAGGGCCAGAAGAGGATCTCGAGACCCACGTCGGGGTCTGCGGCAGGGGCCTTGACCGCGCCCCGCCAGAAGCCCGAGTCGGTGTTGGTGAGCGTCAGGAACGCGTCATGAACCACCTCGCCGTCGGCTTCGACCACGACGCGCGGGGCGTAGCCCCAGTCGAGCTGGTGGATCTTCATCCCGTCGACGACGAGGGGGTCGTTGCCGCCGACGGTGTCCGAGTAGGTCTCGCCGGTGTCGGGCTCCGTGATGGTGACGTCGGAGAGGAACAGGCTCGGCTGGCCACCGAACCGGGGGTCGCGATGCCAGTCGACGTGGAACTCGTCGAGGGTCAGCACGAAGCCGGTGTGGTCCTCGTCGTCCCACAGCCGCCCGCCGTCGTGGGTCCAGTAGCCGACACGCGTGTCCGCCCACGAGTGCCCCTCGACGATCCCCACCTGGCCACTGAACCCGATGAGCTGCCCGGCCACGATGGCGATCAGGAGCACGTAGAACGAGGTGTGGAACACGAGGCTGCCGCCCTCCCGGAGGACGTGGCCCTTCTCGGCGGCGACCTGGGCCGGTTCGCGGCCGTCGTCCTCACGGAGCCGCCAGCGCCGATCGGCGAGCATCCCACGGGCGGTGGCGAGCACCTGGTCGGGGCTCGCATCGATCTGGAAGGTGGCGTGTTCGGGGTGGCTCGCGAGGTGGCTCGTGCGGGGCGGACGGCTCCGCCGCACCAGGCGCCACCACGCCCGGTAGCGCGGGATCAGACAGGCGGTCAGGCTCGTGAACAGCAGGAGCAGGAGCGCGAGGAAGACCGCCGACCCGTAGACGTCGAACCCACCGATGAGGTCGATGAGGTCGGCCCACAGCTGGCCGGGACCAGCCTCTCCCGTCCGCCACTGCCGCACGGTGGTGGGGACGTTGGGCTCCTGGGGAACCACGGTCGCGACGACGGTCAGGAGCGCCAGCACCCCGAGGAGGTAGAGCGCGGTCCGCATCCGCGTGAGCCAGCGCCACGCCATCCGCAGCGAGTCGGCGACGAACCCGAGCGGACCCGGACTGCGTGGGTCACCGGGGCGCCGAAGATCGGGGTTCGCCTCGGGAGGTGCGGTGGAGTCACGACGGCTCACAGGAGTCCGAACGGTACCCCCGCACCGTCGACGGTCAGGTCAGATCACGGTCTCGAAGCCGCCGATCAGGGGGCGGAGCTGGGTGATGAACCAGTTCCACAGGCCGGTGGCGATGGCGATCCCGACCAGCGCGATGAGCCCGCCGCCGGCGATCTGGAGCTTGCGGGCGTTGCGCCGGAGGAAGTCGAGCGTGCCGGCCATGCGCTTGAAGAGCACCGCGAAGAGGATGAACGGCAGCCCGATCCCGAGCGCGTACACCATGCCGAGGAACCCGCCCCGCACGGCCCCACCGGTGGTGGCGCTGAGGGTGATGATCGCCCCGAGGGCGGGCCCGACACACGGCGTCCATCCGACCCCGAACACGAAGCCCAGGACGGGTGCGGACCAGACACCCCGGTCGGGTGCGCGCTCGGTGACCCGGTACTCACTCGTCAGGCGCCCCGTGGCCATGAGGACCCCGAGCGCGGCGACGATGCCTCCCATGAGGATCCGGGCCCAGAGGGCCTGCTGGAGTTCGAAGAAGAGGTCGGAGGCGAACGCCCCGAGCAGCATGAAGGGCACCCCGAAGCCGAGCACGAAGAGCACCGAGCCCAGCAAGAGCCGCCCCTTGGTCCGGATGTTGCCCTCGGCGATCTCCGAGCCCGACAGCCCGCTCATGAACGACAGGTAGCCGGGGACGAGCGGAAGCACGCACGGACTGGCGAACGAGACGATGCCGGCCGCGAGCGCGATGACCGCCGCCAACAGCACGTTGGCGTCGGTGATGAGCATCTGGATGGTCTCGGCCATGATCCGGTTCGAGAGGTTGCGGGACGTTCACCCGACACAACACGCGAAGGTACGGCTCCCTTCCACATCTGGTGCACCCAGATCGGGTGCACCGACGGCTACGGAGCACCTCTACCCGCACCCGATCCCCCGATGGGCACAAGGAGATCGCACCCGATCGCCGGGAGGTCAGTCCTCGAAGCTGAGGCGTTCGGCAAGGGCGACGACCTCCTGTGCCCCGAGGATCTGCCCGAAGAGCCGTGCCGCCACGCGCCCTTCCTTGTCGATGATGATCGTCGACGGGATCGACCGCGGCCCGACCCCCTCGAACTTCGCCGCGTACACGTTCGACGGGTCGAACAGCGACGGGTAGGGCATGTCGAACTCGCGCTCGTGGGCCTGGGCGTTCACCTCGCTGTCCTGGAGGTTGACACCGAGGAAGCGGACCGGCTGGTCCTGGAGCTCCTCGTAGGCGAGGTTGAGGTCGGGCTGCTCCGCCCGGCAGGGGCCGCACCACGAGGCCCAGAAGTTGAGCACCACGACCTCGCCTCGCAGCTCCTCGAGCGACAGGTCGCGGTCCTCGCCCAGCACCGGCATCGCCGCGGTCGGGGCGGGCTCGCGCTCCGCCGCCGCGGGGATGCACACGCCGGGGCGAACCCCGCCGATCCGTTCGTCACAGTCGGCTGCGGACGCCCCCGAGCACGCCACGGCGACGAGGGAGAGGAGGAGCAGGAAGGCGATCCGAACCATCGCCGCGGACGGTACCGAGCACAGAGGTCGATACAGAACCGCCGGGAGTAGGGCTGGGCGAGCGGTGCGGGCCCGGGGCGCGGGCGGGTCCGCCCGCGCCTACTGCGCGATGGGGCTCGCGAGGTCTTCGGGTTCTTGGACCTCGGTCTGCTGTTCCTTCTCGCGCTGCTCCATGCGGTCGAGTCCGACGAGGCTCAGCACGAACAGCAGCAGCGAGACACCGGTCCAGACGGCCGAGGGGAACCAGATCGCCCCGGGGTCCTTGAAGGCGAACCAGTTGCCGGTCTCGACCACCTCGGTGCGAACGACCTCGTTGGTGCCTTGCTCGACGAACTGTGCGATCACGTTGTACTGGGCGCCGGCGATGCGGATGCCGTCCTCTTCGATGACCTTGAGCTGCGGTGTGCCGTCCTCGGTGGTGGCGAGTTCGGCCGTGAAGAAGGGTTCGGCACGGGCCTCGCCGCTCTGGGGCTCGCCTGCGGCCTCCTGGAACTCCTGGCGACGGTTGGCGCCGACCCGCAGGCTGCCCGCCTCGTCGCGCGGCAGGAACTGGGACAGCATGATCTGGTTGGCTTGCTCGAGGTCGCCCTTGAGGAACGACAGGCCCGGGTCTTCGGGGTCGTCGGTCCCGACCATCTCCTCGGGGGTGACGAACTCATCGAAGTTGTTGGTCGAGTCGAAGAACTCGGCTCGGGGCGAGCCGGGCTGCATGCCGTACCAGGCGCCCTGGTAGGCGTCGGTCGCCTGGCCGGGGAAGTTCTGCAAGCCGGTGGCGACGGGCGTGCCCGGCGCCCCGAACCACCAGAAGACCCCGAGCATGAAGTTGAAGCCGAAGAACGCGACCGAGTAGATCAGCGCCCCCTTCTTGGCCCCGTAGTTGGACCACAGCAGCAGGTACACGCTGCCGCAGAAGATCAGGATGGCGATCGGCAGCGCGAGGTTGGCCGCGACGTGGTCGGGGGGGACGCGGTCGGACTCGCTGGCGAGGAAGAGGATCAGATCGTTCATGAGTCGTCCTCTCCCCCGGAGCCGCCGATCTGGCCGTAGAAGCGGTCGCTCTCCTCCTGGATGGAAGCGAGGTACTCGAGGATGCGGTCGATGGCGTCGTCGGTCAGCTTGTCCTTGAAGGGCGGCATGATCCCGACCGAGGGCACCAGCCGGCCGTTGACGATCGTGTCACGCACGGCTTCGCGGGCCTCGGTGGCTTCGTCCCCTTCGAGGCCGCCGTAGCGGTCGAACACCCCGACGAGCGACGGGCCCACGCGCCCCTCCGCATCGAACCCGTGGCAGAGGGCGCAGTCGTTGTTGAACAGTTCCTCACCGGAGAGCCCGGCGAAGGCGGAGGCCTGGGGCTGCTCGACCTCGCCAGTTTGGATCGACAACAGGTAGCGAACGATCGCTTCGATCTGGAAGTCGTTCATCGGCCCTTGGTGTGCGGACCCCCACGCGGGCATGGGGGTGCCGGGCCGGCCCTTCTTGATGGTGTCGATCATGAAGTTGCGGACCTGCTCGGCTTCGGTCGCCCCGAGGACCGTCAGCAGGTCGGTGTTCTCGTAGCGAGCGACGATGTTGTTGAGGGGCGGTGCCGGCCAGGGGGCGTCGATCTCGGGATCAGGGTGCGAGGCGAAGCCGCCTTCGGCGTTGGGGCCGTGGCACGTGGTGCAGTTGGCGGCGAACTCGGCCCGGCCCTTCTCGACGTCCTGCTCGTAGAACTGGTCGAGCTTGGCGTCGATGCGCGACGGCTCGACGAGCCAGTAGAGCGGCAGGAACACGGCCGAGAACGCCGCCAGGGCGGTCGCCCAGGACATGGCCCGTTCGAGACCGGTGGATTCGAGTTCGTCGTCGGAGTGGTAGGGACGCTGGGCGAGCGGGATGTCGCCCTTGAGCTTGGGCCCGCGGCGCCGGCCGGGGCCGACCACGAAGTAGGCGACGGCGAACGCCCCCAGCGCCACCAGGAGGATGATGACCGCGACGGTCGCCCCGGACATGCCGGACGCGGCCTCGTCACCAGCCTCGGTGGCGAGCAGCAGCAGATCGTGCATCGGCGGGTTCTCTCTCGGTGGTCGGGTCGGGGGCTAGGTGTCGGAGGCTAGATGTTGACGCAGTGTGGACCCTCGGGTTCCTGCTGCAGGATCCGGGCGGTACGGGCGGGTCCGGTGATGATGGTCCCGGTCGAGACGATGACCTGCCCGTCGTCGTTGACCTGCGAGGGGAAGCGGTCGAGGCCGCGGGGCGCGGGACCGCTCATCCACTCGCCGTACCGGTTGTACTTCGAACCGTGGCAGGGACACTCGAACCACTGCGAGGTCTGGCACCACGGCACCCGGCAGCCCAGGTGGACGCACTTGTGGTAGAGCGCCATCAGCCCGCGCTCGCCGTCGAGCATGATGTGCTCTTCGCCGTACTGCTCCTCGGCACCCGGCAGTGACGGGTTCCAGGTCACCACGTACATGCGCCCCGCCGGGAAGACGAACGGCGCCTTCTCGCTGTTGATCTGGTTGTAGAGGTCCTCAGCGGACAGCGGCAGGGTGATGTCGGCACCGAAGCCACCGGCGAGGTTCGGCCACAGGAACCCAAGCGAAGCCACCCCGAACGCACCGAGCCCGGCCCCGACCGCGCCCACCATGCTGTAGCGGAGGAACGTGCGGCGCTCGACCGGCTCGATCTTCGGGAGCCGTCGGTTTGAGCCCTCGGTCATGGCACTGTCTCCCTACAGCTCGAAGTAGAGGCCGTCGAGCCACGGCCAGATCCAGTTGAAGCCCGGGCCCCGGAAGAACGAGCCGGCGAAGACCAGCATCGTCCAGAGCACCAGGAAGAAGGTCATCGCCATGCTGGCGAACTTCCGGTTCTCCGGCTTCGCGGAGGGGTTCTTGTCGAAGAACGCGGTCGCCCCGAGGACGATCAGCCCCACGCCGGGGATGGTCACCCCAGCCACCATCGGGTGGAAGTACCGCAGGAGCTCCTGCAGCCCGAGGAAGTACCAGGGCGCCTTGGACGGGTTGGGAGTGAGGTTGGGATTGGCGAGGTCTCGGAAGGTGGCGTCCAGGAAGTAGCTGACGATCAGCGTCACCGCGGTGATCGCGAGGAGCGCGACGAACTCGACCACGAGCAGGTGGGGCCAGGTGTAGACCTTGTCCTGCTGCTTGGACTGCACCTGTTGGATCCCCGACGGGGGGACCAACGCCAGGAGCCGGTGGGTGTGCGACGACTCCGCCGGCACGCCGATCGAGGCGGGCTGACCGTTGCCGCCGTTGCCGAGCGACGCCTGTACGCGGGCAGCACGCTCCTCGGGGGTGAGGCGGCCCGTGCGCTCCTCGGTGGCGGTCGCGGTGCCACCGCCGGCCGCTGCGTCAGCGCCACCGCTGCTGCGTGCTTCGAGCCACTGCTCGCGCTTCTGCTCCCACTCCTCGCCGGTGGCGGTGGGGCCGAGGGACTCGCCCGCCTCCGCCTTCTCCTTGCGAACGGAGGCAGCCTTCGCCTTCGCCCGAGCGATCCGTTCGCTCTTGCCCTCGGCGATCAGGCGGTCGTAGGTCTCCTGATCGACCTGTACCTCGTCCGACATGTCAGGCCCTCCTCATCACAGCGGACCCGAGATCCCGCCGTCCTTGCGGATCCGCCAGAAGTGG
>JAWVZB010000043.1:0-25484 GCA_033722375.1 Nitriliruptorales bacterium | reverse complement strand
GAGTCGTCCGTGGTCGTAGGCGCGGTGGTGGTGGCGGCAGCCGAGCCCGGTGTTGTCCAGGGTGAGGGGTCCGCCGTGACGATGTGGGGTGTCGAGGTGCATGACGTCGCACCAGGCGGCGGGGATGTCGCAGCCGTCGGCGATGCAGGTCTGATCACGCAGCTGCAGTGCGCGCCACAGCCCCACCGGGACGGTGCCGGATTCTTTGGAAACCGCGATGGGGGTGCCGTGCGCTGCGGTAACGACGAAGCTCCAGCCGGCGCCGTCGAGGAGGTGGCGGATGGCGTCGAGGGGGAGGGTGGTGCCGTCGAGGTCGACCGGTCCGTTGCCGTCGATCAGGCTCTGGATCGGGACGGTGCACACGACATGCGGGCGGACGCCTCGGTTGGTGGCCGGGGTGCCGCCTTCGAGGGCGGCGCGGGCCATGGCCACGATCGCGTCCGCGGTGGCCTGTGGTGGGCGGCGGTGCTCACCGGGGGCGTCGGGGCGTCGGAACGCATCGACCGCCTTGTTGACGAGCGCGCCGTCGACCCCGCACAGCTCCGCATAGATGCGGGTCATCCCATCCGCGGTGGTGGTGACAGACCCGAACCGGCGCTGGTGGCGGGCATGCTCGGCCCGCTCCGCCTCGTCGGGGTCGAGCTCGGCCAGCACCTGCCGACAGGTGTCCGCGAACACCCCCGGAGTCTGGGTCTTCGCAGCCTCCAGCAGCCGCTGTTCGGCAGCCTCACGCACGTCGGGTTCGATCCTGGACAGCAGCCGCGACAGGGTCTTGGCGTTCTTGGGAGGCACCTCCCCCGCATCGGTGGCATCCGACAGCGGGCCTGTGCGGGCGAGTTGCCGGCCGAGGCGTTCCGCGTCCTTGACCTCGGTGGGGGTCCAGTCCAGCTCGTCCATCAGCTGGGTGTGGGTCTGCTGGGTGGCCCGCTGGGCTTCCCGGCGTGAACCCGGGGTGCCGTCGTCGGCCTGGCGGCGGACAAGTCCGGTCAGTGTCGAGGTCGCCCGTGCCGCCCGGGCCTGCAGCCGACGGCGGACCTTCTCGATCGTCGCCAGCTCCGCCCGCAGCCCGGCCTCGTCCAGCCGCTCCACCGGCACCTCGACCAACTGGTCGACGGCATCCTCCAGCACCCCAAGCCGATCCACCGAATAGGCGACCGGCACCATGCCGCCAGCCGGGCTGCGGGTCTGGTTCAAAGTCATGCAGACACCCTACGCAGCGGGTGTGACACGTCCTGGCGCTGTGGGAGCTATCCACAGCACGGTCGTGCACTGCTCGCACACCCTGGGTGGCTGGGCGACCACAACCCACCCCCCGACCGTGTCGACCGGCCAACTCGTTCGTCAGACTACGAACAACTCGTTCGTGGAAATACGAACGAGTCGCTCCGAGGATGGAACGAACCACCTCCCACGTCTGGGCGCTCTGCGCGGGGGTGCCCGGGGGTACCGTCCTGAGGCGCGGCGCACCGCGCTCGTCGGCCGCCGAACATGTCTCTTCCCGAAGGCTTCCCCATGTCCTCCACCACGCGCGACGACCTGCGCAACGTCGCCATCATCGCCCACGTCGACCACGGCAAGACCACGCTCGTGGACGCCATGCTGTGGCAGTCGGGGGCGTTCCGCGAGAACCAGGACGTCGCCGAACGGGTGATGGACTCCGGCGACCTGGAGCGCGAGAAGGGGATCACGATCCTCGCCAAGAACACCGCGATCAAGCGGGGCGAGGTCACCATCAACGTCGTCGACACCCCGGGGCACGCAGACTTCGGTGGGGAGGTCGAGCGCGCGCTCGCGATGGTGGACGGGGCGCTGCTGCTGGTCGATGCCAGCGAGGGACCGCTCCCCCAGACCCGGTTCGTGCTCCGGAAGGCGCTCGAGAAGCGGCTGCCGATCGTGCTCGTGGTCAACAAGATCGACCGCGACGATGCCCGCCCCACCGAGGTCACGAACGAGGTCTTCGACCTGTTCATCGACCTCGGTGCGGACGACGATCAGATCGACATCCCGGTGCTCTTCACGAACGCGAAGGCCGGCACGGCAACCACCGATCTCAGCCAGCCCGGCGAGGACCTCGATCCGTTGTTCGAGACGATCCTCGACGCCATCCCTGCGCCACGCCACGACGACGAGCACCCGTTCCAGGCGCTCGTGACGAACCTCGACGCCTCGCCGTACCTCGGCCGGCTTGCGCTGTGCCGCGTGCAGCACGGCTGGGTGAAGAAGGGGCAGACGATCGCGTGGTGCCGCACGAACGGTGACATCGAGCGCGTCACCCTGACCGAGCTCTACGTCTCCGATCAGCTCGACCGGGTCGCGGTCGACGAAGCCGGCCCAGGGGACCTGATCGCGGTGGCGGGGCTCGATGACGTCACGATCGGCGAGACGCTCGCTGACCCCGACGACCCACGCCCACTGCCGGTCCTCACCGTGGACGAACCGAGCCTCGGGATGACCATCGGCGTCAACTCCTCGCCCCTGTCCGGCGAGTCCGGCGACAAGCTCACCGCCCGGCTCATCGAGAACCGCCTCCAGCAGGAGCTCATCGGCAACGTGTCCCTGCGCGTTCTCGAGACTGAACGCCCCGACACCTGGGAGGTGCAAGGGCGGGGCGAGCTCCAGCTCGCGGTCCTGGTCGAGACCATGCGACGCGAAGGCTTCGAGCTCACGGTCGGCAAGCCCCAGGTGGTCACGAAGGAGATCGACGGGCAGCTCCACGAGCCCTTCGAGCACCTGTCAATCGACGTTCCCGATGACTACGTCGGGGTCGTCACCCAGCTACTGGGCCTGCGGAAGGGCCGGATGCAGAACATGGTCAACCACGACACCGGGTGGGTGCGGCTCGAGTTCCGCGCCCCCGCGCGCGGCCTGATCGGCTTCCGCACCGAGTTCCTGACCGAGACCCGCGGCACCGGCATCCTCCACCACGTGTTCGACGGCTACGAGCCGTGGGTCGGCGAGATCAAGACCCGGCCCAACGGTTCGCTGGTCGCCGACCGTCGCGGCCAGGCGACCACCTACGCGCTCTTGAACCTCCAGGATCGGGGCGTGCTCTTCATCTCGCCGGGCACCGAGGTCTACGAGGGGATGATCGTGGGCGAGAACGCCCGGTCCGAGGACATGGACGTCAACCCCACGAAGGAGAAGAAGCTCACCAACGTGCGGGCCTCCAGCGCCGAGGAACTGGTCCGGCTCGCCCCGCCGATGCAGCTGTCGCTCGAGCAGGCGCTCGAGTTCATCCGTCCCGACGAGGCGGTCGAGGTGACCCCGGCGGCGATCCGGCTGCGGAAGGTCGAGCTCGACCAGACGGTGCGCGCCCGTATGGCGAAGCAAGCCAAGTACCGCGACGCAGAGTGATCACCGACGGTCGTCGGTCACCAGCAGAGCCGTTCGGCCCTGGTGACACCCACCTCGACTGAGCCACGCTCGGGCCGTCGACCAGGCGAACGACGGAGCCCGGGGTGCCGCACCGCACGATCATCGAGCCGTTCCGCATCAAGAGCGTGGAGCCACTGGCGTTCACGAGCCGGACGCAGCGTGAGGATCGGCTCCGGGCCGTCGGCTACAACCTGTTCGCGCTCCACGCCGACGACGTGCTCATCGACCTCCTGACCGACTCCGGAACCGGCGCGATGTCGGCCGAGCAGTGGGGCGCGATGATGCGGGGCGACGAGTCCTATGCGGGAGCGCGCTCCTTCGACCGCTTCGAGCGGGTCGTTCGGGAACTGACTGGCTTCACCCACGTCATCCCCACCCACCAGGGCAGGGCCGCCGAGCGGATCCTGTTCAGCGAGACGGTGACTGCCGGGGACGTCGTCCCCAACAACACCCACTTCGACACGACCCGAGCCAACGTGGAACACCAGGGCGCGGAGGCCCGCGATCTCCCCTGCCGAGAGGCCGCCGACCTGTCCTCCGAAGCACCGTTCAAGGGCGACATGGACCTCGACGCACTCGAGCGGACCCTGCGCGAGGACGCCGACCACGTCCCGCTGGTGATGATGACGATCACCAACAACTCCGGCGGTGGCCAGCCAGCCTCCCTCGCCAACCTCCGTGCCGTCCGAGACCTGTGTCACGACGCGGGGGTCCCCCTGTTCCTCGACGCCTGCCGTTTCGCGGAGAACGCCTGGTTCATCAAGACCCGCGAGGACGGACAGGGCGATCGCACCCCACGCGAGATCGCCGAGGAGCTCTTCCGGTTGGCCGACGGCTGCACGATGAGCCTCAAGAAGGACGGCTTCGGCAACATCGGCGGGTTCCTCGCGATGAACGACCGGAAGCTCGCCGCACGGTGCCGAGAGAACCTCGTCCTGACCGAGGGCTTCCCGACCTATGGCGGTCTGGCGGGGCGGGACCTCGAGGCGACCGCGCAGGGGCTGCTCGAGGTCACCGACCCCGACTACCTGCGCTACCGCACGCGCACCGCGGAGTACCTCGCGGAGAAGGCGTGGAAGGCCGGGGTCCCCACGGTGCGCCCCGCCGGCGGCCACGCCGTCTACCTGGACGCAGGTGCCTTCCTCCCGCACATCCCGCCCTACGAGTACCCGGCCCAGGCACTGGCCTGCGAGCTGTACCTCGAGGGCGGCGTGCGGGGGGTCGAGATCGGCACGCTCATGTTCGGTCGAGCACGGGAGGACGGGCCGGACGAGCCCGCCCCTCACGAGCTGGTGCGCCTGGCCCTCCCCCGGCGGGTCTACACCCAGAGCCACGTGGATTACGTCGGCGAGGTCATCGCCGCCGTGGCCGGCCGGGCGCCGGACCTGCGGGGGTACCGGATCATCGAGCAGCCCCGCTGGCTCCGCCACTTCACGGCCCGCCTCGCCCCGCTCGCGTCGTAGCCGTATCGCCTGGCTCGGTCTGAGGTGGATCGCCAGGCACGAACACCATGACCGACAACGGCGGCAGGGTCAGGTTGATCGAGTGGCTGCGGCCATGGAAGGGCAGCGGCGTGGCTTCGACGCCGCCGAAGTTGCCGATGCCCGCCCCGCCGTACTCGGCCGCGTCGGAGTTGAACGCCTCGCGCCAGAACCCCGAGCGGGGCACCCCGATGCGGTAGTTGTCGCGCGGGATCGGCGTGAAGTTGCACACCACCAGCGCGACGTCCTCGTCGCCCCGCGACTTGCGCAGGTAGGCGATCACGGACTGCTCCCAATCGGTGGCATCGATCCACTCGAACCCGAACGGTTCTGCGTCGCCGGCGTGAAGCGCCGGCAGCTCCCGGTACAGCGTCGCGATGTCCGAGAGGCAGCGTTGCACCCCCTGGTGAGGCTCGTAGTCCAGCAGGTGCCAGTCGAGCGACCGCTCGTGGCCCCACTCCTGCCACTGCGCGAACTCCTGCCCCATGAAGAGCAGCTTCTTGCCGGGCTGGGTGAACATGTAGCCGTACAGCGCCCGGAGGTTCGCGAACTTCTGCCAGTCGTCGCCTGGCATCTTGTTGACCAGTGACCCCTTGCCGTGCACGACCTCGTCGTGGCTCAACGGCAGGCAGTAGTTCTCGCTGTAGGCGTACATCGCCCGGAACGTGAGCTGGTCGTGGTGGTAGCTCCGGTGCACCGGCTCGTGGGACAGGTACTCGAGGGTGTCGTGCATCCACCCCATGTCCCACTTGAGCCCGAACCCAAGGCCCCCGATGTAGGTGGGCCGGGACACCATCGGCCACGCCGTGGACTCCTCGGCGAGGGTCTGCACCCCGGGGTAAGCGGCGTAGATCTCCTCGTTGAAGCGGCGCAGGAACTGGATCGCGTCGACGTTCTCGTTGCCGCCCCACTCGTTGGGGATCCACTCACCTTCGCGTCGCGAGTAGTCGAGGTAGAGCATCGAGGCGACCGCGTCGACCCGCAGCCCGTCGACGTGGTACTCCTCGAGCCAGAACAGCGCGGAGGACAAGAGGAAGCTCTGCACCTCGTGCCGGCCGTAGTTGAAGATGTAGCTGTTCCAGTCCGGGTGGTAGCCCAAGCGCGGGTCCGCGTGCTCGAACAGGTGCGTGCCGTCGAAGTAGGCGAGCCCGTGCTCGTCGCTCGGGAAGTGGCTCGGGACCCAGTCGAGGATCACGCCGATGCCGGCCTGGTGGAGCCGGTCGATGAGGTACTTGAGGTCCTGGGGCGTGCCGAAGCGGCTCGTCGGGGCGAAGTAGCCGGTGGTCTGGTAGCCCCACGACCCGCCGAACGGGTGCTCCATGATCGGCAGGAACTCGACGTGGGTGAACCCCAGCTCGGTCACGTGGTCGATCAGGGGGTCGGCGAGCTCGCGGTACGTGAGCGGTCGGTCGTCCTCGTCCGGTAGGCGTTTCCACGACCCGAGGTGGAGCTCGTAGATCGACATGGGCTGGTCGAGCGCCTGGCGGTCGCCCCGCTCGTCCATCCAGTCGTCGTCGTCCCAGTCGTAGTCGAGGTCCCAGATCTTCGAGGCGGTGTAGGGCGGGGTCTCGGCGTGGACCGCGAAGGGGTCCGCCTTGTCGACCGTGTAGCCCTCGTGGCGGGACCGGATGTGGAACTTGTAGTTGTCGCCCTTGCCGACCTCGGGGACGAACAGCTCCCATACCCCCGAGTCGGCGCGGGGCGCCATCTCGTGGCTCGACTTGTCCCAGCCGTTGAAGTCACCGATCACCGACACGTACTCGGCGTTCGGAGCCCACACCGAGAAGTGGACGCCGACCGTGCCGTCGACCTCGCGGAGCCGCGCCCCGAGCTTCTCCCAGAGCCGGACGTGGCTGCCCTCGTTGAACAGGTAGATGTCGTAGTCGGTGAAGATCGAGCTCGCGCCCGCGCCGGGGACGTCCGGGGCCTCGTCGGTGCGGGGCGGGGCGGTCGGATCGGGATCTCCGTCGCGCCGCGCGACATCGGGCGCCTGCGTGTGCGCCCGCGCGGACCGTCGCTTCCTGGTCGTCGTGTCGTCGGTCATCTTCCGGCCTCTCGTCGTGGGGCCACTGTCCAGGGTGGTGGTGTGTGCTTGCTGATCCTCCTGCGGGGTCGGGCCGTTCGATCAACTGCCCTCGTGGTCACCGAGCACCTCGGCGATCCCGCCGAGGGGCAGCGAGACCCAGTCGGGACGGTTGTTCATCTCGTAGCCGAGCTCGTAGACGGCCTTCTCGAGCACGAACGCATCGAGGAGGATCCTCGTGTGCTCGGGGTCGGACGGGACGAAGTCGGCATCGCCGGCTGCTTCGAGGTAGCCGCGGAGGAAGGCGGCGGAGACCCAGCGGTACCAGTAGACGATCCAACCCGCGAGCTCGTCGCCCTGCTCGCTGTCGGGCTGGAACGCGCCCCGCTCGCCCTGGAACCTGAGCGCGGAGGATGCGGCGTAGTGGAACGACCGGATCATGCCGGCCACGTCCCGCAGCGGCGAGCGCTTCAAGCGCCGCTCGCCGAGCGGGCGCGCAGGCTCACCCTCGAAGTCGATGATGACGAAGTCGCGCCCCGTCCACAGGACCTGGCCGAGGTGGTAGTCGCCGTGGGTGCGGATCCGGACGGTGTCGATCTTGCTGTCGGACAGGACCTTGAGCCGCTCGAGGATCTCCGACTCCCGGCGCGCCAGGGCCCTCACCGCCTCACGGGTGTTCTCGTCCTCGAGGCTCTTGGCGCCGCGAGCCGCGCTCTGCAGCCCGCGCCGCACCGTGTTGCGCATGGATTGGTAGAGCGACCGTTGGTAGAGCTCGGTGAAGGACTCCGGCGCGAACGGCTTGCCCTCGCCGTCGGCGAGCGCGGCGTGGAGCTCCGCGGTCCGCCGTCCGAGGAGGATCGCGGCGTCGAGGTAGGGGCCGATGATCTCGTGGACGGTGTCGGGGATCTCGTCGGCCGCCAGGCTGACCGGATCCGGCAACGCTTCGGGGAGCACCCGCCCCGCAGCGTCAGGCGGGTCGGTGAGCATCCGTTCCGAGAACCGCTCGAGCTCGTCGAGCGTGAACGCCCACGCGTCGCCCTCGTTGGCGACGAAGCGCTGCACCATCGCGAGCGTGCGCGGCTCGGCGGCACCCTTCGGCTGGTAATCGACCGTGCCGAGCATCTCCGGGACGTGCTCGAGGCCGGCTTCGTGCGCCAGGTAGTTGCCGATCTCGACGTCGGGACTGGTCCCGGGCTCGAGCCGTCGGAGGATCTTCATGAGGAACTGGTCACCGAACAGGACCGACGTGTTGGACTGCTCGCCCCGCAGCACAGACGGCGTGAGCTCGTCGAGCTCGCGGGCGGTCCCGAAGCGCTTCTGCCGGGTGCCGACCACCTCCCCCGCGTTGGTCTTGAACCGTCGCGTGCGCGCGGCGGTGTCCAGCAACGCGCTGCCGGCCTCCGGGCTCTGCATCGCGTCGTAGAGGATCCCGGACTGGCCGCGCTGACCCTGGCCCTTCACCTGTGCCAGGACCGCGCCCGGCGTGGTGGCCTCGATGCGGCCCGCATCCTCGCCCTCGGCGAAGTCGACCGGCAGGACGTAGTCCTCCGGTTCCCCGTCCACGTAGTCGACACGGACGATGAGGATGTGCAGCGCCGGCGCGTCCTTCTTCCCGATCGGGGCGACGTCGGTGATGTGGCACGCCCGGATCTCGCGGGCCTTGCCACCGAACCACCGTTGGCGGCGCAGCACCTGTGGGAGCGCCGCCTCGAGCCGTTCCTTGCCACGGCCGCGCAGGAGCGCCCGCCACTCGCCGCTCAGCGTCACGGTCGGGACGAGCTCGTCGATCGGGAGGGAGTCCTCGTCGGCGAACTGCCGCATCTTGGACAGCGTGAGCCGCGACGGGGCGCGCTCGATCGAGAACCAGTAGAACTGGTACGGCCCGAACGTCAGCACGTAGGGCTGGTCGGTGATCGTCGGGAAGGCGGTCCGCCCCGACATCTCGACGAGCGACAGGCCCTCGAACTGGGACAGGTCGAGCTCGCAGACCTGGGCGTGCCGCGAGAGGTTGGCGACGACGAGCACGCGCTCCTCCTCGTCACCGTCCACGTGCTCGCGCACGAAGGCGAGGATCTTGGAGTTGTCGGGGTAGAGGAACTCGATGCTGCCGCGCCCGAAGACCTTGGTCGACTTCCGCAGGGCGATGAGCCGCTTCATCCACCACAGGAGCGACCGCGGGTTGTTCTGCTGGGCCTCGACGTTGACGGTCTCGTAGTGGTACTCGGGATCGATCACCGGTGGCAGGTACAGCCGCTGCGGGTTGGCACGCGAGAACCCGGCGTTCCTGTCCGAGCTCCACTGCATCGGGGTGCGCACCCCGTTGCGATCACCGAGGTAGACGTTGTCGCCCATCCCGATCTCGTCGCCGTAGTAGAGGACCGGCGTTCCCGGCATGGAGAACAGCAGCGAGTTCAAGAGCTCGATCAGGCGCCGGTCGTTGCCGAGCAGCGGGGCGAGACGCCGCCGGATCCCGAGGTTGATCCGCATCCGCGGATCGTGGGCGTAGGCGCGGTACATGAAGTCGCGTTCCTCGTCGGTGACCATCTCGAGGGTCAGCTCGTCGTGGTTGCGGAGGAACAACGCCCACTGGGAGCCATCGGGGATCTCGGGGGTCTGCTGGAGGATGTCGATGATCGGGAAGCGGTCCTCCTGGCTGACCGCCATGAAGAGCCGCGGCATCAGCGGGAAGTGGAAGTTCATGTGGCATTCGTCGCCGTCCCCGAAGTAGGCGGCGGCGTCCTCGGGCCACTGGTTCGCCTCGGCGAGGAACATCCGTCCCTCCCAGTTGGCGTCGAGATGCTTCCTCAGGTCCTTGAGGAACTCGTGGGTCTCGGGGAGGTTCTCGCCGTTGGTGCCTTCGCGCTCGTAGAGGTAGGGGATCGCGTCGAGCCGCATCCCGTCCACGCCGATCTCGCACCAGTAGTCGAGGACCTTCTTGACCGCCTCCTGCACCTCGGGGTTGTCGAAGTTCAGGTCCGGTTGGTGGCTGTAGAACCGATGCCAGTAGTACTGCTGTGCCTCGGGATGCCAGGTCCAGTTCGAGGTCTCGAAGTCCTGGAAGATGATCCGGACGTCCTGCCACTTGTCCGGGGTGTCGCTCCACACGTACCAGTCGCGCCAGCGGCTGTCGGGAGGCGCGTTCACGGCGCGCTGGAACCAGGGGTGCTGGTCGGAGGTGTGGTTGATCACGAGCTCGGTGATGACCGCGAGCCCCCGCTCGTGCGCCTCCTTCACGAAGCGCTTGAACTGACGCATGTTGCCGTAGTCGGGGTGGATCGCCGTGTAGTCGGCGATGTCGTAGCCGTCGTCACGCAGCGGCGAGGGGTAGAACGGCAGCACCCAGATGGCCGTGACACCGAGGTCCTGGAGGTAGTCGAGCTTGTCGGTCAGCCCGCGGAGATCACCGATCCCGTCGCCGTTCGAGTCACTGAACGCCCGAACGTGCAGCTCGTAGATGATGGCGTCGCGGTACCAGTCGGTGTCCGTGTGGAGGGACGTCACGGTCGGTCGTGCTCCTCGTCGTCGTTTCAGAAGGTGGGGAAGTCGCGCTCGGTGCGGTGGATGTCACGGACCACGAAGATGTGTCCCGGGGTGACGTGGGGGTCGAGCTCGACGTAGTTGCTCGGACCGTGCCACAGGTAGCGGGACTCGCCGATGCGGTCGTGGACCTGGAACTGGCTGTCGGGCTCGAGACCGAGCGCCTCCATGTCGAGCCAGGTGGTGCCGGCCTGCTTCCAGTTGGGGTCGAGGTTGACGACCACGAGCACCACGTTGCTCTTGTCGCGGGTGGCCTTGGAGAAGGCCAGCAGCTCTTCGTTGTCGACGTGGTGGAAGGTGAACTCGCGGTCCTGCTGGAGGGCAGGGTTCTCGGACCGGATGCGGTTGACGCGTGCGATCATCTCGCGCAGCGAGTCGGGCTGGGCGAGGTCCCAGTGCTTGACCTCGTACTTCTCGTTGTCGACGTACTCCTCCGCCCCGGGCCGGGCCTCGTCGAGCATCAGCTCGAAGGGGGGACCGTAGATGCCGTAGTTGGCGGTGAGCGTCGCCGCGAGGATCAGCTTCTGGACGAACGCCGCCCGGCCGCCGTACTGGAGGAACTCGGTGAGGATGTCCGGCGTGTTCGGCCACGAGTTCGGCCGGAAGAAGTCCGCCACCTCGGTGCGGTGCAGCTCGTTGTAGTACTGCTCGATCTCCCACTTGCGGTTGCGCCAGGCGAAGTAGGTGTAGGACTGGGTGAACCCGACCTTGGCGAGCTCGTACATGACCTTGGGACGGGTGAAGGCCTCGGACAGGAAGATCGTGTCGGGGTGCTCCCGGGTCAGCTCGTCCAGGCACCACTGCCAGAAGGGGAAGCTCTTGGTGTGGGGGTTGTCCACCCGGAAGATCGTGACCCCCCGGTCGATCCAGAACTCGAACACCGACTTGAGCTCGGTCCACAGCCCCTCGGCGTCGTCCGACTCGAAGTTCAGGGGGTAGATGTCCTGGTACTTCTTGGGCGGGTTCTCCGCGTACTGGATCGAGCCGTCGGGGCGCTCCTTGAACCATTCGGGATGCTCGCTGACCCACGGGTGGTCGGGCGAGCACTGGAAGGCGATGTCGAGGGCGACCTCGAGCCCGTGCTCGTCGGCAGCCGCGACGAAGCGGTCGAAGTCCTCGAGCGTCCCGAGCTCCGGATGGACCGACTTGTGGCCGCCCTCGGAGGAACCGATCGCCCACGGCGAGCCGGGGTCGTCCGGACCGGCCTCGGTGACGTTGTTGGGGCCCTTCCGGTGGGTCTTCCCGATCGGGTGGATCGGCGGCAGGTAGACCACGTCGAACCCCATCGACGCGACGTAGGGGAGTCGCGCGATGGCGTCGTCGAAGGTGCCGTGACGGCCAGGCTCGGGAGCCGCGGACCGGGGGAAGAACTCGTACCAGCTCGAGAAGCGGGCGCGTTCGCGGTCGACACGGATCTCGAGGGTTCGGTCGAAGGTGGTGGCGAACCGTCGGTCGTCGTTGGCACTCACCAGTTCCGCGAGCTCCTCGGACAGGGCCTCGTCGGCACGGCGGGGAACGGGCTGGCTGTCGTCGAGCAGCGCATCGTGGGCGCGTTGGAGGGCGTCCTTGGCGGCCGCTTCCGTGCTGTTGTTCATCGCGGCAGCGATGATCTCCGCGCCCACCTGGAGGTCGATCTCGGTGGACACCCCGGCGTCGACCCGCTTCGCCATGTCGCGCTGCCAGGTTGCGAACCGGTCGATCCACGCTCGGATCGTGAACTCGTAGCGGCCCGGCTCGTCGGCCTCGACCGTCCCCCGCCAGCGGTCGTTCGCCACGAGCTCCATGGACGCCTCGTCCCAGTCGTCGGCGCCGGCGGGACGCCAGAGGACCACGGCCCCGATCAGATCGTGGGAATCGGCGAGGATGTCGGCCTCGACGTCGATCGGCTCCCCGACGCTCCGCTTGGCCGGGAACCGGCCACAGTCGACCTGTGGACGTACGCCCCGGATGCTCACTCGGCGCTGGGTGACCTCCACAACGGACCTCTGGTCGCGGACGTGTCGAACGTAGTGCCGCTCGGCTCGACCTGGCCCCTCCAGGCCGGTCGGACGGTCAGCGAGGATCGAGGGGCGCCGCACGCCGAAGTTCCTCGACGTCGCGCACGTCCTGGAGCAGGTCGAGGTCGAGCTCGACCTCGTCGTCGGTCGTGTGGAGGACGGCGACGTCACCGGTGGACTCGAGCACGACCGCCCGGATCTGGCTGTACGTCAGGACGTTGGCTTCCCGGAGCTTCGCCCGCAGCTCCTGCCGGGTCACCCGCCCCCGACGAAGGTTCTCGTCGAGGATGCGATCACCCACCATCAGCAGCAGGGGGGAGTTGTCGACGACGTCGCCAGCCTCGGTTCGGGTCCGCCACACCGCGACGACGATCTGCAGCACGTAGATCGCCGCCAACCCGACCGTCCCCTGAGCCGCGCTGACGCTGCTGCTCGCGACCGTGGTCGCGATGATCGAGCCGATCGACACCGTCATGGCGAAGTCGAAGCTCGACATCTTCGCGAACGACCGCAGACCGGCGAGACGGGTGTAGACGATCGTGGCCAGGTAGATCAGGGCCGCGTTGGCCACCGTCCAGCCGAGCGTCGACCACGATGCACCGATCGCCTCTGCCATTCGCTACCTCCGTTGCTGTCCGGGGGTGACGACGCTACTCAGCGTTCGAGCGGGTCTCCGGGGATCGCCTCGCCCCGACGGACGAAGTCCAGCGCCTCCTCGGGGTCCATGCCCTTCGGGAGGCGTGACTTGATGACGCGGACGGGGACCCCCACCGCGATCGAGAACGGAGGGACGTCACGGTTGACCACGCAGTGGCTCGCGATCACCGAGCCGTGCCCGACGTCCACGCCCCGGAGGATGGTCGCCTTCTCGCCGATCCAGACGTCGCCACCGATGCGGACCGGAGACTTGGCGATCCCCTGGTCCTTGATGGGGACGTCGAGGCGGTCGTAGCGGTGGTCGAAGTCGCAGATGTAGATCCAGTCGGCCAGGATCGCCGCCTCGCCGATCTCGATGTCGAGGTAGGTGTTGATCACGTTGTCGCGTCCGAGCACGACCTTGGCACCGAGGGTCAGCTGGCCCTCGTGCGCCCGCAGCTTGTTGTCGTTGCCGATCCAGCACCACGGTCCGACGACCACTCGTCCGTGGCCGGGACGGGCGTGGAACTCGACACGCTTGCCGGTGAGCACCAGACCTTGGAGCTCGACGTGGTGGCCGCTCATCGCCACCGCGACCCGGCGACGGAGATGGCGCGCGTAGATCGCGAGGTAGCGGGGCGAGTACATGCGCCGCTCGACGGCGGTGCGGATCGCGCGACGCCAGCCGTAGCGCGGGTACTGAAGCCGCAAGGGTGGGCGACGCTCGTGGGCCGGGACGCCCGCCTCGGACTCGAGGTCGGCCTGGAGCTGGCTCGCACGCCGCGTGGCCTCGCGGGCGATCTCCTGCTCGACGGCCTGCTCGATGCCGCGACGCAGTCGCTCCTCGAGCTCGGCGACGTCGTCAGGCGGGACGAGCCGCTCCTCGACCGCAGCATCGGGCACGACCTCGCTCCGGACCGGGCCACGGATCGCCTCGGCGACCCGGTCGGGAGGTTGTCGGGAACCACTCATCCCGAAACCGGCTTCCTCCCGTGGAGGATCAGGTTGTAGAAGAGGTTCCGGGGCACGAACCGCGCCAGGACCTGCTCGTCGAGCCTCGTGAGCCACCGGTAGGCGTTGAACGCGGTGAAGTACCAGCGGTAGCCGAGCACGTCGGGCTGGACCGACCCCTCGATCGTCCGGACCGCCCACCCGACCCAGTTCGCGGTGAGCTCCTCGGTCACCACCTCGACGTCGTCGAAACCCGCCAGACGCGCCATGTGCTCGACGTCCTTGGGCCGGAAGGTGTGCAGGTCCACCTCGTGCTCGAGACCGGCCAGCGTCGCTTCCTCGTCGTCGTCCATCTCCTCGAGCGTCGGCTTGCGGTAGCCGCGGAGGACCGGCAGTGAGGTGACGGCCCGGAAGGCGCGGTAGGTGGAACGCTTGATCACCTGGGAGATGCGGTCGCCGATCTCGGTGGGTTCACCGGCGATCAGCACCTGCCCACCGGGCCTCAACACCCGGAACATCTCCTGGAGGGCCTTGCCGGGCACCGGAAGGTGGTGGATGAACGCGTGGCCGATGACGAGGTCGAAGGTGGCGTCGTCGTACGGCAGCGCTTCGGCATCACCCTGCCTGGTCTCGACGACGAGCCCATGCTCCTCGGCGTTGCGCTTGCAGACGCTGAGCATCCCCTCGGAGATGTCGGTGGCGTGGAGCTCGCCGTCGATCGCGCCGCTGAGCGCGAGGTTGACGAGGAAGAACCCGGTGCCTGCGCCGACCTCGAGCACCCGTCCCTCGACCGGCTCGTCGATCACCTTGTCGAAGCGGGCCCGCACGTACTCGATGCAGCGCTCGTCGTAGGAGATCGCGAACTTCTCGTCGTAGGTCGTGGCCTCCCAGTCGTGGTAGGCAGCCTGTTTGGCCTTGCGCTCGGCCTCGCTCTCGCTCTTGATCGCCATGCTGCTACCTCCCGGTGAACTCGGCCTTGCCGGGACCGTGCTCGATGAAGCTCTCGATGCCGATCTCGGCATCCTCGGTCGCGAAGCAGTCGGCGAACAGGTCGCGCTCGAGTCGCAGGCCCTGATCGAGCGGCATCTCGCTGCCGTCCTCGATCGCCCGCTTGGCGAGCCGGAGGGCGTACGGCCCGGCGGCGTAGCGCGCCGCTGCCTTCTGCGCCTCGTCGAGCAGGTCGTCCGCGGGGAACACGGCGTCGGCCAAGCCGATCTCGGGAGCCTCGTTGGCGTCGACCATCCGACCCGAGAAGACCAGTTCCTTGGCCTTGGACAGCCCCACGAGTCGGGGCAGCCGCTGTGTGCCTCCGGCACCCGGGATCAGCCCGAGCAGGATCTCGGGCTGGCCCATCTTGGCGTTGTCGGCCAGGTAGCGGAAGTCGCAGGCCATCGCCAGCTCGCACCCACCTCCGAGCGCGTAGCCACTGATCGCGGCGATGGTGACCATCGGCAGTCGCGACAGCGTGTCGAGGGCCCGGTGGAGGAGCGTCCCGCCGTCCCGCGCTGACTGCGCGGTCCACTCGGGGAACTCCTTGATGTCGGCCCCGGCCGCGAAGACCTTGGGACCGCCGTAGACGACCAACGCCCGGACGTCCTGGTGCGTGTGGGCTTCGCGACTGGTCTCGTAGATCTCCTGCCACACCTGACGTGACAGGGCGTTCATGGGCGGCCGATCGAGCCGCATCACGCCGACACCGGTGTCGGCATCCACCTCGAGGTTCACGAACTCGCCCACGGGGTCCTCCTGGTCGCAGGCAGTCTACGGGGCGCGGCCGACCGGCCCCATGCGGGTTCCGTCGCCCCGGGCACTAGCCTCCCTTCGCCGCAGGGACGCCACGAGGAGGCGAGGTGTCGAGTACGCCGTGGTGGGGTCTTCTCGTCGCCGTCACCCCTGTCGTCCTTCTGGGCACGCTCGTCCTCCGTGGCCGGCCCCTCACCCCGAGCGCCTGGATCTCCGCGGCCGCTACGGCCCTGCTGGCCGGGACGGTGTTCTCGCTCGCCCCGACCGGGCTCCTCGCCGGGACAGCGCGGGGCGTCTGGACCGGGGTGTGGATCCTCCTCATCGTGCTCCCAGCGCTGCTGCTGTTCGAGGTCCTCGACCGCTCGGGAGCACTCGATCACCTCAGTGATGCTGCCGAGCATCTCGCTCCGACACCCGGTCGGCGCCTGCTGCTCCTCGCCTGGGTGCTGCCGTCGTTCCTGCAGGGCGCGGCCGGCTTCGGTACGCCGATCGCCATGACGGCCCCGATGCTGGTCCGGGGTGGGATGGCACCGCTGGCGGCCGTGGCGACCTGCCTGATCGGCTACCAGTGGGCGGTCACCTTCGGGTCCATGGGCTCGTCGTACTTCATGGCCAGCGCAACCGCACGTCTCGGTGATGCTGCCGCCTCCTCGTTCGCACTCCGCGCAGGGATCGTCCTCGCCGTCAGCTGCGTCCTGTCGGGTCTGGTGGTGCTCTGGCGGGCCGGCGGCGACCGCCGTGCCGACGTCGGTGTGGCGCTCCTGATCGGATGCTCGATGGGCGGCGCCCTGATCCTCACCGTCATGGCGCAGCCGGCGCTCGGATCCACGGTCGCCGGGCTCGTGGGGCTCGTGGTGGCGTGGCTCGTGCTCCCTCGCGGAGGAGCGCGCCCCCGGGGCGGCGACCTGTTCGTGGCGGCGCTCCCCTACGCGATCCTGACCGCGGCCGTGACGGTCGCCTTCGGCGTCCCGGCCATCCGTGACCTCCTCGGTCGAGTACCCGAGCTGGCACCGGTCCTGCCGGGGAGCGAGGCCGCGTTCGGGTTCTCCACCCCCGCGAGCGAGGTCACGCCGGCGTTCCGCCCGCTGCTCCATCCGTTCCCGTACCTGCTGTTGGCGGCTGTCGCCGGAGCGGTCGTATACCGACGCCGGGGCTGGTGGCCCCCGGGCACGACCCGCGCGGCACTGCGGGCCTGGGCTGCCCGCTCGGTGCCGGTCGCTGCCTCCATCGTCGGTCTGACGGTGCTCGCGTCGCTGATGGTCGAGTCAGGCATGGTCGCGGCGATCGCCGGCGCGCTCGCCGTCGCGCTGGGCCTCGCCTTCCTCGGTGTCAGCCCGGCCATCGGCATGTTCGGGACCGGTCTGACGGGCAGCACCACGGCGTCGAACGCACTCTTCTCCTCGTTGCAGGCCGACGTCGCCACGCGACTGGAC
Organism: Nitriliruptorales bacterium; assembly: GCA_033722375.1. GTDB lineage: Bacteria > Actinomycetota > Nitriliruptoria > Nitriliruptorales > Nitriliruptoraceae > JAWVZB01. The sequence continues at coordinate 8,308 of JAWVZB010000043.1, read as the reverse complement.
GTGCCCGCCCCCGTCCTGCTGTCGGCGCAGACCGCCGGCGGCAACGTCGGCAACGCGCTGGCTCCCGTCAACGTCGCGGTCGGCACGGCGGCAGCCGGTGGTCTCGGCCGCGAAGGAGAGGTGGTCCGGCGCAACGCCCCCGCTGCGGGGCTGCTACTGCTGGCGATCGTCGTCGCGACCGTGACCCAGGCGGTCATCGCGGGCCTCTGAACCGCCGAGGCGTGCGAGATCGGCGGGGGTGTCCACATCCGGCGGCCGGCTCCCATCCACGTCGACCTCGATCACGTCCACCTCGTCGAAGATCGCCCGGGCTCCCCGGTCGCCGCTCAGCGCCAGCAGCCTCGCGAAGACCTCCCGCGCCAGACCGACCGGATGGGCAGGGCCGTCGTCGTACCGAGCGCGCGCTACCTCGGCCCCGTCCTCGACCGCCGCCCGCACGCGCCGTACCGCCGACGGGCTGACGCCCGGCTGGTCGGCGAGGAGCACGACCACGGCCTCGACGTCCGCTGCGAGCGCCCCGATCCCCGCCCGGACAGATGCGGCCTGTCCCGCTCGGTACTGCTCGTTGCGGACCACCTCCACCCCCGGCAGATCGGGAAGCGCGGCGGCGACCGATCCGGCGTCGTGCCCGACGACGACCACCACCTGGTCGAGTCCGGCGGCAAGAGCCGCGTCGACGACGTGACGGACCAGGGGCTTCCCATCGAGGAGCGCGAGCTGCTTGGTGGCGTCGCCGAACCGCTGTCCCGCGCCAGCCGCCAGCACGAGCCCCGCCACCCGCACCTCAGCCGCCCCCACCGGATGCGGCCGAGCTGCGCGGGTGGATCGGTCCCGGTCGCTCGCTGAGCGGTCCACCATCCCGACCACGGTCGACGGCCAGGATCTCGGCGCAGATCGACCAGGCGATCTCTTCCGGCCCCTCGGCTCCGAGGTCGAGCCCCGCGGGCCCGTGCAACCGCTCTCGATCCGTCGCGCTCGGACGGAGGTCGCGCTCAGCGAGCTGGTCCAGCAGACGCTCGAGCCGCTGCGACGGCCCGAGCATCCCGAGATAGTCGACGTCGGTGCCGAGGAACGAGCCGAGGTAGTCGACGTCACGGAGGAAGTTGTGGCTCATCACCACGACGGCCGTCCGCTCCCGGATGCCCGCCGCCGAGGCTGCCTCGTCGGGGCGGGTGTGGACGAAGTCCTCTGCGTCGGGGAACCGCTCCCTGGTGAGGAAGCTCGAGCGGTCGTCGACGACCACCGGCTCCCACCCGAGCTCGCGGGCGAACCGGACCACCGGGATCGCGTCGTGGCCCGCCCCGCAGACGAGGAGGCGCAGGCGAGGCCGCAACACCTCGACCAGCACCTCGACGCGGCCGTCGTCCAGCGTCACCTCGCGGCGCTCGCTCCGCCCGGCTCGCAGCACGTCGCGTGCCGCTGCGGCGACCGCGGCGCTCGCTCCCTCCTCGGCTGCATCGACCAGCTCGTGGTGCGCCATCGGCAGCCGCGGCACCTCGGACGCCGTGACCGTGACGAGCGCGCAGGACCGGTCGGACGCCGCCGCTTCTTCGAGGAGCCGGATCGCCACAGCAGCCTGGGCGCCGGGCTCGACCAGGACGTCGATGGCCCCGTTGCAGCCGAGCCCCCACCCCCAGATCGCCTCCTCGTCGGCGGTGAGGTCGTAGCTCACCAGCTCCGGCTCGTCACGGTCGATCACCCGGGCGCCGACGTCGACCACCTCGCCCTCGAGGCAGCCTCCGGAGATGTTGCCCTCCCAGGTGCCATCCTCCCGCACGAGCAGACGCGCGCCAGCGCGGCGGTACGTGGAGCCGCGGGTGCCCACGATGGTGGCCAGAGCGAACCCCCGCCCCGACCCGAGCTCGTCCTCGGCCGCGGCGATCAGTCGCTCACGTTCGCTCCGTTGCCTCGTCACAGCGCGCCCAACACTTCACCGAGCTCGTCGAGGCTCGCCAGATCGTGCCCGGAGAGGAAGTGGTCGACGTGCGGGAGGGCCGCCCGCATCCCACGCTGGACCGGCTCGTAGTCCCGACCTCCTTTGAGGGGGTTGACCCACACCACACGGTGAGCGAAACGGGAGAGACGTCCCACCTCCTCTCCCAGCAGCTCGGGATCGCCCCGCTCGAGGCCGTCCGAACAGATCACGACGACCGCGCCCCGCAGCACGCCTCGGCGTCCCCACTCCCGGTTCAGCGCCGCCAGCGCCCCGCCGATCTGCGTGCCGCCATCCCAGTCGACGACGGACTCCGCCGCCGCTGCCAGCGCAGCATCCGGGTCACGGCGCTCCAGGTCGTCGGTGACCCGGGTCAGTCGTGTCCCGAAGCAGAACACCTCGATCTCCCCGACCGACGACCGCACCGCGTGGGCGACCTGGAGGAGCGCCCGGCTGTAGCCGGCCATGGAGCCCGAGACGTCCAGCGCCAACACCAGCGGCCGCGGCTCGGTGCGGCGCTGGCGCCACGCACGCTCGATGAGCTCCCCGTCGGTCTGGAGGATCGTGCGGAAGGTCCGCCGGAGATCCGGTCGGCGACCACGCCGGACGGTCTCGGTCCGCCGGCGGCGGCGTCGGGGAAGCGAGACGGGCATGCGCGTCATCAGCGCGCGGAGGGCCCGGAGCTCGTCCGCGGTGGCGTCGGCGAACCGCCGGTGGCGGAGCCGCTCGGCAGCGGACGCCACCGCCCCCACGACGTCCGGCTCGGCCCCGGCGCCGGTCTCGGACCCGTCGGGAACCCGGCTGTCGCCATCCACGACGCCCGACGCCACGTCGTCCGCGGCCTCGGCCGGCTCCGGCTGGTGCGTGGCGGCGCTCAGCGGCTGGTCGCGCCAGAAGGCCCCGAACACGCGGTCGTAGACCGCCAGGTCGTGGTGGTGTGCCACGAGCGTCAGCCGCCCCGACCAGTACACGTCGTCACGGTCCACGGGCGCGAAGGCCTCGGCGGCCCGCACGAAGGCCTCGACCTGGCCGGTCGCCACGGTGAGTCCCGCCCGTCGGAGCAGACCGACGAAGACCACCAGGTCCGCCGTCAGATCACGCATCTGCAGCGATCACGTCGTCCAGCACGGACCGGGCCCGCAGGAGGTCGTCATGCTCCTTGACGACCGTCCCCAAGGTGTCCTCCACCAGCTGACGGTCGACCTCGTCGACCTCGAGCATCGCCAGCACCCGTGCCCAGTCGATGGTCTCCGCGACCCCTGGCGGCTTGAAGAGGGACAGCTCGCGGAGCCGGGCCACGAGCTCCGCCGACCGGCGCGCGAGACGGGACGGGACCTCGGGGGCGCGCAGCCGCACGATCTCGGTTTCCCGCTCGATGTCGGGATGGTCGATCCAGTGGTAGAGGCAGCGCCGCCGCAGCGCTTCGTGCAGCTCCCGTGTCCGGTTCGAGGTCAGCACGACGAGCGGGGGCCGAGCCGCCCGGATCGTGCCGAGCTCGGGCACCGTCACCTGGAAGTCCGCGAGGACCTCGAGCAGGAAGGCTTCGAACTCGTCGTCGGCGCGATCGACCTCGTCGACGAGCAGGACCGCGCGACCTTCGGACCGGATCGCCCGCAGGAGTGGACGCTCGAGGAGGAAGCGCTCGGCGTACAGATCGGACTCGGCGTCCTCGGGGTCGCGACCGCTGGCCTCGACGGCGCGCAGGTGGAGCAGCTGCCGGGGGTAGTCCCACTCGTACAGAGCCTGGGAGGCGTCGATGCCCTCGTAGCACTGGAGCCGGATCAGCTCGACGTCGAGAGCCTGCGCCAGGACCTTGGCGACCTCGGTCTTGCCGACGCCGGCGTCGCCCTCGAGCAGCAGTGGGCGACCGAGCCTGCCGGCCAGGTGCACCGCGGTGGCGAGCCCCCGGTCCGCGAGGTAGGCGTGCTCGCGCAGGCGGTCCTGGAGTGTCGCGACGTCGTCCGGCAGCGCGATGGGGGGACGTCGGTCGGTCACCGGTGGCTCCTCACTGCTCCGCGTCGTCCAGCACCTCCTGCGTGTGTTCACCCAGGCGCGGTGGCGGTGTCGGGGCGCCCCGAGACGACCGCGAGTACTGCAATGGTGCCCCGGGCAGCCGCAGCTCGCCAAGGCTCGGATGCACGACGCGGTCGATCAGATCCAGATGGGCGACCTGGTCCCAGGCGTAGACCTCGGCCATGCTCCGGATCCGGCCCGCTGGCACGCCGGCCTCGTCCAGTACCTCCATCCAGTGGTCCACGCTCGCGGTCGCGAAGCGCTCCTCGATCTCGGTCGCGAGCTCGTCCCAGTGCTCGACCCGGTCACGGTTGGTCACGAACCGCGGGTCGTCGGGGTCGAGCCCGACCACGGGCGCGAAGCGCTGCCAGAGCCCTTCGGAGCCCACGGCCACGTTGATGTGACCGTCCGCGCAGGCGAACGCCCCGTAGGGGGCGATGGACGGGTGGCGGTTCCCGCTGGTGCCGGGAACCTCGCCGGCGAGCGTGTAGCGCGTGCCCTGGAAGGTGTGGACCGCGACCATGGCCGCGAGCAGCGAGGTGGTGACCCGCTGCCCCTTGCCGGTGCGCTCGCGCTCGTGGAGCGCCGCGACCACCCCGTACGCACCGAACATCCCGGCGAGGATGTCTGCGATCGGCACCCCCACCTTCGTGGGCGGCCCCGACTCGGGTCCGGTGATGCCCATCAGTCCGCCCTCGCCCTGCAGGATCTGGTCGAAGCCCGACCGGTGGCCGTCGGGACCACCTTCGCCGAAGCCGGTGATGGACAGCACGACCAACCGGTCGTTGAGCGCCTCGAGCTCGGACGGCCCGAGCCCGAGACGGCCCATGACGCCGGGGCGGAAGTTCTCGACGAGCACGTCGGCGTCACGGATCAGGCTCCGCAGCCGCTCGAGGTCCCTCTCGTCCTTCAGGTCCAGCACGATCGAACGCTTGTTGCGGTTGATCGACAGGAAGTAGGTCGATTGGCGCTCGTCGCCCTCGCCCACGAACGGTGGTCCCCAGCCGCGGGTGTCGTCGCCGTGGCGGGGGCGCTCGACCTTGATCACGTCAGCGCCGGCGTCGGCGAGCATCAGCGTGGCGTAGGGGCCCGCCAGTGCGCGCGTCAGGTCGATGACCCGGATGTCGTCCAGAGGGCCGCTCATGACGAGCCCTCGAGCAGGTCCACCTCGGGCCGTTCGCGGCCTTCGGGATCGAGCTCGGCGTACCCCGGCCCGCGGTCGAAGAAGGCCGGCTCGGGGCGTTCACGCCGCAGACGCTCGCGTAGCTCGTCGGTCGCGGCCACGTCCACCTCGAGATCGTCCTCGTCGCCGGTCACGACGACGCCGTAATCCCGGCGGGCGGACTCCCGCGACACCTTGCCCCACCACACGTCGACGCGGACGGCCTCTGGGTCACGGTCGAGCGGATCCCCCCATCCTCCGCCGCCGGTGGTCCGGATCCGGATCACCTCGCCGGCACGGACCGGCTCGTCGTCGACGAGGCCCTCCATCACGCGCTCGTTGGGGCCGCCGGGATCGATGACCACATCGAACGGCGCCCCGGCCTTGCCGCCCTTCACGCCCCAGCAGGACAGGATCGAACGGTCGGCGATGGACATGTAGTAGGCGTCCCGGAGCAGCCGGATGTGCTTGTCGTACCCGAGCCCCCCGCGGTGGAGCCCCGGCCCCCCGGAGTCCTGCGCCAGACCCAGGTGCTCGACGAGGAAGGGAAAGCGCGACTCCGTGAACTCGGTCGGGAGGTTGCGCGAGTCCGGCACGACGTGGATGGTGTCCTCGCCGTCGGCGTAGTAGCGACCACCCGAGCCGCCCCCCAGTACCTCACGCATGAGGTAGTGGCTGCCGTCATCGCGCTGCCCGTAGACGCCCGTGTAGCGGATCGTCTCCTGGTCGGCGGGCATGCGCCCGTCGACGGCCTTGGCGATGGCGCCGGCGAGCACGCCGAGGAGGCGCAGGATCACGAAGGTCCGCGCGTTGGTCGGGGCGGGGAAGATCGGTGTCAGCAGGGTTCCCTTGTCGGGGAAGCGCATCTCGACCAGCGGCACGACACCCTCGTTGACATCGAGCTCCGCCATGCGCTCCGGGCTGTCGGCGAGGTTGCGGAGGATCGGGGCGAGCCACTTCTTGAGGAAGTTGCCGTCGGCGTAGTCGCCGCAGTGGTTGATCGGCCCCTTCGCCTGTGGAGAGGTGCCGTCGAAGTCGATGACGAGCTTCGCACCCTCGCCGTCGGGGCCCTCCGAGGTCTTCGTGAGTGTGATGCGCTGGCGGTGGAGCCTCGGGGGGTCGACGCCGTCGTGCTCGGCGTAGTCCTCCCAGACGTAGGTGCCGTCGGGGATCTTGGCGAGGATCTCCCGTCGGAACGTGCGTGTGGTGTTGTCGAGGATGGTGTCGAAGGCGGCCTCGACCGTCTCGCGCCCGTACCGCTCGAACAGCTCGGTCAGCCGTCGCGAGCCCATCAGGCAGGCGGAGGCCTCGGCGTCGAGGTCCCCGGCCAGGCTGTCGGGCATGCGGGAGTTGCGCGTCATGATCGTGAGCGCCGCGCGGTTGGGCACGCCCTGGTCCCACAGCTTGATGGGAGGGACCATGAGCCCCTCCTGGTAGACGCTCGTGGCGTCGCTCGGCATCGAGCCGGGGACCGCCCCGCCGATGTCGTCGTGGTGGCCGAAGGCCTGGACGAACGCGACGACGTCGTCCTCGAAGAAGACGGGGACGGTCACGCACAGGTCCGGGAGGTGGCCGATCCCGCCCTCGGACAGGTAGACGTCGTTGTGGAAGTAGACGTCGCCCGGCGCCATGGTTTCGATCGGGAAGTCCCGCACGATGGGGTGCACGAGCGCCGAGTACGACCGCCCCGTGAGCTTGCGCAGCTTCCGGTCGTGGATCCCGGCCCGGTAGTCGTGCGCGTCGCGGATCATCGGCGACCGCGAGGTCCGGCCGATGGCCTCCTCGACCTCCTTCTCGATGGACGCGAGCGTCCCCTGGATGATCTCGACCACGATCGGGTCCACGTCGCTGCGTCGGGGCAGATCTGGAGCGGTCATGACCTCTCCTTCCTGACCACGAGGTTGCCGTAGGGGTCGACCCGGGTGCCGAAGCCGGGCTGGATCGGCAGGGTCGAGCCGAACTCCTCGATCACCGCCGGGCCGGCGATCGCGGCCCCTGGCTCGAGGTCGGGGCGCCAGTAGGTCGCAGCGTCCACCCAGTCGTCGAAGTGCGCGCGCCGGGAACCGATGGGATCGGGCTCGACAGCGCCGGACGAGGGTCGCTGAGCGATGTCGGGGCGGCGGATGGGCCCGATGCCGGTCACCCGCAGGTTGACCCACTCGACGCCGTGTCTGGGATCGTCCCGGTAGGCGTAGTCGTAGAGCGCCTCGTGCGCATCGTGGAAGCGCTCGACGACCGTCGCGGCGAACTCGGCGTCGATGGGGCCGTCGGGCGCTGCGACCCGGACCTCGAAGGCCTGGCCGTCGTACCGGAGATCTGCTGAGCGCTCGGTGCGGTGCTCCTCCTCGGGGAACCCCTCGCGCCCGAGCGCCTCGGCGGCCCGCTCCTCGAGTGCCGCGTAGACCGCGGCGACCTCGTCGAGGTCGAGCTCGGCATGCTTGGTGACGTGGGTCTGGACGTAGTCGTTCTTGACGTCGACCGTGAGCAGCCCGAAGGCCGAGAGGTTGCCGGGATCTGGGGGGACCACCACCGCCTCGATGCCGAGGATGTCGATCAGACGACAGCTCGACAGCGGACCGGAGCCCCCGAAGGACGCCATCGCGAACTCGCGCACGTCCAGACCACGCTTGACCGTGATCTGACGGATCGCGTTCGCCTGGTTCCACGCCGAGATCTCGAGGATGCCGGTGGCGAGCTGCTCGAGGTCGAGGCCGAGCCGTTCGGCCAGGCGCGCCAAGCCGTCGCGCGCGGCGTCGACGTCGAGCGGGATCTCGCCGCCGAGAAGATGGGGCGGGATGCGTCCGAGCACGACGTTCGCATCGGTGAGGGTCGGCTCGTCTCCGCCCCGCCCGTAGCAGATCGGGCCGGGATCGGCGCCGGCGCTGCGGGGCCCGACCTTGAGGTTTCCCTCCGGAGACACCCAGGCGATCGATCCACCGCCGGCCCCGACCGTCACGATGTCGAGCATGGGGATCTTCGATGGGAAGCGGCCGATCGAACCCTCGGTGGTCAGCGACGGAACGCCGCCGAGCACCACCGAGACGTCGGTCGAGGTGCCGCCCCCGTCCAGCGTCAGCAGCCGTTCGTAGCCGGCCTTGCCGGCGACGGTCGCGGCGCCGAGCGCCCCGGCGGCGGGACCCGACAGCACGGTGGTGATGGGCTGGTGCACGACCTCCTCGGCGGACAGCACACCCCCGTTC
>JAWVZB010000042.1:0-25625 GCA_033722375.1 Nitriliruptorales bacterium | reverse complement strand
GCGGCCGTTGTTGGAGGAGCCGCCGCCCTTCTTGTGTGCCATTGGGAACTCCTAGAAGTCGCCGACCTTGATGGTCGTCTGGTGCTGCCGGTGACCGCGGCGCTTGTGCTGACGGCTCTTGTTCTTGTAGTTGAACACGCGGATCTTCTCTCCACGACCGTGGCTCGTGATCGTGGCCGGGATCGACTCGTCACCGAGGTCGTCCCCCACGGTCACGTCGCCGTCGTCGCCGACGAGCATGACCGGGCGGAGCTCGATCGTGGCGCCGACGTCGCCTTCGAGCTTCTCGACCACGAGTTCCTGACCGGGTTCGACCCGGTACTGCTTGCCGCCGGTGGCGATGACCGCGTACACGTTCGGACTCCTGCCTGGCGCGTGGCTCACTGGAGCTGTTTGTCCATCGAGGACGGAGAGGTGGACGTCGCACGACGCCGCTGCGCGAGGGTACGGCCGCCCATGAGGGTGGTCAACCGAGCGGCCGACCGGACGGGCAGGATGCGGAGCGTCACGCCGCGGTCGCATCGCGCATCCTCGGTGCCGAAGAGGAGGACAACGGTGGCGAACCGCGCTGCGTGGCGCTCGGACCATCCCGCGATCCGGTGGGGCGCCTACGCGTGGGCGTTCGTCGGGTTCGCGATCGCCTTCGTCCTGCTGTGGCGTGGCCTCGGCTACATCCGCATCGTCGTCGCCCCGCTCAGCGTTGCGGTGTTCCTGGCAGCCTTGCTGACCCCCCCGGCCCGTTGGCTCGAGGAACGGGGCGTCCCTCCCGCGGGAGCCGCCGGCCTCATGCTGCTCGCGTTCGTACTCGTCGTGGGCAGCATCGGGGCCGTGATCACCGTCAACGTGCAGTCGGAGCTCGACAACATCACCCAGCAGGTCAAGAACAGCTACCGCCAGATCGCACCGAAGATCGACCGGCTCCCCTTCGTGCCCCCCGCCGACGAGCTGCTGGGGGAGGTCACTTCCCCGACGACCGACGCGTCGAGCGACGGCGGTGGTGAGAGCTCGGGTTCCGGTGACTCGGGAGGCAGCGGGTCATCGTCATCGGGCTCGAGCCAGTCGGGTTCCGGCGGCGGCGCGAGCAGCATCGGCGAGAGCGCCCAACAGGCTGCGGCCGCCGCGATCCGCGGACTGATCCGGTTCACGACGGAGTTCTTCATCTTCCTCGTCGCGACGTTCTTCTACATCAAGGACCGCCGCAAGATCGCCCGGTTCATCGCCGGACTCTTCCCCGAAGAGCGGCGATCGTCGGCTGCGGAGATCCTCCGACAGACCTGGGGCACCGTGGGCGGCTACATCCGAGGGCAGGCCATCATCGCCAGTATCGACGGGGTGCTCGTGGCGATCGGCCTCCTCATCGCCGGGATCCCACTGGCCGTGGCCCTCGGGGTCCTCGTGTTCCTCGGTGCGTTCGTCCCGGTGGTCGGCTCGATCGTCGCCGGAGCAGCGGCGGTGGGCATCGGGCTGGCGACGAAGGGAATCGCCGGCGGGGCCATCGCTTTGGCGATCGTGGTCGTCGTGCAGCAGCTCGAGGGGAACCTGCTCGCCCCGTGGATCCTCGGCCGAACGGTCGAGATCCACCCGCTGGCGGTGCTGGCCGCCGTGACGATCGGGGCGGTCCTGCTGGGTCCCTGGGGGGCCGTCATCGGTGTGCCACTGGCAGCCTCGCTGTACCGCGCCGGCGACTACCTGGCCCACCAAGAGGATGTCGGCGGCGAGCTCAGCACCGCCGACAGCGACTGAGCATCAGCCGCGGACGAGCTCCCAGACGAGGCCCGGCAGCTTCTTGAGATCGCCGGTCGCCTCGAGCGTGGTTGCCTTCGCCGCGACCTCCGGCAGAGTCCGGTGCGAGTGGAACCACGGGGGCTTGGCGTCGGGCCGGAAGGGTCCACGGACGACCGTCTTCTGGATCTGCTCGTCGGCGATCATGTAGGTGTTGTGCACCCAGCCCTGCCCGGACTGGATGTCGGTCATCTCGTTGCCTGGGGCGGCGCCCCACGGGGTCTGGACGATGCCGTAGCCGGCGCCGGCGGACCAGTGGTTGATCGTCACCACGCCGTAGTCGAGGTCTTCGATGGCCCGTTCCAGGGCCGCAGCGACGGTCGGATCCTTCAAGGAGCGGGGGTGGACGATGATGGTGGCCGCAAGGTTGCCCCACAGTCGCTCGTTGCAGAACCGGACCGCCTCATCGAGGTAGGCGGGGACCGATCTCGGCGAGTCGAGCGCGACCTCGCCCATCACGCCGGTGAACGCCTCGGTGGTGAAGGCGATCTCGCCGTTGGCGTCCGGATCGAGGTCCGGCAGCAGAGTGAACGGCACCGCGGACTCGCCGACCGGACCGAAGCACTCGGCGTCTGCGTGCTCAGCGGTGAACGCCTGCCAGCGTTCGCGCGCCCCCGGGTAGTACGGATCGCGCTCCTCGGCCTCCGCGAGCGATCCACGCACGGCATCGAGCAGGTCGCGACGCCGCTGCCACGCCTGATGCTGCACCATCATCCGGGTGGCCACGCAGTTGAACCCGGCGTTGTTGGTGAGCATCGAGGCGATGTTCTCGCCCTGGAGCTCGAGATCCTTGTCGCGCCACGGACCGGGCACCACGATGACCGGCGTCACGTTCCCGAGCTCGCTCGAGATCGGCTTGTCGATCCGTCGGTCGTCGTTCGCCTTCCGCTCCCGACCTTCGTCACCAGGGCCATAGACGATCGCCTCGACGGTCTTGTCGGAGCCCGTGATGTGGATCTCGTCCACACCGTCGTGATCGGTCAGGTACTTGCCCTCTGCCGCCCCGCCGTAGACGATCCGCAGGTAACCCTCCCGCACGAGCGGGGCGAGCGCCTCGGCGATGTGCGGACCCGTCTGCTCGTTGACGGGGTTCATCTTGAGCACGCACACCATGTTGTGCACGAAGAGCTTGTACAGGCAATCCATCGGACCGATCGAGGACACGTTGCCGGCGCCGAGCACGAGCGCCACCCCCGCACTGTCGGCCCCGTTGCGATACGCCTGACCGAGGCCCTCTTCGACGTCCTCGACGGTGTACTCCGGCTTGATCCATACCTCTGCCTCGAACCCCTTGTAGACGATCTTGTCGGGGATGGTGACGGGGAACACGTCGACGGCGACCTGCCCGTTGGGGCGAACGCGGATGTCGAGCGGTTGTGGGCGCCCCGTGTCGCGGATCTGTTCGAGTGTCGTCTTCAACGCGGCGATGTTCTTGACCACCTGGTAGGGGCCGTTGCCGTAGTCCTCGCCGTACAGCGGCGAGGAAGGGTCGAGCCCTTTCGCCTCGGCGCCCGTCCGCGCCCAGGCGGGAGCGGCGGCATCGGTCGAAGCTGCGAGCTCGTCGAGCAGCTCGATCCGGGCCCCCACATCGAGATCGGCCCAACGCTTCGCGTTGTCACGGAGGGTCTCGATGGCAGCATCGATGTCCTCGGTGGACGTCGGCGGGATCCGGTGGTCGGCCTCGGGGATGGCGGGCGAGCCCATTGCGGTGGTGGACACGTTGTGCTCCGTGGTTGCGCGGCGTCGTAGCGTGAGGGTAGATGCCGCCGCACGACGTGTTTTACGCCGCCGCCTGTCCTGTGCGCCAGCTCTCGTGCAAGCGGCTGTAGACCCCGCCCCGCTCGACCAGATCCTCGTGAACGCCACGCTCCACGATCCGGCCCTCGTCGAAGACGAGCACCAGCTCGGCGCTCTCGGCGGTCGACAGCCGATGGGCGATGGACACGGTCGTGCGACCGCGGGTCAGGCCGACGAGGGCGCGCTGGAGCCGCACCTCGGTAGCGGGATCGACCGCAGAGGTGGCTTCGTCCAGGACCAGCAGATCGGGGTTGGCGACGTAGGCACGCGCGAGCGCCACCAACTGGCGCTCACCGGCGGACAGCGCTGTCCCCCGCGCCCCCACCTCTGTCTCGAGGTGGTCGGGAAGTTCATCCAGCCAGTCCGCGAGGCCGAGCTCGAGGAACGCCAGCTCGACCGGTTCCAGGAGCTCGCCGCGGTCGTCGAACGTGTCGAGATCCTCGGTCAGGCCCATCGCGACGTTGTCGAGGATGGTGCCTTCGAACAGCATCCCTTCCTGAGGCACCATCACGATGCGGTCCCGGAGGCTCGAGAACGCGACCTCGTCGAGCGGAACCCCGTTGACCTCGACCGCACCCTCGGTGGGGTCCATCAGGCGCGTGAGCAGCTTCGCGAACGTGGTCTTGCCCGACCCGGTTTCCCCCACGATGGCGACTCGGGTCTTGGGCTCGATGTCGACCTCGATGTCGTGGAGCACCTTCGGCCCTGAAGACTCGGCCGCGGACTCGCCCGGTCTCGGGTAGCGGAACCCGACCTCGCGGAAGCGGATGCCGATCGGCCCTGGCGGTATCTCACGACCGTCCTCGGGGTCGGCGACGTCAGGCGGGATGTCGAGGATGTCGAGGACCCGACGCCACCCCGCGACCGCGGTCTGGCCTTCGTTGATGACCTCGGTAGCCATCTGCACCGGCTCCACGAAGAGGGTGATCAGGAACAGGAACGCCACCACGGTCCCCTCGGTGACCTGCCCGTCCACGCCGAGGAGCACACCGGAGATGACCGCCAGTGCCGTGCCGATCGCGGCGAAGACCTCGCCGGTGCCAGAGAACGACGACGACAGCGTGCCCGCGTGGACCGCCGCCTTCCGGTGGGCCTCGATGCGCTCGTCCAGACGACGTTGGGTCCGCTCCTCGATGCCGTAAGCCCGAACCACCGGGGCTCCGACCACGGTCTCGGCCAGCACGGCGAGCAGCGCCCCGACCCGTTGACGGACGATCGTGTAGGTCCTGGTCAGGCGGGTCTGGAACCAGCGAGCAGCCATGGCGAACGGCACGAACGAGGCCAGCACGACCAGCGTGAGCTGCCAGCTGTACACGAACATGACGACGGCAGCGACGGTGAGCTGTCCGGCGCTGGTGATGAGGTTGATCCCGCCCCACGACATGAAGCGACTGATCTCGTCGATGTCGGTGGTGACGCGCGCGACGAGCTGGCCGCGCTGGTGGGTGGCCTGGTGCAGCATCGAAAGGTCGTGGATGTGCCGGAAGGCCCGTACCCGGAGGTTGCTCAGGGCAGTCTCGACCACGGTCGCGAGCCGCTCGTTCATCGCGCCGCTCGCGATGGCCGTGATGACGACAGCAACGAAGGCCCCGAGGACGAAACGCAGGATCGCACCGAGGTCGACCCCACCCTCGGCGCCTCCCAGCCCGGAGTCGATGGTTTGCTGGACGGCGATGGGCACGATCGCCCGGCCGGCGGTCGCGACCAGTGCCAGCGCGAGCGTGCCCGCCAGCCCCACGCGCAGCTCGGGGTTGAGCCGGAGGCCGCGCACGATCGTCTCCCACGCGCCTTCGCGATCCCCGTGGTCCTCCGGCATGGGACGGTTCGCGCTCCTCATGGCATCGCGTCGCTGGTGGGCTGCTCACGATCGGCCTCGTAGGCGGTCACAAGGTTCTCGTAGGCAGGGGTGGACACCAGCAGCTCGTCGTGCGAGCCGCGGGCCTTGACGGTGCCCTCCTGTACGAACACGACCTCGTCGGCGAGCGCGATCGATCCCCGCCGATAGGCGACGATGATGACGGTGGACGGCATGTCGGTGGAGCGCAGGTTCGCGAGGATCTCGGCTTCGACCGCCGGGTCGACGCTCGAGGTGGCGTCGTCGAGAACCAGCAGCCGTGGTTTGCGGATCAGCGCTCGTGCCAGCGCGATGCGCTGCCGCTGGCCCCCGGACAGCGACGCGCCCCGCTCCCCCACCCGCGTGTCGTAGCCCTCGGAGAGCGCCGACACGAAGCCGTCTGCCGCAGCCAGACGAGCCGCCTCCCGGATCTCCTCGTCCGTGAAATCCTCGCCCAGCGTGATGTTGTCACGCACGGTGTCGTCGAAGATGAACGGCTCCTGGAACACGATCGTGACGTGGCGGGCCAACTCGTCACGGTCGAGGTCGTGCAGTTCGCGGCCGTCGAAGGTGATCCGCCCGGTGTCGGGATCGAACAGCCGGACCATCAACGAGGAGATCGTGGACTTCCCGGCGCCTGTCGGTCCGACCACGGCCACGGTGCGGCCCGGCTCGACCTCCAGGTCCACGGCCTCGATACCCCGGGTCGTGTCACGATCGGGTTCACCGTCCGCGGAGGGCCGAGGGGTGCCCACGAGGCCCTCACGGCGCGTGGCCGGGTGCCGGTAGCCCACGCCCTCGAGGGACGCGGAGGCCCCACCGGAGCCCGCACCAGAAGCACTGCCGTAGGCCATCCCTCCGCTGGCGGCCAGGACGCTCTCGACGCGCTCGTGACCGACGATCGCCCGTGGCATCTCCCCGAGGAGCCAGCCGAACACCCGCATGGGCAGCGCAACCAACCGGAAGAGGTAGGCGAACTGGACCACCTCCCCGGCGGTCAGGAAGCCTCCCTGGACCCGCCACGCCCCGCCGAGGAGGACCAGGAGGATGGCGGTGTTGGGCAACGCTTCCATGAGCGGGTCGAACCGGGCCCGGAGGCGGGCGAACTCGATCATCTTGTCGCGGAGGTCCTCGGACTCGCCGCGGAAGCGGGTCGTCTCGGCGGCCTCGCGGCCCATCGTCTTGACCACGATGGCGGCGTCGAAGGACTCGTGGGCGACCTCGGAGACGTCAGCTCGTGCCTGCTGCGCCAGGGTCGCGGCGTGGCGCATGCGCCGGCTGAAGTACCAGTTCACGAACCCGATCGCGGGCCCGACCGTGAACCCGATCGCTGCCAGGACCGGGTCGGTGACGATCAGCAGGATCGCGGTGATGACCAGCATCGTCGTTGCCGCGAGCGACATCGGCAGCGGGGCGGCGATGAAGAACGCCGACTCGATGTCGGCGTTCGCGTTCGACATCAGCTCCCCGGTGGAGTGCCGGCGGTGCCACTCGATGGGCAGCTCGAGGTACTTGCGGGTCACCCGACGGCGGAACTTGGCCTGGAGGCCGTACTGCGCCGCGTAGGCACCGAGCCGCCGGCCGACGACGCCGGCCCCCTTCAGGACCGCGACGCCCACGATCGCACCGGCGGCCAGCCACAGCGACCCCCACTCGTAGTCGCCGGCGGCGAACGACGGGATGATGACCTCGTCGGTGACCCACCCGAGGACGACCGAGGCGAGGATGGTCATGCCGGCGTACAGCGCAGCACCGAGCCCACCGAAGGTGAACTGCTTCGGTGCGTTCGTGAGCGCGACCCGGACGACCCGGACGCCGCGACGGAGGAGGGACTCGGCGTCAGACATGAAGGCCGAGGGTACGGCGGCGCCGCTGGCGGACCAGGCACCGTGCGGCGAGCGCTGCCCTCACCGGAGCGTCAGTCGGTCTCGAGCACGTACCCACGGCCCTCGCAGGTCTCGCAGGTGTGGCTGAAGGCCTCGACGAGACCCTGGCTCACGTTCTTGCGCGTCATCTGCACGAGCCCGAGGCGGGAGACGTCCGAGACACGGGTCTTGGTGCGGTCACGCAGCAGCTCGCGCTTGAGCTTGCGGACCACCTGCTCCTGGTTGGCCTTGAGCAACATGTCGATGAAGTCGATGATGATGATCCCGCCCATGTCACGCAGCCGGAGCTGACGAACGATCTCCTCCGCGGCTTCGAGGTTGGTCTTGAGCACGACCTCCTCGAGGTTCTGGCCGTCCTTCCCGGTGAACTTCCCGGTGTTGACGTCGATGACCTTCATCGCCTCGGTGGCCTCGATGATCAGGTACCCGCCCGAGGGGAGCCAGACCTTCTTGCCCATCGCCTTTCGGAGCTGGTCGCTGGCGTTGTACGCGTCGAAGAGGGCCGCGAACTCCCGGTCGCCGACGTCCTGGCCGGCGGCTTCGAGCTTCGCCGAGCCGTAGAGCTCGATCTTGCCGCTCAGTTCCGGAGCGACCTCGTCGAGGTAGTCCACCACCTGTCCGTGCAGCTCGGTCGAGTCGATGATGCAGCGTTCGAAGTCGGGACCGAAGTTGTCGCGGATCACCTTGACGACGAGCGGGGGCTCCTCGTAGACGGACTCGAGCGCCCTCGCGTCCTCGGCGGCCTCTTCGACCTGCGACCACTTGGCCAGGAGCCGCTCGAGATCGCCCTCCAGATCCTCCTCGCTGGCGCCCTCGGCGGCGGTGCGGACGATGACGCCGTGCCCGTCGGGCTTGATCTGCTTGACGATCTTGCGGAGGCGGTCGCGCTCCTTGTCGGTCAGTTTGCGACTGATGCCGAACAACGACGAGTTCGGGGCGAGGACCATGTAGCGCCCCGCCAGCGACAGGTGCATGGTCAGGCGCGGGCCCTTGGTCCCCATGGGGTCCTTGGTCACCTGTACGAGGACGGTCTGCCCGGGCTTCAGCGCGTTCTCGATGCGGTGGTCGTCGTCCTCTTCGAGGTCGAGCTCGTCGTAGAGGACCTCGCCGGCGTACAGGACACCGTTGCGGCCCTTCCCGATGTCGAGGAACGCCGCTTCCATGCCGGGGAGCACGTTCTGCACCCGCGCCATGTAGATGTTGCCGACGTAGGTCACGTCGTCCTTGCGGGTGACGTAGTGCTCGACCACGGTGCGGTCCTCGAGCACCGCGATCTGGGTGCGGTCCTCCCGGGCCGACACGAGCATCGTGCGGGGCGGGCCTTCGAGGATGGCACGACGGACCTCCTCTGGAACGCCGGACACGCGCCGCGACCCGGACCGGTCGCGCTTGGCAGCCAGACGGGTCGAGCCGCTCGTGGTCTTGCCTCCGTTGGACGACCCCTTGCCACCGCCTCCCTGCTGGCGCTTGTTCCCGTGCTTGTTGTTGCCCCCCTTGTTGTTGCCCCCCTTGTTGTTGCCGCCCTTGTTCTGGTCCTGGCTGCGGCTCTTGTTCTTGCCGCCGCGGCGCCCCCGGCGGCCGCGCCGCCGGCGTCGCTTCCGGCCGCCGCCCTTGCTGTCTTTCTCCTTGGACTCGGACCGCTTCGGCTCGGACGAGGAGTCAGAACCCGAACGGCTGCGCGTGCGCACCCGGGTGGTCTCGGCGCGGTCGTCTCGTTTGTCGTTCGTCTCGTTGTTCACGTTGGCTCGCTTGTCGTCAAGCGGCTCCCGCGAGACGGTCCGGGTGCAACGACACGACCTCGGCGCTGAACGCTTCTTGCAGGCCCTCCGGGGCGACCTCGCCCTGCGCGACACGACGGTGGATCCGTGGTGCGGGGATCCGGTCGGCGGCCGGAGGTCTGAGGAGATCGGAGAGCGCGGCCCAGAGGTCGGTCGGTCGCACGGTGGGGCCGTCGTTGCGGAGTACCGCACGGAGTACAGGGGTGTGGTCGGCGCCTCCCGCAGGATCGCTGGTTGGCGATCCTGGACGCGAGGAGGCACGGAGCGCGACCAGTGGGCCGCGGACGTCGACGGTGGTGTCGCCGCTCCCGCGGGAGCGCACCACCTCCGCACGATCCGCTGCCAGTAGATCCTCGGTCGCGTCACGGAGCGTTGCGGTGACCGCCGACGCCGTCTCGGCGTCGACATGGTGCCACTCGAGCTCCCAGAGGGTCGCCCGGAGGAGGCGCGCCAGCTTCGGGGCACCATCGGGCACGATCACGTAGGTCAGGATGTCCATCCCGCCGGGCAGCGCCGTGGACAGCGCGGTCATGGCCGGGGCCGCGTCGATCGACACGGCGAAGGTCAACTCGGCGTATTCGCCGGTCGAGGCCACGCCGACGGGGAGGGCGTCCGGGAAGGACACCTTCGGGTGGGGAGTGAACCCCTCGGAGTAGGCGATGGGGAGGTCGGCTCGTCGCAGCGACCGCTCCCACACCGAGGTGAGGTCCCGTGCGGAGATGAAGCGGGTCCTCCCCTCCTTGGTGTAGCGGATGCGGATGCGCTGCAACTCGAGCTCCTCAGGTCGTGGCAGGTCGGGAGGGCACGACGGGAAGGGGGCGGGAGGCCCCGATCTCGTAGCCGGTGTCGTGCTGGAGGTTCAAGCCGGGGCAGACCCCGCAGTCGTAGCACGGGATCCAGCGGCAATCGTCGAGGTCCTTCTCGGCCAGCGCGTCAGACCAATCCTCCCACAGCCAGTCCTTCTCGAGGCCAGAGTCGAGGTGGTCCCAAGGGAAGACCTCGGCCTCATCGCGTTCGCGGTAGCTGTACCAGGCGAGGTCGACGCCCGTCTCGTCGAGGGCCTGTGTCCAGATGACGAGGGTGTCGGTCTCATGCCAGCCGTCCATGCGCGCCCCGAGCTCCCAGGCACGGCGGACCGCGGCGGCGACACGGCGGTCTCCGCGCGAGAGGAGCCCCTCGATGACCCCCTCCTCGGGATCGTTGGTGCGCAGCCGCAAGCCACTGTGGGGGGCGATGCGTTCGCGGATCATCGCCAACTTGCGATCGATCTCGTCGGGCGGATCCTGCCGCGCCCACTGGAAGGGCGTGTGGGGCTTGGGAACGAAGCCGCCGACCGAGACCGTGACCCGGTTCTTGCGGCCATGCTGCTGAGCGATCTCGTACACCTTGATGCCGAGGTCGGCGATCGCGAGCACGTCCTCGTCGGTTTCGGTGGGGAGGCCGACCATGAAGTAGAGCTTGATGTGCCGCCACCCTTCGGCGAAGGCGGTCTCGGCGGTGCGGAGCATGTCCTCCTCGGACACCATCTTGTTGATCACTGCCCGCATCCGCTCGGAGCCGGCCTCGGGTGCGAACGTGAGGCCCGTCCGACGGCCGTTCCTGGACAGCTCGTTCGCGAGCGTGATGTTGAAGGCATCCACCCGGGTGGAGGGCAGCGACAGCGACGTGGCGGTGCCCTCGTAGGCGTCCCCGAGATCCTGAGCCAGCGCCCCGATACCCGAGTGGTCGGCCGACGACAGCGACAGGAGCCCGACCTCCTCGAAGCCGGTGTCCCGCAGGCCGTCCGCGACCATCTTCTGGATCGTCTCGGGCCGCCGCTCACGGACGGGGCGCGTGATCATGCCCGCCTGACAGAACCGGCAGCCCCGGGTGCAGCCGCGGAAGATCTCCACCGAGAACCGCTCGTGGACGACCTCGGTCATCGGCACGACCTGCTTCTTCGGGTACTGCCACTCCTCGAGATCCTGAACGGTCCGCTTCGGAACGCGAAGTGGCACCCCGGAGGCCACCGGCACCGTGGCCTTGAGTCGCCCGTCGCCGGTGTACCGAGCCTCGTAGAAGGCGGGGATGTACACGCCGTCCACCTCGGCGAGCCTCCGCAACAGCTCGTCGCGGTCGTGACCGCCGGCTGCCTTCCAGCGGCGGACCGCGGTGTCGATCTCGAGTGTCACCTCCTCGCCGTCGCCCATCACCGCCGCGTCGACGAACGGGGCGAGCGGCTCGGGGTTGTAGGCCGCGTGCCCACCGACGAGAACGACGGGGTCGGTGACGTCGCGATCAACCGACTCGATGGGGACCCCACCGAGGTCGAGGAGGTTCAACAGGTTGGTGTGGCCGAGTTCGTGCGGCAGGGTGACGGCGAACACGTCGAACGCCCACAGCGGCCGGTGCGCCTCGAGCGAGAAGGTCGGGATGCCCTCGCGGCGCATGACCTCCTCGAGGTCGAGCCACGGGGAATAAGCCCGCTCCGCGAGCGTCGTCGGTCGCTCGTTGAGGATCTCGTAGAGGATCTGGATGCCCTGGTTGGGCTGGCCAACCTCGTAGGTATCTGGGTAGCACAGGAGCCAGCGGACATCGCACGCTGCCCAGTCCTTAACGACCTGGTTGTGCTCACCGCCGACGTACTGGGCCGGCTTCCGGACGTCATCGAGGTGTGACTCGAGCACCTCCCAGTAGGAGGGAGGTGTCTCGGGCTGCTGTGCGCGCCGTACGGCTGCGCGGTCGTTGGCTCGCGGGGGCGTCACGCGCCGCCTCCAGGGAAGTCGGTGGCCGAGGCCGGATCCGCGCTCGACGGGCGTGTCCGTGGCTGCGTGATCGTCGGCTCCCGGTGGGCAGCCAGCGTACCGACCGAGTCCGAACCCGCCCGGAAGCCCGATCGCCACCAGATGTGCCTTCTGACACGACCTATCCGATCAGAACCGGCAGGCGGTTCTGAGTGTGTGCCGCAGCCGCAGCCGAGCACCAAGGCGGCCCCTGGTGTTCGAGGGCAAGGCGGGCCGAGGCCGCCTAGCAGCGCTAGGTGGGTGAGGTCCAACGCCGCCATCGGGCGCCAGGCCGGCGCCGACTGCCGGCTCCGGCAAGGTGCGCACTCAGAACCGCCTCATGTGCACGTTGAGAAGGAGGCCGATGAGGATGAAGGTGGCGATGAGGCTGGTGCCGCCGAAGCTGATGAACGGCAGTGGGATCCCGATGACAGGCATGATCCCGACCGCCATGCCGACGTTGACGAAGACCTGGAAGACGATCATGCCGACGGTCCCAGCGGCGAGCAGCATGCCGAAGTGGTCCTTGGCGAGCGCTGCGATGCGGAGGCAGCGCCAGAGGAGCAGCAGGAAGAGGCCGAGGATCACGCTGGCGCCGACGAAGCCGAGCTCTTCGCCGGCCACGGTGAAGATGAAGTCGGTGTGGTTCTCGGGCACGTACGACAGCGAGGTCTGGGTGCCGTTGAAGAGCCCCTTGCCGTCGAGCTGGCCCGACCCGATGGCGATCATGGACTGCTCGGAGTTGTAGCGGACCTCCTCGAGCGCGACGTCCTCGGTCGGGTCGATGAACGCCGTCAATCTGGCCAGCTGGTGCTCCTGGAGCAGACCGAGCTGGACGACCGCCACGATCCCCGCGATCCCGAGTGCTCCGAGCACGAGGAGGTACCGGGCCTTGATCCCGGCGGCGAGCAGCATGATGAACGCGATCCAGACGAACACGGTGGCGCTGCCGAGGTCGGGTTGGAGCATGATGAGCCCCAGCGGAATGGCGGCGACCAGGAGCGACAGCACGACGGTCACGAACCCCGGCTGCTCGCGTCGTTCGTGGAGGACCGCGGCCATCCCGATGATGACCGCGACCTTGCCGAACTCGGCCGGTTGGAACTGGAACCCACCGAGCGACACCCAGGCCTGCTGCCCGTTGACGCTGACGCCGAACGGGGTGAGCACGAGCACCAGCGCCGCGATGGCGCCGAGGTAGATCAAGACGCTGTACGCCCGCACGTAGCGGTAGTCGAACAGCGCCGCCACCACCATGGCGGCGACGCCGATCGCGAGGCTGATGAGCTGCCGCGAGGAGTAGAGGTCGGTGGGAAGTCCGTCGAGTTCCAGCGCATGGAGCTTGGCGCTGTAGATCATGACGACCCCGATGGCCGACAGCGCGAGCGCCAGCAGCACCAGCGAGGGGTCGAGGTGCCGCAATGGGGCGTAGGCGTCCATCCACTGGTCCTGGACACGCTGCCGCAGCATGCGGTCGTTGCGGTCCTGGTGGTAGCCGACGTCCATCCGTGTCCCTCTAGTCCGTCGCCGCGGGAAGTTGGTTCTCGAAGGGGGTGATCGGGAGGTCGAACGCCGCCTCGAGGATGCGGCGGGCGATCGGGGCGCCGGTCTGCGAGCCGCCGCCCCCCTCCTCGACGGACACCACCACGACGTACCGGGGGTCGTCGGCGGGGGCGTACGAGGCGAACCAGGCCGAGGGCAGCTTCCCACGGACCTCGGCGGTTCCGGTCTTGCCGGCGACAGTGATCTCGTCGAGCGGGAACGGCCGCTCGCCGCGGACGAACGCCCCGTGCGCGGTACCGCGGGGCTCCATGACGACGTCCTCGAGACCCTCGCGGATCTCGGTCAGCCACTCGGGCTCGAAGGGCACCTCCGAGGTCGGCGTCGGCTCGTAGGTCCAGATCACCTCACCTTCTGGAGACACGACCTCGCGACCCAGGTGGGGGGTCCAGACGGTCCCACCGTTCGCGACCGCCATGAACGAGGCCGCGACCTGGAGCGGTGTGACGAGGACCTCGCCCTGGCCGATGGACATGTTGACCGCATCACCGCCCCGCCACACGAACCCCTCGTTGCACAGCTCGGAGTAGAGCTGGCGGGCGTAGGTCCCCGGCGCGGCTTCCTCGGCCCGGGCGCAGCTGCGGTCCTTGGTCTGCTCCCAGTAGGCCTGCTTCCACTCGCGGTCGGGGATGCGACCGGACTTCTCGTCGGGGAGGTCGATACCGAGCGGGGCGTCGAAGCCGAAACGCCGAGCGGTCTCCTGGTAGATCTCGTCGATCTCCTCGCCGTCGGCCTCCTGCTGCTCCTCCTTGAGCCAGTGGTTGTAGACCAGCTCATAGAAGAAAGTGTCACACGACCGCATCAGCGCCCGCGACAGGTCGAGCTGACCCTCGTGGTACCGGTTCCAGTTCCGGACCCCCCAGCCCCAGACGGGGGGGCAGCTCACGGTCGTGTGGGGCGTGATCTGCCCCGACCGCAGCGCCCCGAGGCCCGTCGCGATCTTGAACGTCGAGCCCGGTGCGTACTCCCCCTGGATCGTGCGGTTGAGGGCGGGCTTGTGGTGGGCGTTCTCGGGGTCGAAGACGTACTCGAAGTCCTTCTGGGCGAGCCCGCCGACGAACACCGACGGGTCGTAGGTCGGATACGAGGCCATCGCGAGGACCTCGCCGTTGCGGGGATCGAGGACGACCACAGACCCGGCCTGGGACTTCAGGTTGCTGCCGGACGCCCGGTGGATCTCGTCGCGGCTGGCGCGGAGCCCGTCGAGCAGGATGCGTTCTACGTCCTGCTGGAGGTCGAGGTCGAGCGTGGTGCGGAGGTCGTTGCCCCGTACCGGCGGGTCGTTGCCCAGCGCGCGCTGGACGACGTTGTTGGCGTTGACCTCGTAGGTCTTGAGCCCGTGCTCGCCGCGGAGCCAGTCCTCGTAGGTGGCCTCGAGCCCGGCGACGCCGAACAGGTCACCGAGCTTGTAGCCGAGCTCGGTCCGCTGCTCGAGCTCTTCGGGGGCGATCTCGCGCACGTAACCGAGCACGTGCGCGGCGGTGGTGCCCTCGGGGTAGGTGCGGACCGGCAGGGTGTCGGTGACCACCCCGCGGAAGTGCTCGCGGTGCTCGTTGATGAAGAGCACCACGTCCGACTCCACGTCCTCCTTGATCGGGATGGGCCGGAACGGGGAGTACTTGCGGCTGGTGAGACGCTCGACGATGTCCTCGCGTGACATGTCGAGCACGACCTCGAGGTTGGCGAGCACCTCCTCGGCCTGGTCGCTGCGGGGGTTGCCGGCGCCGTCGAGCAGCACCCGGCGGTCGCCGCTGACGGTGAGGGCGGGGCGGTTCTTGACGAGCTCCTGTCCGGCGCGGTCGAGGATCCGGCCGCGTGGCGCCTCGATGACGACGGGGCGGACGCGGTTGGACTCGGCGAGCGCCTCGTACCGCTCGCCGGCGAGCACCTGGAGGAACCAAAGCCGGGAGAAGAGCGCGAGGAACATGATCCCGACCACGACCGCGAGGAACGTCAGACGCAGACCGGTGGCGGGCTCGTGGCTGCTCATGTCGCCACCGCTCCCTCGACCGGGAACCGCTCCCCCAGGCGCTCGACCAGACCGATCACGATCGGGGCGAGCAAGGTGTTGTAGAGCGCGACGAACAGCGAAGCCTGTACGACCAGGTCGAGGGTGAACCGCTCGTCACCGAGGAGTCGGCTGAACAGTCCGTAGCCGGCGGTACCGAGGAGCCCCGACATCATCGCGAGGAGCACCGGTGCGGTCACCGACCCGTGGGCGAAGTAGGGACGCGCGGTCCCGACGGCGTAGCCGACGCCCAGGAACACGAGGGCGGTCAGCCCGACCGCGGACTGGTTCAGCAGCAAGTCGGCGAGCAGGCCGGCGGTGAACCCGACCCGCAAGCCGGTCAGCGGCCCGTCCCGGAGCGCGAAGGCGGTCGTGGCGAGCAGTAAAAGGTCGGGTCGGTAGCCCGCGAGCGTGAGGTGGGGGAACAGCGCGGTCTGGAACACCGCGGCGGTGAGCAGCACGAGCGCAACGGTGGCGGTGCGGACGATCATGGCGCGTCCTGACCGGAGTCGGTGTCTGCGCCGCCGGAGCGGAACCGACCGAGATCCAGCGGCTCCTCCGGCTCGTCGCCCAGCGGGGGCGGTGGTTCGATCGGGGCGTTCTGCACGACCAGTACGACGTCGAGCCGGGTGAAGTCGACGTAGGGGCGGACGAGAACGTCGCGAACGAGCAGGCTGTTGGCTTCGCCGATCTCTTCGATCGTGCCGACGGGGATCCCGGAGGGGAAGATCCCGTTCTCGAAGCGGCTCGTCACCACCTCGTCCCCGACGGCCAGCGCGGCCTCGGGATCGAGCGTCCGGAAGAGCAGCGGTTTCGAGCCCTGTCCCTCGACGGTGCCGGCTTCGCCCTCGCGGCCGGTCCGTGCCGATGCCGAGAAGTTCGGATCGACGGCGAGGAGCACCCGTGACGCCGAGTCCGTGACCTGCACGACCCGCCCCACCAGACCGTCCGGGTTCACGACGGGCATGTCGAGCGCGACCCCGTCCGCCGCACCCACGTCCAGCGTGACGGTCCACTCGTAGTTGGAGGAGCTCCAACCGACCGTCCGAGCGGTGACACCCTCGTAGCCGGCCCGCTCCTTGAGGCCCAGCAACGCACGCAGCTCCCCGTTCTGGCGTTCGAGCTCCGCGAACGACGTGCGGCGCTCTTCGAGCGCTTCCAGCCGCGCCCGCAGCCGGGCGTTCTCCTCACGCAGGCTGAACAGCCCCGTGACGTTGTCGATGGCCGTGCCGATCGGCTGCACGAGCGTCGACAGGCCGTCCTGGACGGGACCGAACACAGCGGTGGCGAGCCCGCGCACCCGGTCGAACGGTCCCTGGTCGCCGCTGCGGAAGTCGATGGTCACGAGCACGAGCGTGAGCAGCACGAGGACCGCGAGCAGCGCTCGCGACCGTCGCCGCTGATACACGTTCACGCCGCCCCCCTGGCAGCCGGATCATCCTGTTTCCACGACCCCGGCGCGAGGGTACGGGTGCCCGCTCATCGTGCGGGGAGGAGTTCGCGTTCGTCGCGAGCGATCTCAGTGACGGGACGAGGAGATGAGCACCTTCTTGAGCGCTTCGAACTCCTCGAGGCACTTGCCCGAACCGATCGCGACGGAGGACAGCGGGTTCTCGGTGATGTGGATCGGCATGCCGGTCTCGTGCTTGAGGCGCTCGTCGAGCCCCTTGAGCAGCGCCCCGCCCCCGGTGAGGACGATGCCCTTGTCCATGATGTCGGCGGCGAGCTCTGGCGGGGTCTTGTCGAGCGTGTTCTTGACCGCGTCCACGATCGCGTTGACGGGCTCCTCGATGGCCTTGCGGACCTCTTCGGCCGAGACGATGATGGTCTTCGGCAGGCCGGACACGAGGTCGCGGCCGCGGATCTCGGCGTGGGGCTCGTCGGGCAGCGGGAACGCCGACCCGATGGCCATCTTGATCTCCTCGGAGGTGCGCTCGCCGAGCATCAGCGAGTACTCCTTCTTGATGTAGGAGATGATGGAGTCGTCGAGCTCGTCGCCGCCGATCCGGATCGACTGGCTGGTCACGATCCCACCGAGGGAGATGACCGCGACCTCGGTGGTGCCACCACCGATGTCGACGACCATGTTCCCGGCTGGCTCGTGGACCGGCAGTCCAGAGCCGATGGCCGCGGCCATCGGCTCTTCGATGATGTAGGCGGCGCGGGCGCCCGCTTGGATCGAGGCCTCCTCGACCGCACGCTGCTCCACCCCGGTGATGCCGGAGGGCACGCACACCACGACCCGGGGCTTGGCGAGGAAGCGGCGCTTGTGGACCTGCTGGATGAAGTAGCGCAGCATCTTCTCGGTGACGTCGAAGTCGGCGATCACGCCGTCCTTCAACGGCCGGATCGCCATGATGTGGCCGGGTGTGCGACCGATCATGCGCTTGGCCTCGGAGCCGACCGCGAGGATGGCGCCGTTCTTGGTATTGATGGCGACCACCGACGGCTCGTTCAAGACGATGCCGCGACCACGGACGTACACGAGCGTGTTGGCGGTGCCGAGGTCGACCGCCATGTCGCGGCCGAGGATCTGGATGGTGTTACCGATGCTTGAAGCCAAACCGAACCTGCGTGGTGAGGAAGCTGATGGATGCGCCTGTCACGGCGGACGCCCCCCGGGGCGACGGCCCCGAGCGTAACACCGGCACCGACGTGCCGGATACCAGATCGGCTCTAGCAAACCCCGCGTCGCGCGAGGCTGACCCAGCGTGTTCCCCCGGTCACGAGATGATCCAGCACCGTCACGCCGAGCAGCTCGCCGGAGGACACGAGCCGGCGCGTGATCGCCTCGTCGTCCCGGCTGGGCTGGGGGTCACCCGACGGGTGGTTGTGGGCCAGGACCACGGCGGACGCGTTCGCGAGCAGCGCGTCGCGGAAGACCTCGCGGGGCGACATGAAGGTGTGATCGATCGATCCGATGCTCACGGTCGCCATCTCGAGGAGCCGGTGCTTGGTGTCGAGGAGCAGCGCGACGCAGCGCTCGCGGTCGAGCCCATCGAGCATCGGGATGACGAGGTCAGCGGCAGCCTCGGGGGAGGTGATGGCGGGGCGCTCGTCGATGTCTTCAACCAGGGCGTCGACGCAGCCAGTGCACAGCCTGCCCCGGTGCCGGCGGCTGTGCCCCGACACCGGCCCAGTGGACCATGCCGACATCGGGATCTCGGTGACCGACACGTTCGTCCTCCTCGGCTGGTCGGCCGTCACCTTGGCACGTGATGCCCCCGACCAGCTCGACCGTTCCCCGCGAGCCTGTGGAAACAGGACCGCGGCGAGGGGTCAGCTCCCGAACCCGAAGATGTCGAGCTCACGCGCAGCCGACTCGGGCGAATCGGAGCCGTGGACGATGTTGTTCCCGATCGCGGTGGCGAACTCGCCGCGGATCGAGCCGGGCGCAGCCTCGAGGGGGTCGGTGGCACCCATGATCTGGCGCATGCCGCGGATGGCGTCCTCGCCCTCGACCCGCATCGCGACGAGCGGCCCGGAGGTGATGAAGTCGACCAGCTCGCCGAAGAACGGCTTGTCCGTGTGCTCGGCGTAGTGGTCCTCGGCGGTGTCCCTGCTGATGGTCTCGAGCTTCATCGCGGTGATGGTGTAACCCTTGCGCTCGATGCGGCTGATCACCTCGCCGATGAGGCCGCGCTCCACACCGTCGGGCTTGACGAGGATGAGGGTCTGTTCGGTCGCCACGCTGTCCGCTTTCGGATCGGTTGGCCACCAGCGTTCCAGCGCGGGCCGGTGCCGGGCAACTCGACAGCGCCTACTCGCGACCGGGGGCGGGTCCCGCCTAGGCTGCGCCGAGGTCCCGATCCCTACCCGGAGATGCTGCTGAGGACGTGGGCGACCCGGCGCCTGATCGTGCTCCTCACCCTCGCAGCCATGTCACTGACCGTGATGTGGGTCTCACCGCTCGGAGCGTCGGATGCGACCGCGGAGGACCGCCTCATCGCTTGGATCAACCAGGAGCGCCGGGGAGCGGGACTCCACGACTTGGTCGTGCGGGCGGATCTGCGTGACGTCGCCCGCCGTCACAGTCGCCGGATGGCGGAGGAAGGCGAGCTGTTCCACAACCCCAGCCGCACGACCGAGGTGTGCTGCTGGCAGAAGCTCGGCGAGAACGTCGCCTACGACTCCGACCTGGCGGAGCTGCACCGCGATCTCATGTCGTCGTCGGGGCACCGCGCCAACATCCTCTCACCCGAGTACACCGAGTTGGGAGTGGGGGTTGAGTACCGCGACGGCGTGTTCTGGGTGACGCAGGTCTTCCGACTACGCCAGGGCGAGACCCCACCTCCGCCCCGCACCCCCACACCACCTGACCCGGAGCAGACATCGCCCGAAGCGCCGCATGCCGGGTCGTCTGCCACACCGCGGTCGGCGGCCAGCCCACCACCGTCGCATGACGACCGGTTGGTCCTGATGCTGTCGCTCGTCGACGCGCAGGAGGCGATGGCCCTGGACGCGGCGTCGTGCGAGCTCGCGGACCCTCAGCCGTCGTCGGTGATCTCGGCCATCTGCACGAGCTGATCCCTCGCCGCGCCGACGGTGTAGAGCGATCCGGTCACGAGCACTCCGTCACCCTCGCCGGCGACGCCGGTGGCCTTGTCGAGCGCGTCGGCGACGGTCGTGGCGGTCTCGACGATGACCCCGGTGCCGGCCCACACGTCGGCGGCGATCTTCTGCATCGTCTCGACGCTGGCGGCGCGGTGGCTCGGGGCCTGGGTGACGACGACGTGGTTGGCGTGGTCACGGTAGGCCTCGACGATGCCCGGGATGTTCTTCCCATCGAGGCAGGCGATCACGAGCACGAGGTTGCGGAACCCGAACGATTCGTCGAGCGCGGCCGCGGCCGCCTGCGCCCCGTGCGGGTTGTGCGCCCCGTCCAGGACCACCACCGGGTCGCGGGCCACCACCTCGAGCCTGCCGGGAGCCTCGACGGCGGCGAACGCCTGACGGACGAGATCGTCGCCGACGTTCGCGAACGTCTCCTCCCCGAGGAACGACGCGAACGCCGCCAGGGCGACGGCGGCGTTCTCGGCCTGATGGCGGCCGAACAGCGGGAGGAAGATCTCGTCGATCCGGCGCTCACCGACCCGGAGGCTGAGCTGCTGGCCCCCGACCGCGACCCGGCGGTCGCCTGCGGCGAAGTCCCGGCCCGCCACCCAGAGCGGGGCGTCATGCCTGGCTGCCGCCGATTCGATGACGTCGAGGACCAGGTCGGACTGCCGGGCGGACACGACGTGCGAGCCGTCCTTGACGATGCCGGTCTTCTCCCGTGCGATCGCCTCCGGCGTGTCTCCGAGCTGGGGATGATCGAGGTCGATGTCGGTCAGGACCGCGACCTCGCCACGCACCAGGTTGGTCGCATCCCACTGCCCGCCCATGCCGACCTCGAAGACACCGACGTCGACGGCGCTGTCGGCGAACCACCAGTAGGCCATCGCGGTGAGGATCTCGAAGAAGGTGACGTGGTCCTCGGGGTGGGCGAGGCCCTCGTCGACCATGTCGGCGAGCGGGGCGATGCCGGTGTAGACGCCCGCGAACTCGTCCTCGCTGATTGCGCGACCCGCGATCGACAGCCGCTCACGGATGGTCTGGAGGTGCGGCGAGGTGTAGGTGCCCGCCGAGAGCCCGGCGGCACTGAAGAGCGCCGTGACCATCCGGACGGTCGAGCCCTTGCCGTTGGTGCCGGTCACGTGCACGGTCGGGTAGGTGATCTCCGGGTCGCCCATCAGCTCCGCGAGGGCGGTGATCCGATCGAGGTCGGGGATCATCCGCCCCGGCCCACGGCCGAGGATCTCGTCGACGGCCTCCGCGAACTCCATCAGGCCAGTTCCCGGAGCGCGCCCATCTGCTCCTGGACCTCACGGATGACGCGTTCGAGCTCGGACGATCGGTCTCGTTCCTGCTGGACGACCTCGTCCGGGGCGTTCTCGACGAACGCGTCGTTCGCGAGCTTCCCCTGGGAGCGCTCGAGGTCGTCCTGGGCCTTGCCGAGCTCCTTCTCGAGCCGGGCGAGCTCTGCTTCGACGTCGATCAGGCCGGCCAGCTCGACGTAGGCCTCGCCGGCACCGAAGACGATCTTCGCGACCCCGGCGTCGTCGGCGACCGCGTCGACGAACTCGAGTTCGCTGAGGCCCGCGAGGGAGGTGACGAGTTCGCGCTGGCGGTCGAGCAGTTCGGCCCGCTCGGTCACGAGCCGCACGTCGAAGCGCTTCGACGGGGCGACGTCGTTCTGGGAGCGGAACTTCCGGAGCTGGGTGACGAGGTCCTCGATGACGGCGAAGTCGCGCTCGGCGTCCTCGTCGGACCGGCCGGCTTCGCTGGGCCACTCCGTGGCCATGAGCGAGCGCTCACCCCCGGGCTCGCCGGTCAGCGCTCGCCAGAGCGCCTCGGTCAGGAACGGCATCACCGGATGCATGAGCCGCAACAGTCGCTCGAGGACGTACGCCAGCACCTGGCGCGCGGTCTGCCGTGCGGTCTCGTCGTCGCCGTAGAGACGCACCTTGGCGGCCTCGAGGTACCAGTCCGCGAGCTCGTCCCACGCGAAGTGGTAGAGCGACTGGGCGATGATCGACCACTCGTAGCGCTCGTAGGCCCCGTCGACCCGTTCTCGCACGGCCGCGAGCCGCGAGAGGATCCAGCGGTCCTCGAGGGTGAGGTCGTCCGCGTCGGGGAGCCCGCCCGGCTTCGTGTCGTCGAGGGTGCCGAGGGCGAATCGCGTCGCGTTCCACAGCTTGTTGGCGAACCGACGGCCCCCCTCCACCCACTCCTCCGCCAGCGGTACGTCCTGACCGGGCGAGCAGTGCTGGAACAAGGCGAACCGCAACGCGTCGGCGCCGTAGCGCTCGATGAAGTCGAGCGGGTCGATGACGTTGCCGAAGGACTTCGACATCTTCTTGCCCTCGGCGTCTCGGACCATCCCGTGGTTCCAGACGATCTCGAAGGGCACCTCGTCGAGGAACCACAGTCCGATCATGAGCATCCGCGAGACCCAGAAGGTGTTGATGTCGTAGCCGGTCTCGAGGATCGAGGTCGGGTACCAGGTCTCGAGTTCCGGCGTGGTGTCGCCGGGCGCTTCCCAGCCGAAGACCGTGAACGGCCACAGCTGCGAGCTGAACCACGTGTCGAGCACGTCCTCGTCCTGCGTGAGCTCACCCTTGCCGCACTCGGCACACTCGTCGGGGTCGTCCCTGGCGACAGTGACGTGACCGTCGGGGCAGTACCAGGCGGGGATGCGGTGCCCCCACCAGATCTGGCGGCTGATGCACCAGTCATGGAGGTTCTCGAGCCACTCGAGGAACGGCTTGGTGTAGCGCTTGGGGATGAGGCGGGTGCGACCGTCGTGGACGGCCGCGATGGCCTTGTCCGCGAGCGGCCTGACTTCGACGAACCACTGCTCGCTGAGCCGCGGTTCGATCACGGTGCCGCACCGCGAGCAGTGACCGACCTGGTGGGTGTGCGCCTCGACCTCCCGCAACAGCCCCTTCTCGTCGAGCGCCTCCTTGACGGCGCGGCGCGCTTCGAAGCGGTCCATGCCGGCGAACGGTCCGCCGTTGTCGTTGACGACGGCGTCGTCGGTCAGGATGTCGATGACCTCGAGGTCGTGACGCTCGCCGATGTCGTAGTCGTTGGGGTCGTGGGCAGGCGTGATCTTGACCGCACCGGTGCCGAACTCGGGATCGACGTGCTCGTCGGCGATGATCGGCAGCTCGCGATCGAAGAAGGGATGGGTGACGGTGCGGCCGACCATCTCGGTGTAGCGCTCGTCGTCGGGGTGGACGGCGATGGCGGTGTCGCCGAGCATCGTCTCGGCGCGGGTGGTGGCCACCTCCACTCCCCCGTCGCGGTCGGCGTAGGGGTAGACGAAGTGGGCCATCTCGCCGTCGACCTCTTCGTGGTCGACCTCGATGTCGGAGAGGGCCGTCGCGCAGCGGGGACACCAGTTGATGAGCCGGTAGCCGCGGTAGATGAGCCCCTGCTCGTGGAGGCCGACGAAGACCTCGCGCACTGCCCGCGAACGCGGCTCGTCGAAGGTGAACGCTTCCCGCTCCCAGTCGAGGGCGCAGCCGAGCTTGCGGAGCTGCGTGAGGATGACGCCGCCGGACTCCTCGCGCCACTCCCAGACCCGCTCGAGGAACGCCTCCCTTCCCAGGTCATGACGGGTGAGACCCTCCTCCTCGAGTTGGCGCTCGACGACGTTCTGCGTGGCGATGCCGGCGTGGTCGGTGCCGGGCACCCACACGGCGTTCTTCCCGTGCATCTTGGCGTGGCGGATCATCGCGTCTTCGACCGCGTTCGTGAGCGCGTGACCGATGTGGAGCGATCCAGTCACGTTCGGCGGCGGGATGACGATCGAGAACGGCTCACCCGGATCGTCGGGCTCGGCGTGGAACAACCCCGCCTGCTCCCAGTCCCGATAGAGGTCGTCCTCGACCTCCGCGGGGTCGTAGGCCTTCGGCAGCTCAGCCATCGTTCCTCGTGGGGTTCGGCGCGACCAACGAGAGTAGCGATGCGGGCCCGGACGCTTCCCGGGTGCGTGCGCTCAGACGACCACCGCAGCGGGATCGGTGTTCGCCCCGCACACGATCACGCCGACCCGCTCGCCCGGAGCGGGTACGTACGTCCCCGAGGTGAGTGCCGCGAGTGCGGCCGCCCCGCCCGGCTCGGCGACGAGGCGGCAACGGTCCCACAGTCGTTGCTGCGCGATGCGCACATCGTCGTCACTGACGAGGAAGCTGTCGGCGATCGCCCCCTGCTCGCTGACCGCCCAGCAGATGTCCCCGATCTGTCGCGCGCCGAGCGACGAGGCGCACAGCCCCCCGACCTCGACCTGGACGGGCTCGCCCGCCCGGTGGGCGGCGTGCAACGTCGGGCACCCCTCGGTCTCGATGCCGATGACGCGCGTCCCGGTGGGCTCGAACCAGCTCGCGACGCCACCGATCAACCCGCCGCCGCCCACCGCGACGAGCACCGTGTCGAGTTGGCCGGTCTGATCTTCGAACTCCGCGCCGCAGGTGCCCTGCCCGGCGACCACCTCGAACTGGTCGTAGGCGTGGGCCTGGAAGGCGTCGGTGGCCGTGGCGTGCTCGCGACTGGCGGCGAGTGCCGCGTCGTAGAAACCATCGATGACGTGGACGTCGGCGCCGAGGTTCCGCAGCCGGTCGATCTTCTCGGCTGGTGACGTGGCCGGGACGAAGATCGCCGCCTGCACGCCGAGGGTGGTCGCGGCATGCGCCACTGCCAGCCCGAAGTTGCCGCCGGAGGCGGCGACGACGCCCCGGCCATCGTCGTCTCGGGACAGGAGCAGGTTGAACGCGCCCCGCGGCTTGAACGACCCTGTGACCTGGAGCTGTTCGAGCTTGAGCACGAGTTCGGCGTCCACGTCGAGCCCGAGCTCGTCCGCGCTCGTCGCCAACACCGGGGTGCGGCGGACCTGGCCGCGGATGCGCCCTGCCGCCGCGTCGATGTCGTCCCGGGTCGGGGTACTCAGGCCGAGCGTTCCTCCGGTGGCTCCACCTCGCGGAGGCCGCCGTGGGGCACCAGGGTCGGGTTGACCTTCTCGCGGACGGTCTCGTCGGTGATGACGCAGCGCTGGACGTCCTCGCGGGAGGGCAGCTCGTACATCGTGTTGAGCAGAACCTCCTCGAGGATGGCCCGCAGGCCCCGGGCTCCGGTCTGTCGGAGGATGGCCAGGTCGGCGATGGCCTCGAGCGCCCCGTCCTCGAACACGAGCTCGACGCCGTCGAAGTCGAAGAAGCGCGAGTACTGCTTCGTGAGTGCGTTCTTCGGCTGGGTGAGGATGTCGACCAGCGCTTCGCGGTCGAGCGGGTCGACGGAGCTGACCACCGGCAGCCGTCCGACGAACTCGGGGATGAGCCCGAACTTCACGAGGTCCTCGGGGAGGACGTGGCTCAGGATGGCCCCGAGATCCTTGTCCTTCGCGGAGCGCACTTCGGCCCCGAAGCCGACACCCTGACGGCCGATCCGGGATTCGATCACCTTCTCGAGGCCCGCGAACGCCCCGCCGCAGATGAACAGGATGTTGGTGGTGTCGATCTGGATGAACTCTTGGTGCGGGTGCTTGCGACCGCCCTGTGGTGGGACCGAGGCGACCGTCCCCTCGAGGATCTTCAAAAGCGCCTGCTGGACACCTTCGCCCGACACGTCCCGGGTGATGGAGGGGTTGTCCGACTTGCGGGCGATCTTGTCGACCTC
>JAWVZB010000041.1:0-25776 GCA_033722375.1 Nitriliruptorales bacterium | reverse complement strand
GCCCCCCGGGGGCGCCTCGTTGAGGTGGGGGCCGTAGCGCTCGATGAGCTGCTCTTCGGTCACCGGTCTGGTTGCCATCAGCCGAAGCCTCCGACGCGTTGCGATTGGGTGAGGGTCACCAGCCGCCGGCGGCACCGCGGGCAGATGTCCTGCCAGTTGCCGCCACCCCGCTCGTCGCCGATCGTGTAGTCGAACCCGACCGCCGGCAGGACCTCCTTCAGGTCGTCGACCTGCATCTGGCTGGCGAACGGCTCGCCGCACTCGGGACAGTGCGCCTGGGGTCCGTCCGCGCCTTCACGCTTGTAGTAGGCCACGCCGAGGTTGCCGGGACGTTGGAAGATGTGGAACAGCTTCCCGAACGGGATGTACATGAGTCCGAGGATGACGGTCAGCGCGTGGGTGGTGGTGAGGAAGGTGTAGAAGCGGCCCTCGAGCCACAGGTTCGAGACCGTCAGCATCAAGCCGGTGATCGACACCGCGAACAACCCGGCCAGGGGGAGGAAGTCGCTCGAGCGCTCGGTGGCCAGCGCCCCGGGGTCACGCAGGCGGCGACCAAGGAAGATGAACACGCCCGCGATCACCATCACCGCGGACACGTCGAGCGCATGGAACATGAACCAGCCGAACACGCTGCGTGCGTCGAAAGTGATCGGCGTCTCGAAGTCGGCGACGACGAGCTGGTAGTCACTGGCGACCTGGCCGACCGACTCGAAGTGCAGCCAGCCGAACGTCAGCGGGAAGGTCACCGCGGCGGCGAGCACACACCCCCAGAACAGGAGCTGGTGCCCGAGCCACCGATGCGTAGAGCGGCGGCGGATGAAGCCCTGCACGAACAGCTTCGAGACGATCAGTCCGGGGAGCATGGTGAGGTTGCGGCCGCGGTGCTCCCCGCGCCACAACAGCTCCCACCCGCGGGCGTTGAGCTTCGCGGTGGGGGGCCGCCGAAGCCAGACGACGTAGCGGTAGACGGTGCCGAAGATCGCGAACAGCGTCCCCATGAGGTAGCCGACCAGCGCCGCGTCGAACCACGTGAGCCCCGAGCTGCCGAGTACGACGAGCCCCAGGGTCACGATGACCGCCAAGACGGCCCACGTCACCGCCTCGGGGTCGAGCCGGAAGCTCCTCACGCGCTCTCTCGGTCCCGTCGCGGACATCGCAGGAAGTCCGACGATAGCCGCCCAGGCGCCCGCTGCCAGCCCGCCCCGCCTCGACGGTCAGCCTGTGAGCAACCTCCGGCCCCCTCCGTGGCCTCAACGGTCGGCAGTGAGCTCGTCGATCTGTTGCACGATCCGCCGGCTCCCCAGGGGGAAGACGACGTGGTCGGTGACCGCTGGAACGTGCTCGTCCACCTCCCGCTGCGGTGCAGCCAGCACCAGCGGGCGGCACGGGTCCTTCGCGATGCGGCGCAGGATCATCCGGCTGACCTGATCCCGCAGCTTCAGCCCGGAGAAGACCACGTCCGCCCCATTGACGGCCGGGCACGGCTCCTGCCGCAGCAGCGGACACGACGCCCCGGGGACGTCAGACGCGTGCGGCCCACCACACGTCACCACCTCGTAGCCCGCGTCCGTCAGGACCTCGCGGATCCCTTCGCGGAGCAGCGGGTCCGGGTGTTCGACGAGCACTCGCGCGGCCGACTTCTCACCCTCCCAGCGGGGAGCGGAGCGGGGCAGCGCCGTGGTCGGCATCGGTCGGAACCAACTCATCGCGACCTCCCGTCCGAACAGGCGTCGCTCCAAGCGTCCGCGTCTGCGACCGCCGTCCGCTAGGGCCAGAAGTCCCCGCATCCACGGGCGTCTCGTGACCGCCTGGCGGCCGGGCATCCGATGAGCGCCCGCCGCTCCGCTGCACAGAGCGATCAGAACTAGTTCACCTGC
The DNA here is from genome assembly GCA_033722375.1 of Nitriliruptorales bacterium. GTDB lineage: Bacteria > Actinomycetota > Nitriliruptoria > Nitriliruptorales > Nitriliruptoraceae > JAWVZB01. The sequence goes on along the minus strand of JAWVZB010000041.1, from coordinate 23,899 downwards.
CCTAGATGTCTATGAAAATTGATACTCATACGTTAACTGTCGCCACATCTTTAACAGAAGCAACAGCAGAAGATGCCTCAGTCGAGCTATTCAATAGCCCCTTCGATCCTCCGATGTTCATGGTGTGCCCGGTGGGGACCGGGCCACCGCCGAGGGGTATCGGCGCAGAAGCGCACACGACCGTCGATGGGGGACCACTCGATGCTGGGGGCCCGTCCGTTCATGTCCGTCGTCCGACGCGACATCGGTGGGGAGAGCGGCTTCACGCTGCTCGAGCTGCTGATCGTCGTGATGATCTTGGGCGTGTTGTCAGCGATCGCGCTGCCGACCTACTTCCAGATCAAGGGGAGAGCCGAGGAAGCGGTGGCGCGGCACGCGATCCGCAACACGATCATGCAGTATGAGCTCGACCGGTTGGAGACCGATACGTCGAGCGGGTCTGCGCAACCGGGGCTCGAAGGCGGCGAGCAGCCCACCATCGTGTCGGCGGACGTCGGCTCGCGAGGCCCAGCGGAGGTAGCCGTGGACGTCGGTCCGTCCGGCTCTCTTCTGGCACTGTCGTCGCGTGCCGCGAACCGCTGTGTGGATGCGATGCATCGCGCCACGGCCTCGACGACGTGGTCGTCGCGGTCGGTGCCGGAATCGGGTCCGTGCCGCCTCTACCTGCGACTCTCTGCGTCACAGTGACACAGCGGACCAGCTCTTCCAGAGCAGGTCAGCAGGTGGTGTGGATCAGCGCCCCGACCGCGCGACCGTCGGACGCGAGCTCGTTGTAGCGCTCGACGGCGGCGCTGCTCTCGAGCACCTCGACCTCGACGCCCCGCTCCTCCAACCAGGCGACGGTCGCGTCCGGCACCTCGAGCCGCTGCTGCTGCCCACGACCGAGGACGACGATCTCGGCGCCGTTGTCGACGAGTTCCTCCACGTCGTCGGTCTGCACACCGGGCGAGTGGTGGGTGCCGGTCTCGTTCCAGTCCCAGTTTCGTCCTCCACCGGGCCACAGCTTGGCGTCGCGGAAGCTACCGGCGTCGGTGTCGATGCTGCCCCACGACAGGTCACTGATCGCCGGGGCGCGGGTGCTGGTCGTCTCGCTCATGGTCCACCTCCCGTCGGTGCCGGGTTCCAGGGTGGACCACCGCGACCGGATGCACAGGCGGTCACCCGTGACCCACCGTCCGTGTTGACGACCGCCGTCCGACGAGCCACGCTGCCACCTCCCTTCGGAAGTGGGAGCACTGGACACCACCGAGCACCGCTGGTCGCCGACCGCCGGCGAGATCGTCAACGACCGTTGGCAGCTCGATCGACGGGTTACGGCAGGCACGTCAGTCGAGACGTGGCATGGCCGCGACCTCCAACTTCAGCGCGACGTCGCCCTCCAGGTGATCCGCGAGGAGGACCTCGACGACGAGGACGCGCAAGAGGCCTTCAAGCGGCGCGTCTCGCTGCTGGCGTCGGTCGAGCACGCCAACGTGATCCGGGTGTTCGACGTCGTGAACATCGGTGACGTGCGACTGGGCGTGTGGGAGTGGGTCGACGGCATCGTGCTCGAACAGGCATTGCGCAACCGCCTCTGGGGAGCCACGGCAGCCGCGTGTTTCGGGTCCCAGCTCGCAGCTGGACTCAGTGCGCTCCACGTCGCCTCGCTGGTGCACCGCAACGTGTCCCCCACGAACCTCATGATCGCGAGCGACGGGATCGTCAAGCTCGGTGGTGGGGGCCGCATCCGCAACATCGTGTCGAGCAGCACCTTGACCGATCAGGACCTCCTCGTGAGGGAGACCGCCTACCTGGCACCCGAGCAGGTGAACGGCAGCAGCCGCGACGCTCGCATCGACGTGTTCGCCGCGGGAGTTGTGATGTGGGAACTCGTGACGGGACGCCGCGCCATCGACCTCGTTGACGAGGCCGGCCCGCCGGAGCTCCCCCGACCGAGCGACGAGACCCGCGGGATCCCCGACGTGCTCGACGACACCATCTACGCCGCCACCCGCCTCGAGCCGGCCGGCCGCCCCGCCGACGGCACCGAGCTCTACGAACTGCTCCGCGAGGCGGTGCCCCCGCGCCCCGCCGCCGTGCTGGCCCGATCTCTCCGTGACCTCGACCTCGCTGGAGGCTCCTGACGGCTCACCCGGTGACAGCATCGAGCCGGCACCTCGGCGCCATCACGAAACCGTCGACGGGCTGACCGGCAGGTGGAGACGGAAGCACGACCCGCCCGGCTCCCCTGGCTCGTAGGACAGGTCACCACCGTGGACACGAGCGAACTCGCGAGCGATCGCGAGGCCGATGCCAGCACCCGGCGTGGGGTCCTCGGAGGCATCCGGGCCCTGTCGGAACGCGTCGAAGATCGTCGGGACGAGCGCCGCTGGGATACCGGGACCGTCGTCCGTGACGGTCAGGTCGACGTGATCTTCGGCACGCTGCAGATCCACCGTGATCCTCGTGCCACTTGGGGTGTGCTTGACGGCGTTGCGGAGCAGGTTGTCGATCGCACGTTCGATCTTGGGGCGATCCAACCGCAACGAGGTTGGCGGGACGTGACAGCGGATGGAGTGCTCGCCCGCATCGAGTTCCGCGATGAGCTGCTCACACACCTGTGCGAGGTCGACGTCGTCTTCGAGATCCAGTTCACCTGCCCCCCGACTGAGCCGATCGAGGTCGAGGAGATCCTCGAACAGCCGCCACAGGCGGAGGGAGTTGCGTTGGAGACGGTCGAGGAGTTGTTCCTGCTGGCCAGAGCCGAGGTCTCCCAGCCGCGCCTGCAAGGTCTCTGCCACCCCGACGACCGAGGTCAGCGGCGTGCGCACCTCATGACTGACGTTGCGGAGGAACGTCCGGTGAGCGGCCACGGTCCGCTTGAGCTGTTCCGCAGCCTCCCGCTCGTGCTCGAGCGCAGCCGCACGGGCTTGTTCCTCCTGCCTGCGGGCGGTGATGTCGAAGGCGATCCCCTGGTCGGCGACGACCCTGCCGGTTTCGTCCGATTCCGGGGTGTGATGGTCCTCGAGCCAGATCCATCGCCCATCGCCGTGGCGGAACCGGAACACTGAGACCCCCGACTCGGCCGTGCCTTCGCGGGGATCGTCCTTGCCGAGGAACGCGAGCTTGTGCCGATCGTCGGGATGGACCTGTCGGTACATCAGATCGGGATCTGCGTAGTAGACCTCGGGTGGGTAGCCGAAGACCTCTTCCGCCTGGGGACTGAAGTAGTCGATCCGGGGCTCCGGCGTGAAGGCGATCCGATAGACCACCCCCGCCGTCTGCTCGGCGAGCTTGCGGAAACGACGTTCGCTGCGTGCGAGTTCCTGTCGCCGCCGGACCTGCTCACTGACGTCACGAACGATGACCGCAGAGCCGGCGTTCTGCCCCTCGTGGTGGTTCAGCGGGGAGACGGTCACGGCCACGTCGACCCAGGACCCGTCAGCCGTCTGGTGGCGGGTCGTGTAACGCCGGTGGCCGAGCTCCACACCTGAACGCTCGATCCGACGGTCACCGGTGACGTCGACGATCGAGCTACCGGTGACCTCGCTCTGCATCCACCCGTAGAGCCGCTCTGCCGCTGGGTTCCACGTCGTGATCCTTCCCGCCGCGTCGGTGCCGACGATCGCGGCGTCCGACGAGGAGACGATGGCCCGTGAACGCATCTCGGAAGCCACGAACGCGGTCTCCCAGTGCCGCAGAGAGGCGTACAGCACCGTTGCGGTGACGAGCACGAACAACAGGCCCTTCAGCACTTCCACGAGCTGCGGAGAGAGGTCCAACCATCCGCTGACCGGCGCGACCAGGAGAGCCGTCACGAGGATCCAGGCGAGTCCGACGACGAAATAGGTTCCGACGACCGTCGCGACGCTCCATCGTGGTCGTCGCGCCCGAGGACTGCCGAAATTCGCCATGCTGTCTACTTGTTCGAGTCCATGGCCCGTCCGTATTGCACATGCGAGGGACAGTTCCTCGCAAGTACCTGCGGGCGGGCTTGGCCCTTGATCAGCGCTCGCCACACGCCGACCACAGGCCCCGCCCAGCCTCGCGAGCGTCACGTTGCGCGGCCACGAACTCCTCGGCGTGCTCCACGTTCGGCGGCACCGTGTAGGCCATCGCGTACCCGTCCGCGACCATCGCGAGGTTCACGAACAGGTCGTCGTCGGTCCGGTAGAGGTAGCCGAGGGGCCGGTCGTAGCGGTCGACACGCTCCACGTCGAAGACGACCCGCACCTCGGTGCCCGGCGGCACGAGCTCACCGAGATGGGCGCTGGCCTCCCGCCCGAAGCACTCCACGCCCTGATCGGGATGCTGGGTCTCCGGCGCGTCGATCCCGATCAGCCGGACGCGCTCCTCGAGGTCAGCGACGTAGAGGGTGTCACCGTCCACGATCCGCTCGATCGTCGTGACGAGCGCATCGGGACTGGCAGACCTGCCGTCTCCGGGCGACTCGACTACGGATGACGGCGTGGCCGCCGGGGACGATCCAGGGGTCGCATCGAGCACCGCCCCCGAGCAGCCGGCGGCAACGAGCGCGACCGCCGCCACGGTCAGCGCCTGCTGGCGGATCAGACGGGTGGGACGGAGGAGTGGGGAGGACACCATCGGTGAGGCACCGTAGGGGCCGGACGGCCACGACAGGCCAGCCCGTCCGTCGGGGTCGAGAACCCTCGCGGGAAGATCTCGGAGGGCATCCTCGTTGCACGCACCGAGACACGCGAACGACACCACCCGACGCTGACAGAGGAGCATCCGTGCAGGTCGAGATCGAGTACTGCGTCCCCTGCGGCCACCTGAACCGTGCCATCGACACCCAGCGCGAGCTGCTGGACACCTACGGACAGGATCTCGAGGCCGTCTCACTCAAGACCGGGGATGGCGGCGTGTTCAAGGTCCGCATCGACGACGAGCTGGTCATGGACGCGCAAGAGGACGGCTACGACCTCCAGACGATCCACAACGAGATCAAGGAGCGTCTCGACGCGTGACCGACCGCGACCCGCACCCGCTGTTCAGGGTCGCGGGATCAGCCGCGGGACCTCGTCGCGGTAACGCCGGTACTGGTCGCCGTGGTAGCGGATCAGGTCCCGTTCCTCGTAGCGCACCGCAACGAGGATGTAGATCGTCATGGCGCCGGCGAAGAGCAGGTGCCCAACCGTCATGGTCGGCGCGGCCCAGAACGCGATCAGGAACCCCAGGAGCAGTGGGTGCCGGACGTACCGGTACAGCAGGGGGGTTTTGAAAGTGGGGTGTTCGTAGGCCTCGCCGCGCTGGTGTCGGACCACCTGTTTGACCCCGAACAGATCGAAGTGATCGATCAGGAACGTCGCGAGCAGCAGGATCCCCCACCCCGCGAACGAGATCCCGTAGACGATCCCGCGCCACGGCTGGGCGTTGATCTCCCAGACGACCTCCGGGATCGGCTGCCAGAGCAACATCACGAGTGCGAGGGTGGCGGTCGAGATGGCCACGTAGGTGCTGCGCTCGATCGGCTCTGGCACGTAGCGCTTCCACCAGCGCTTGAAGCCGGGGCGTGCCATGACGCTGTGCTGGAGGCCGAACATGGTGATCAGTCCCACGTCGGCCAGCGCCGCGATCCAGACCGTGGTGTCGGGCCCGTCGTCGATGCCCTTGGGGACGATCAGTCCCTCGATGAACCCGACGAAGTAGGCGAACACCGCCAGGAAGGCCGCGTAGGCGACGAACCCGTACACGGTCGTCGCAGCCCTGGACGCGCCCGGCGCCCGTTGCGTCGTCGTCTGTTGCCCCATCGTGCTCCCTTCCCTCAGAGCAGCTCGGCGAGCGTGGCTGCCGCTCGCGCCGCCCCGTCGGTCTCGACCGGGCGGTAGTCCACGTCGCGGCCGATCTCGGCGGCGATCACGGACGCGAGGTGGTCGGGCGTGGCGTCCTCGTAGTCGAGGCGGCGCCCCGCCCGGTGGCGACGCAGGCGGTGGTGGACGTGGGGGTTCTGCTCGAAATGGTTGCGGAGGGGGATGTAGACGAAGGGGCGTTGGCTGGCGGTGAGCTCCATGCAGGTCGTGAGCCCGCCCTGCACGACGGCGAGGTCGCACACAGAGAGGTGCCGATAGAGCTCGTGGACGTACCCGCGTACCTCGAGCCCGTCGTGCTGGGGAAGTGCGTCCGGGTCGATGCGGGGGCCGGCGACGACGATCATCCGCAAGGCGGGCACTTGGCGCTTGGCGTGGGGGAACGCGTCGATGACGGTCCGCAGCAGGTCGGTGCCGACGCCCGATCCACCGACCGTGACGATGCAGACCTGCTCGTCAGGGTGGTAGCCGAGCTCGGCACGCAGCTCCTCGCGGTCCCCCAGTGCCCGCGGATCGAAGCCGGTCACGTAGCCGGGGAACGTGTAGTGCTGCTCGGTCCAATCGCGGATCAACGGCAGGTCGGGACCGAAGCGCTCGTCGACGATGTCCTCGGGGTTGCCGACGAACAGAGCGGCGTCACGGACCCGCGGGTAGCGGGCGATGTGCTCGATCATCTCGGCGTTGTAGTCGGCGGTCAGGAACCGCTCGCGGTCCCCGCCGCTCGGCATCGGCAGCCACCCCACGAAATCGGTCGACCAGGCGTAGGCGAACCGCTTCAACTCGGGGTTCTCGTGGAGGTAGTAGTCGACGTCCCAGGCCTCGTCCCCGACGACGAGGTCGTAGTGGCGGTCCGTGACGACGTCGTCGAACACCATGAAGTCCGCCAGCAGGATCTCGTCCATCCGTCGCCAGGCCTGGAAGCAGTGGAGATCGTGCTCGGCGGACTCGGACTCGATGTGCGCAGACTCACTGGCGAGGTGCTCGCTGGCGGGATGGACGGTCTCTCCGGCCTCCTCGAGCACCCGCGTGACCGGGTGCTGGGCCAGCCAGTCGATCTGCAGGTCGGGATGGTGCTCCCGGAGCGCCTGGGCGGTGGCCAGGTCACGGCGAACGTGACCGAGCCCGATCGGCGAGGAGATCCACAGCGCCCGCTTGGCCCGTGACCTGCCGCGCGTCCAGTTGAAGTTCTGTGGCCGGAAGTGGGTGACCCGGTCGACGAAGTCGCGAAGGAGCACGTTGACCCTCACGGGATCCCGGGCGAGCGGGATGTGCCCGGCGCCCTCGAGCAGCACGAGCTCGCCGCCGGCGAGTTCCACGAGCCGGTCGCTGCGCGAAGGCGGGATGATGCGGTCCTCGGTGCCGTGGATCGCGAGCACTGGACACTCCATCCGGCGCAGCATCTCCTCGTACTCGTCGCCGGTCGGGTAGTCCGCCGCGGCCTCGGCGATGACGACCTCCGGGGTCGTCTCGAGCGCCCAGCCGACCGCGTCCTCCCGCTGCTTGGTGGAGTGCGGTTCGTTGAAGCATTCCGAGAAGAAGAACTCGGCGAACTCCTCCCAGTGGTCGCGCCAGTAGGCCGCGTTGTACTTCTCCCAGCCCTCGGGGTTCTCGGGGTAGGGCTCGAGGAACGTCTGCGCGATCGAGGCCCGCTCAGGGCGCGGCGGCGTCAGCGGCAGCGCCCCTCCGATGAAGACCGCACCCAAGACGAGCTCCGGGAAGCTCGCAGCCAGCTCGGCGAGCCACAGTGCCCCCTTCGAGAGCCCGACACCCACCGCCGCCTCCGTCCCGGTGGCCTCGAGGACGGCCACGGCCCCCGCCACGACCTTGTCGTGCGAGTAGGCGTCGGGGTCCACGGGGCGGTCAGATCTTCCGTTCCCCGGCCCGTCGAAGGTCACGACCCGGTGGTGCCGCGCGAGGTAGGGGACCTGCAGCTTCCAGAAGCGGCTGTGGACGATCGTCCACGTCGGCATCAGGAGCAGGGTCGGGGCGCCGTCCCCGAACACCTCGTAGCCGATCTTGACCCCGTCGTGTTCGACGTACCCCTGGCGCGCCGGCTGCATCGCCCGCATGTGAACCATCTCCCCTGTCGTGCTTGTCGTGCCCGGTCAGGCCTCTTCGGCGAGCCGGATGACCTCGGCGACCTTCCGTAGGGCGGAGCGGTGCGGCATCTGCGGCTCCCCGTCACCGAGCAGCAGCAGAGCTTCCGCCCCGATGAACGCATCGCCGGCCAGGGCCGCCACCTCGCCGGGCGTGAACGGCCCGAAGCTGCCGAGCTCACGCTCCGCCCGCTCGGCGACGGACGTCAGCAGCTCGTACCACCCGAGGATCATCGCCCGCACCCGTTCGGCGATGTCGGGCTCCGACCAGCCCGCGGCGATCATCTCCTGGAGGATGCGCACGTAGCCGGAGTCGAGGTCGTCCTCGAGGAAGTCGCAGGCCTGCTCCCACTGCTTCCACAGCGGCGCATCGTCGCCGTACATGCGTTCCTGGCGGTCGAGGCGGCGCTGGTTCTCGGCGTCGAGGACCGCCAGTACCAGGTTGCGCTTCGACCCGAAGTGGTAGTGCAGGTGCCCCATCCGGAGACCGGCCTCGTCGGCGATGGCCCGGGTCGACAGCTTCGCCCAGCCGTCGCGCAGCAGGCAGCGACGCGCTGCCACGAGGATCTCCTCCCGCGTGTCGGCCATGCCGTCGAGTGCTCCTCTCAGTGTATTGGTCGGTCGACCAACCAACACGTTTGCACCGATGGGACAGGTTGTCAAGGGGTCGCCCGCTCCCCCCTGGGCACCACCAGAATGGCCGAACACGCCGCAGACGCGGGCTAACGTCCCTCGGGACGTCGACGGCAGGCCGCGATGACCGCCGAGATCGCCATCGTTTACGGGCTGGTCCTGCTCGCGCTGGCGCTGTTCGCCTACGAGCGGATGCGTGTCGACGCGACCGCCGTCCTCATCATGACGTTGCTGATGCTCACGGGCATCCTCGAGCCGTCCGAGGCGCTCCAGGGCTTCGCCAACGTTGCGACGGTCACGGTCGCGGCGATGTTCGTGCTGTCGGCGGGCCTGCGTCAGACCGGCGCGTTGATCACGGTCGGCGACGTGCTGACCCGCGTGGGCCGCCGCAACCGGTGGCTGGCCCTCGCCGTCATGATGCTTCTCGTCGGCGTGACGTCGGCCTTCATCAACAACACCGCCGCCGTCGCGATCTTCATCCCGATCGTCGTCCAGCTCGCCCGAGACATCGGTGTCAGCCCGTCCCGGCTGCTCATGCCGCTCTCGTTCGCCTCGATGTTCGGCGGGGTGTCGACGCTGATCGGTACGTCCACGAACCTTCTGGTCGCGTCGATCGCGGTGGAGCAGGGGCTCGAGGACTTCGGGATGTTCGAGTTCACCCCGCTCGGGGCGATCCTGTTCGTGGTCGGGTTCGCCTACATGTTCGCCGCCTTCGAGATCATCCCGGCCCGGCGCGGCGGCGAGGGACTCGATCTGACCGAGCGCTTCGACGTGGCCCCGTACCTGACCCGCGTCCGCCTCGACGAGGACGCCCCGTGCCTGGGCGAGACCGTCGGCGACAACGTCCTCGTGCGCAACCTCTCGATCGACATCATCGAGGTGGATCGCAACGGCCGTTCGACACCGGGAACCGCCGGGGAGGTCCACCTCCAGGACGGTGACATCCTGCGGGTCCGTGCCGACGCCCCGGAGATCCAGAAGCTGCTCGCGCTGGAGGGGGTCACGCTCTACCCGCCGACCGACACGGATGAGCTCGACCACGTGATCGAGACCGAGCAGGAGACCCTGGTCGAAGCCGTGATCGGGCCGGACTCGCAGCTGGGCAGACAGACGGTCGCCGAGGTCAACTTCCCGGGCCGGCTCGGCGCACAGGTGCTCGCTCTCCGGCACGCCGGCGAGCTGAAGGGGGAGCTGTCGAACGCGGTGCTGCGTGGCGGCGACTCGCTGCTGCTCAAGATCGACCGGGAACGGCTCAACGAGATCCAGGAGACCGAGGACTTCATCGTCGTCTCCGAGGTGTTCGTCCCCCGGCTCCGACGGGACAAGATGCCGTGGGCGATCGCGATCATCGCCGGCGTGGTCGCGTTCGCCGCGCTCGGGATCGTGCCGATCGTCGTGTCCGCGATCGCAGGCTGTCTCGCGATGGTCATGGTCGGGGCGTTGACCGCCGAGGAGGTCTACGAGTCGGTGAACTGGAAGGTCATCTTCCTGTTGGCGGGGGTGCTTCCCCTCGGGGCGGCGATGGAGCAGACCGGTGCCGCGCGGGTCCTCGCCGACTTCATCGTCGAGCACACCTCGGTCCTCGGGCCGGCCGCGGTGCTCGGCGGGTTCTTCCTGCTCACGCAGCTGATCACGTCGGTCATGTCCAACAACGCCGCCGCGGTGCTGTTCGCCCCGATCGCGATCGGCGCCGCCACCTCGCTCGGGGTCGACCCCCGCCCGTTCCTGATCGCCGTGACCATCGCCGCGTCGATGAGCTTCATCACCCCGATCGGCTACCAGACGAACACGATGATCTACGGCCCCGGCCACTTCCGGTTCACGGACTTCACGAAGATCGGCGGCCTGCTGTCGCTGCTGGTGCTCGTCGTCTCCACGGTCGCGATCCCCATGATCTGGCCGTTCCAGTAGCGACTACCGGGCCACCTCGACGTCGTCCGCGGCGTCGGGCGCGATGCCTTCACCGCGCGCATCGGAGAGGGTGACGACGAGGTCGGTGTCCTCGAGGACGCGACGGATGATCTTCTCGCTGGTCGGGGTCAGCTCGACGATCTGGAGCTCGGTGCCGTCGGCCTGGATCTCTTCGAACAGCGTCCGCAGGGCCAGCGCGCCGGTCACGTCCGTGCGACCTACCGCGTCGAAGTGAACGACCAGCCGCTTGACCTCGGGGTGCTCGGCGGACAGTCGGCGGATCATCGCCTCGAGACGGCGGACGGACCCGAAGTAGAGGATCCCGACGGGGCGCAGGTGCAGCGTCTCCCCCCGTTGCCAGTAGGGGATGGCGAGCTTGCGTTCGCGCCGCAGGTGCGCCCCGACCGTCAGCACGATCCCGACCAGCACCGCCCACTGGATGCGCGGGGCGAACACCAGCGTGAGCACGAACGTCACGACCGAGATCAGGAACTGCTGGTTGGAGTAGTGGCGGAGCTGGAGGAACGGGCGGGGATCCATCAGGCTCAGGACCGCCCCGATGATGATCCCGGCCAGGACGGCCAGCGGCAGCGACTCGAGCGGGGCCGCGAACGGCAGTGCCGCCAGCACCGCCAGCCCGGTGAACATCCCGCTCCACGGCGTGGTGGCCCCGGCAGCGCGGTTGAGGGCACTGCGTGAGAACGACGCACCGGCAGGGAAGCCCCCGAAGATGCCGCTGGCCAGGTTGGCGATGCCTTGGCTCACGAACTCACGGTCGGGGTCCCAGACCATCCTCGCGCTCTGCGCGAAGTTGCGGGCGATCGCCGACGCCTCACTGAACCCCACCAGCGCGATGATGAGCGCAGGCGCGACGAGATCGGGGATGGTGGTCAGCGGCAGATCCAGATCCAGCACCGGGAAGACCGTGGGGAAGCCCCCGACGAGCTCGCCCTCGTAGCCGGCGGTCCGGGCGTAGATCACCCCTCCCACGACCGCGATCAGGACCCCCGGGAAGAGCGGGTGGATCTTCTTGCCTCCGAGCATCAGCACCATCGTGATCGCAGCCATGGCGATCGCCTCGACGTCCCAGGTGCCGACGTTCGACAGCGCCTCCCATGCGGCGACCACCACCGCCTCGCTCTGCCCATCGGAACCGATCGCCTTCGGGAGCTGCGACGCAGCGATCACGATGGCGGCGGCCGAGGTGAAGCCGGCCAAGACCGGTTGGCTGATCAGGTAGGCGACCTCCCCCGCCTCGAACAGACCCACCGCGATCCGGATCAGCCCGACCATGACCGCCAGCAGTGCCGCCAGCGCCACGTACTCCCCGGTTCCGGTGGCCGCGATCCCCGACAGCGTCCCGAACGTCAGGAGCGAGGTGATCGCCGTCGGGCCGGTCTGCAGCAGCCGGGCAGACACGAACGGAGCGGCGGCGATCGCGGCGACACCCGCAACGATCACCCCCGTGCGGGGCGGCATCCCCGCCAGCACCGCGTACGCCAGAGCCTGCGGAACGAGGATCAGCGCGACGCTGACTCCCGCGATCGCGTCATGGCTCTCGGGTGGACCCGGCCACCGCGGTTGTGCCTGCGGCGGCCACCGCAGCTTCGACCACCACTCTGCGTCACTGCCTCCCATAGCCGCGACTGTAATCGCCCCACCACCGACGGGCTCACACGCGGGGTGCTTGACGCCCAGGGTTCGCGCCATGACGGTGTAGGCCGGGAACCATCGAGCGTGGGGCCAGGATGAGCAGCCGGATGCAGGCGGTCCTGCCTGCCCTCGGGGGCGGGCTGGCGGTGGCCGTGATCTTCGTGGCCGTGCTCAGCCTGCCGCTGTCGGCAGCCGAGCCGCTGGGCCTGTCAGGCCCCGAGACAGCGAGCTGGATCGCTGGTCTCTACGGGATCCCCGCGGTCGTCGGGATCATCTTGAGCGTCCGGTACCGGCAGCCGCTCGTGGTGACCGGGAACATCTTCATCATCATCTTCGTGGTCCGGCTCGGCGGGGACGTGCCCTGGGCCGAGCTCGTGGGAGCGTCGATGCTCGCGGGTGCGCTGGTGTTGGTTCTGGGACCCTTGGGCCTGACGGACCGGCTGGCCCGGTGGCTGCCCGCTCCGGTGGTCTTCGGACTGCTCGCGGGGGCGGTGTTGCCGTTCTTCAAGGACCTGTTCGTGGTGCTCGGGCGAGACGCGACTCTGAACGGCGTCGATGTCGCCCCGAACGAACGGCTGATGGCAGCGGCCACGCTGGCGGCGTACCTGGCGGGCCGCCGGTGGGCCGAGCCCCGGGTACCGGCGATCGTTCCCGCCCTGGTGGTCGGCACCCTGGTCGCGGCGTTGACGGGCGGCTTCGGGGCCGCCTCCGGTGGCGGCGAGATGTTCATGGCGCCAGTGCTGACGACGCCGTCCTTCTCGCTGTCGGCGATCCTCACGGCCACGCCGGTCATGATCGTGTTCATCGCGCTCCAGGCGAACGCCCCGTCCGTGGTCTTCCTGCGCAGCCAGGGTTTCGACCCGCCGGAACGCACGGTCAGCGCGGTGAGCGGAGTGGGCACCGTCGCGGGATCGCTCCTCGGCCCGATTGGGGTCTCGTTGTCGCTGCCGTCGACCGCCCTGACCGCGACCCCCGATGCCGGCAGACACCACCTTCGATACTGGGGTGCGGTCGTGAGCCTGGGCATCGCACTCGTGGTCGCGCTGTTCTCCGGCATCGCTGCCGATCTCGCGACCGTCGTGGCGCGGCCGCTGCTCGTGGCTCTCGTCGGCGTCGCGGTCGTGGATGTCCTGGCACGAGCCCTGCGCGAGGTCACCCAGGGGCCACTGGTGCTCGGTCCGCTGTTCGCGTTCGCGATCGCCCTGACGGACATCGAGCTGCTGCGCCTTGGCTCCTTCTTCTGGGCGCTCGCGGGCGGACTGCTGATCTCGTTGTTCCTGGAGCGAGACGGCTGGCGGAGACTCCAGGAAGACGCGCCGAAGGAGGCGGAGAAGGCACCGGCGGAGGCCTGATCGGGCAGTGGCAGCTAGCGTCGTGGTGGGGCGAGGAGGTCGCGGGTGGAGTTCCGGATCCTGGGCCCGCTCGAGGTGATGGGCGACATCGGCGAGCCGGTGCCGCTGGGGGGCCCGAAGCAGCGGGCCGTCCTCGCGTTGCTCGTGCTCGACGTCGGTCAGGTGGTCTCGACCGACGGTCTCGTCGACGGGGTGTGGGGCCAGGACCCACCCGAGAACGCCGGACGGACGCTCCAGGTCTATGTCTCGAACCTGCGGAAGGTGCTCGACGCCGAGACGATCGAGACACGCGCCCCCGGATATCGGCTCGTCGTCGACGAGGGCGACGTCGATCTGCTCCGGTTCCGTCGTCTCGTCACCCGTGCCGAAGACGCGGTTCCGAGCCAGCGCGCACAAACCCTCAACGAGGCACTCGACCTGTGGCGCGGGAGCGCACTCTCCGACCTCGCCGACCTGCCGCTCGCGCAAGCGACCGCCGCCGGTCTCGAGGAGGAACGGCTGGCTGCCCTCGAAGCCCGCATCAACGCCGAGCTCGAGCTCGGCCGCCACGAGCAGCTCGTCGCCGAGCTCGAGTCGCTCACGACCGCCCACCCGCTGCGCGAGAGGCTCCGCGGCCAGCTGATGTTGGCGCTGTACCGGGCGGGGCGGCAGGCGGATGCGCTGGCGGTGTACGACGACACCCGGGTCACCCTCTCGGAGGAGCTCGGACTCGATCCCTCGGAGCAGCTCCAAGCCCTGCAGCAGCGCATCCTGGAGCAGGACGCTGCGCTGCGCGTGCCGAGCCCGTCGGAAGAGGGCCCGCGACGGCCGCAGCACAACCTCCCTGCCGCCCTGACGTCGTTCGTCGGACGCGACGAGGAGATCCGCGCGATCATCGGCCTGCTCGTCGACCACCGGCTGGTGACGCTGACCGGCGTCGGCGGGGTCGGCAAGACCCGCTTGGCCCTCGAGATCGCTCGCGCGTCGATCGAGCACCACACCCACGGCGTCTGGCGGGTCGAGTTGGCGCCGCTGACCGACCCCGATGCGATCACCAAGACCGTCGCCACCGCCCTGTCGGTGCCGGAACGGCCGGACCAGCCCCTGCGCGACACGCTGGTCGCCTTCCTCCGCGACCGCGACCTGCTCCTGGTGCTGGACAACTGCGAGCACCTGTTGGATCCGGCCGCCCGGCTCGTGACCGACCTGCTCACGGGGTGCCCGGAGCTGCGGGTACTGGCCACGAGCCGCGAGGGACTCGGGGTGCCCGGCGAGATGCTCCGTCCGCTCCGCTCGCTGACCGTTCCCGACCCCGACGCCGATCCGGACGAGATGGGAACGGTGGCGTCGGTCCGCTTGTTCATCGACCGGGCGTCCGAGGTGGATCCGGCGTTCGCGTTGTCCCCTGGCAACGCTGATGCGGTCGCCGGGATCTGCCGGCAGCTCGACGGGATCCCGCTCGCGATCGAACTGGCGGCAGCACGGACTGCGGCGCTCTCACCACACCAGATCGCGGATCGGCTCGGCGACCGCTTCCAGCTCCTGACCGGCGGCAGCCGCACGGCACTGCCCCGACATCAGACGCTGAAAGCAGCGGTGGACTGGAGCTACGACCTGCTGTCCGAGAGGGAGCGGGCGGTCCTGCGCCGCCTGTCGGTGTTCCGGGGCGGGTTCACCCTGGAGGCCGCCGAGGACGTCGCAGCTGGCGACGACGTCGATCGCACCCAGGTCCTGGACGCATTGAGCCATCTGGTGGAGCAGTCGCTCGTCACGGTCGAACGGGGCCGGGCCGACGCCCGCTACGACCTCCTCGAGACGATCCGTCAGTACGCGCTCCAGCGGCTCCGTGCCGACGACGACACGGAGGCCGTCCGCCGCCGCCATCTCGGTCACGTCGTCGCGCTGGCTGAACACGCAGAGCCCCGGTTCCAGAGCCCCGAGGAACGGCGCTGGTTCGATCGGTTCGACACCGAGTACGGCAACGTTCGGGCGGCGGTCGAGTTCGCGCTCGGAGTCGGCGATGCGGTCTCGGCGATCCGGGTCCTGGGTGCCCTGCAGCGCTTCATCAACGTCCGAGAGCACCGGGGGGACTGCCTGCGCTGGATCGATCGTGCGCTCGATCTCGACGACCGGTCTCTGACACCGAGACTGGAAGCTGCAGGACTGCGCACACGCGGCGCGATGATGCTGGGCGCGGACGCTCGTGAGGCGAGAGACGACCTGACGCGTGCGCGGCATCTGGCGGAGCAGGAGGGCGCGAGCGATCTGGTGGCACAGGCGACGTTCGACCTGGCAGGAGCCGAGCGCGTCCTCGGCAACATGGACGAAGCCACCCGGCTCACCGAGCAGGCTCTCGAGCTGGCCCCCGACGACTGGCTCCGGACCGGTGCGCTCGTGAACCTGGGGATCCTCGCCCGCTACCGCGGCGAGCTGGATCGCTCGATCGAACTGTTCGAGGAGGTCCTCGACCTCTTGGGGGGCATCGGCAGCCCGTGGGCGATCGCCTTCACGCGGGCGTCGCTCGGCATCAGCCTCTACCTCAAGGGCGAACTGGAGGAGGCACAGGAGATCTTCGAGGAACTCCTCGCGGATGGGCGGGTCAACAACCGCGCCGGCGCGGTCGAGCTCCTGAACATGCTCGGGGAGATCGCACTGGCTCGCGGTGAGCCGGCGATCGCGAGACGGCGCTTCCTCGAGAGCGTGGAGATGAACCAGGAGCTCGGGCAGACCCTGACTCGAACGCTCGCGGGCAGCGCCGCCGGGCTGACTGCTGCCCTCCACCGCCTCGGCGACCACAAGGAGGCGGCACTGGTCGAGGGGTTCCGGGCAGAGCTGAAAGACCGGTTCGGTGTGGCCCTGCCACCACCGACTCGGCGGCTCCTCGATGAGGCACTACCCGGGATCCGCGCAGCGCTCGGGGACGACGGATTCGAGGCGGCGATGGCGGCCGGGCGCCAGCTCGAGCTGACTGAGCTGCTCGCAGAGCTGACATCGTCCGGAGGTCGATGAGCGTCGTCAGCTCCGGCTGTCGCTCGGTCGCACCCCGCGACCGCGGTCAGCCGGGGAAGCACTCGCCCTCCGCCTGGCCGGCCATCGGCACGGACACGGGACTGTGCACCATCTGGCACTCGTCACCGAGCAAGTGCGAGACTGGCGACAGCGAACAGAGGTGCAGCGTGAAGGTGACCGCGACGCAGCTACCGGGCGAGATCGGCGACCTCTCGGCAGCCTGGAAGAGGCTCGTTCAACACTGCGACGAGCACGAGCCGGACCTCGTCGTCCTCCCCGAGGTGCCGTTCGCCGCGTGGCCCTTCTCGGACCCGCAGTTCGACGAGCCGACGTGGCGGGCCGCGGTCGACGAGCACGAAGCGTGGATCGAACGGCTCGCCGAGCTCGACGTTCCGGCCGTGCTCGGCTCGCAACCCATCACCGATGCCGGGAACCGCTACAACACATCGTTCGTGTGGACCACCACTGAGGGGCACCGGCGGTTGCACCGGAAGAGCTACTTGCCCGATGAGGACGGATTCTGGGAAGCGAGCTGGTACGACCCGGGTGACGCGACCTTCCCGGCCGTTCCGGTCGAACCAGCGACCGCGGGGGTGATGGTCTGCACCGAGGTGTGGTTCTCGGAGCATGCTTGGGAACTCGGTCGGGAGGGGGTGCAGCTGCTGGCGGTCCCGCGGGCCACCGAGCGGTTCTCCGTCGACCGCTGGGTCGCCGCGGGCCGGGTCGCGGCGCTGCGGAGCGGGGCGTTCTGCATCTCGTCGAACCGCGGCGGCCACGAACAGCGCAACGGCATCGACTGGGGCGGGGCGGGGTGGATCATCGACCCCTCCGGCGAAGTGCTGGCGACCACCACGGACACCGAACCCTTCGTCACGCTCGAGCTCGACCTCGTGGTGGCCGACCACGCCAAGGCGACCTACCCACGCAACGCCGTCGGCCCTGCGTGAGGCACTGGCGAGCCGGGGCGTCGAGACCCCGGCTCACGTACCGGTCGCCATGGGTTGGGCGGCGATCAACCCTCGACCGTCACGGTTCCCTTCATACCGGCGTCGTAGTGACCCGGCACGTGGCAGCCGATCAGGACGGTGCCGGCCTCGGTGAACCGCAACGGCTCAGCTCCCCCGCCTGATCGCTCCTGGCGGCGGCCGGTGGCGACCTGACGTCGCGATCCGCGTCAGGCGGTCAGGCGCGCGCGGGTTCGTAGGCCTCGTTCCGGCGGGCGTCGAAGTCCAACGGCTCGCCGTCGGACCAGATCGCGATCTCGGATCCCATCCCGTCCGGGTCCTCGAACCACACACAGCGGACGGCGCCGAAGTCGGTGACGGTCCCGTCGGAGGCCCCGGCCGCCACCAGGCGGTCACGGAGGAGTTCGAACGTCTCCACGTCGGACACGTCGATGGCGACGTGGTCGAGGTGCCCCCGGTCGAACATCGCGTCCGACCCGGCAGCGTGGTCGCTGCCTTCGGCGTTCTCGAACGGGTGGAGACAGAAGCCACCACCGAGGTCGATCAGCGCGTGGCGCAGCGGCCCCTCCTGCATGTCGAGGGTGACTTCGGCGTCGAACACCTCGGTGTAGAAGGCGATGAGTCGGTCGAGGTCCTGGGTGTGCATGGCGACGTGGTTGCAGCCGGCGGCGAGTGGCATGTGGCTTCTCCTCATTTCGTACGGTTACCTGACGATATAGTAAGGCAGCCGTACTATACTTGTCAAGCAACCTGACTAAACTGCCCGAGTGAGCCTGACGTGGACGAGGAGGTGCCCGTGGCCACCCGCCGATTCGACGCCGCCACCGAGGGCATGCTGGCCGGCCCCGGCACTCCGCCGTTGCCGGCGCTACTCCGCCCCCTGCTCGACTGGTATCAAACCCGCCACCTCGAGCTGATGACCGAGCGCGGCTTCGACGACGTCCGACGAGCACACAACGCCGTCTTCATCCACGTCCCGGCCCAAGGCATCCGCCTGACCGACCTCGCGGACGCAGCCGACCAGTCCAAACAGGCGATGGGCGAGCTCGTCGACGACCTCGTCGCCAAGGGCTACTTCGAGAAGATCCCGGACCCGACCGACGGGCGTGCCAAGCTGATCGTGTGGGCCGAGCGGGGCGAGGAGGCCCACCGAGCCACCATGGAGGTGTTCGGCCACCTCGAGGGCGAGCTCTCGGAACTGACCGAGGACTTCGAGGGGCTGAAGGAGACCCTCCTCGCGGTGGTGCGCGCGCTCAGCTGAGGAGGGTGCTGCGGGGGTCCTGGTCCCAGGGCCAGTCGCTGACGACCCGGCGCTGCTTGGATCCGCCGTCGGGCTCTCCCGAGTCGGGGTTGAACCGTTGCAGCCGGAGCCGCTCAACCTTCGGGATCCGCAACTGGAGCGGGTCGAGGTGGTCCCCGATCCAGGATGGCCAGCCCTCGGTGTCGATGTTCGGGGCGGTGCCGCTGGAGGCGATCAGCAGCCAGTGCGCCACGGCGCCGGGCCACCGCCTGCCGTCCTCCCCGAAGATCTCCGCCGCTCGGCGCGCCTTGCGTTCGAGCTGGCTGTGGCTCCAGGCCGTGAAGCCCTTCACGTCCCCGAGGATGAGGTGCTCGCCGTCGCCGTTGGGGAAGGCGATCAGCAGGTCGATGTCGAGTCGTGAGCCCTCCACAAGATCGTCGAACGGCTCACCGATCCCGTCCTCGAGGTCGCCGACCCCGCCGTGGACGACCGCCAGCGCCCCGACCAGCCAGTCGAAGGGGTAGTCGACAGCGACGTAGGCGTTCGAGGGGATGGCCGACCCGCCCGAGCCGCGCCGGGCAAGGTGGGTGGACACCTCGGTGATGAACCGGTGGCCGAGCGTGCGTTCGCCGTAGGCCCACTCGTAGAGGATCTGGCCCTCACGACGGTTGAACGCGCGCAGTGCATCGACGAGTCTCACAACTTGCCCCCCTCGGGCGTACCTCCAGCCGGGCCGCGGCGCGGCGAAGCGCAGCTACCCGATCCCCCGTCAGACTGGTCACATCAGCCTAGATAGTCAATGGCGCGACCGCATCTCCGTGCCCTCCGGATGAGTTCCAGCAGCTGCGAGGGCTTGCGCTCGATCCGCCTCGCCTCCCATCCTCGTCGTGTGCCGACTGACGAAGACGAGGGAGGCAGACGTGTTCGTTCAGATCATCGAAGGACAGCTCGCTGACGCAGACCGGTTCCGCGAGCTCTACCACCGCTGGGACGACGAGCTCGGCGACGACGCCGCGGGGTGGCTCGGCGGGACCGCCGGCGTGACACCGGACGGGGTGGGCGTCATCGCGGCCAGGTTCGAGTCCGCCGAGGCGGCCAGCAGGAACTCCGATCGCCCCGAGCAGGACGAGTGGTGGCAGGAGACCGCCGCCTGCTTCGACGGCGAGCCCACGTTCGCGGACTGCTCCGAGGTGGACCTGTTCCTCGGTGGCGGCTCCGATGACGCCGGGTTCGTGCAGGTCATCCGGGGGCGCGTCAGCGACGGTGAGGCCGGCCGGCGGCTCATGAAGGAGTTCGAGCGGGTTCTTCCGGATGCCCGCCCCGACGTCCTGGGCGGCTACCTCGCCCTCCACGACGACGACCCCGGTGCCTACACGCAGGTCGTCTACTTCACGTCCGAGGAGCAAGCCCGCGAGGGAGAGTCCCGGGAGACCGACGGCGACGAGGCCGCCCTCGACCGGCAGCTCGAGCAGCTCCACGAGGGCGAGCCGCGGTTCCTCGACCTGCCGGACCCCTGGCTGAGCTGAGCGAGCCGGCTGGCACTCGACCGCTCCCCCGGCAGTGACCGGCGCGTCGGTCGTGCCTACCGTGGGCGGCCCGTCCGAGGAGCCGCTGTGGCCACGACCCGCCCCTTGATCTCCCGTGGCGAGCGCGCCCCGGACTTCGTTCTCCCCCGCGGAGCCGACGGAGAGGGCGCGCGCTTCTACGGGTTCGTCGGGGGACGCCCCGCGGTGGTGCTGCTCGCGGGCGACGAGGACGTGCGCCCGCTCGCGGAGGAGCTACGCGCCGCTCGTGGCGACGACCTCGACGTCCACGTCGTGTCCCGCGCCCCGAACGTGTCGGGCGACGGGGCGTTCCACGATCCAGAGGGCGGCGTCCACCGCGCCTACGGGGCGACCGACAGCGCCCCGGTGGCGGTCGTGACAGACCCCAACGTGCGGGTCGCCGCCACGGTGGCGATCGGCGACGGGGCGCTCGACGAGATCCTCGCGGCGGTCCCCAAGGAGCCAGAGAACGTGGTCGCCGAAGCGCCGCGACTGGCGCCGGTGCTGTTCGTGCCGGACGCGCTGTCCGAGACCCACCGGGAGTCGCTGATCGAGCGGTGGGAGACCGAGGGGGCGGTCGAGACGGGCGTCGAGGTGGTGGTCGACGGCGAGCACGCGGAGGCGACCGACATCCGTCGCAAGCGCCGCCGCGACCACGTCGTCGAGGACCGGGAGCTGCTCCGCGAGCTGACGCAGCACATCGGGGCGCGGGTGTTCCCCGAGCTCCAGAAGGCGTTCGCGTTCCAGGCCGGCGGCTTCGAGGGCTTCAAGATCGGCTGCTACACCGACGCCGACCGGGGGCACTTCGAGTCCCACCGCGACAACCTCAGCTCGGGGACGGCGCATCGCCGGTTCGGGATCAGCATCAACCTCAACGACGGCTACGAGGGCGGGGAGCTGCGGTTCCCCGAGTACGGCGCCACCCGCTACCGCCCCGCCGCCGGCGAGGCGCTGGTGTTCTCCGGCTCGCACCTGCACGAGGTCCTGCCGGTCGAGCGCGGCCGCCGCTTCGTGCTGCTGTCGTTCGTGCTGGCTCGGGGCGCCCGGAGCCGGTGACCAGGGCGCGAGGCTCAGCCGGGCCAGACCGCTCGGAACGGGTAGCCGTAGACGTCGTAGATGCGCGCCTTCTCCTCGCCGGGGGCGCCCGCGAACGTGTCCACGGGCTCACCGATCTCGACGTCGACGTAGCCGGTCTCCTCGAGCATCATCTTCCAGCCTGCACACGGCAGGCCACCTGCTATTCAGCCGGTCCAGAGGTCGATCTCCCGCATCGCTCCGGGCGGGATGTTGTTGCCGTTGGCGATGTCGCCGAACTGCAGCACCCCGCCGGGGCGCAACACGCGCGAGATCTCCTCGAACACGGCGCGCTTGTCGGGGCAGAGGTTGATGACGCCGTTGGAGATCACGACGTCGGCCCAGTCGTCCTGGACGGGCAGCTCCTCCGCGAAACCCCTGCAGAACTCGATGTTGTCGAGCCCGAGCTCCTCGGCATTGCGACGTGACTTGGTCAGCATCTCCGCGGTCATGTCGACCCCGACGACGTAGCCGTCCCCACCCACCAGCCCGGCAGCCACGAAGCTGTCGAACCCGGCGCCGGAACCGACGTCCACCACCCGCTCCCCCGGCTCGAGCTGCCGGAGCGCGAACGGGTTGGCGATCCCGGCGAACGACTCGATCGCGAACTCGGGCAGGTCGTCGGTCCACTCGGCCGGGTAGCCGAGGTGGGCGGCGAGCTTGCGCCCCGTGTGGAAGTGGTGGTCGCCGTCGGGCTGCTCGGCGACCTCCCGGTACTTGGCCTTGACCTCGTCCCGCAGAGCGTCCGGATCGACCGGCGGCTCGCCATCGGTCTGGGTGGGAACCGCCTCGCTGGTAGCCGTCTCGGTGGAGGTCATCGCGTCTCCTCGGTGGCGGCGGGCTTGTGGGCGGTCAGCGTGACGGCGGTGGCGACCTCGTCGTGCTGGGAGGGCGGCAGGAGCTCCCGCATCGCGTCGATCAGCTCGTCGGTGAACAGCGGGTAGCGGGCCGCGTCATCGATCGAGAAGCGGCGCCGGCCGACGATGGTCAGATCGGTGAACCCGATCTTGGTGATCTTGTGGGCGAAGACACGCTCCGCCAGGGCCCCAGATACTCAACCGGCCCAGGCCGACGGGTGCGTCAGGATCTCCGACGGCAGCTCCTCCTCCCGGATCGTGAGGTCGGCGACCGTCATCCGCCCGCCCGGACGGAGGATGCGGTACGCCTCGGCCAGGACACGGCTCTTGCGAGCGGTCAGGTTGATCGCCCCGTTCGACACGACCACGTCCACGGAGGCGTCGTCCAAGGGGAGCTCCTCCATCGGGGCCGTGACGAACTCGACGTTGCCGAGCCCCGCCTCGTCGGCGAAGCCGCGGGCGCGGTCGGTCATGCTCGGCAGGATGTCCACCCCGACCACCTGCCCTTCGGAACCGACCTCGCGGGCAGCGAGCAGGGAGTCGATCCCGGCGCCGCAGCCGAGGTCGGCCACGTCCTCCCCGGCTCGCAGCCCGGCGTGCTGCACCGGCGCCCCGACCCCGAGCGCCCAGTCGCGAGCGCCCACGGGGAGCCAGGCGAGGTCCTCGTCCGTGTAGAGCACGGTCGCGGGACCGTCGGGCTGGTCCAACACCTCGTAGGCGCCCCGGACGAGATCACGGATCTCGTCCTGGAACATCAGGTCCGGCTTGGCTTCTGTCTCCGCTGTCTCGGTCATTCCCCTTCGACCCCTTCGACGTTCTGGCCCTCGATCTCGTCGAGGAACGACGTCAGCCGCCCTTCGACGTCCGAAGGCAGCCGTGGGCGCGCGGCATCCGCGAGGAACCCCCGCAGCTCGCGCGCGAACTCGAGTTCGCCG
Organism: Nitriliruptorales bacterium; assembly: GCA_033722375.1. Taxonomy (GTDB): domain Bacteria; phylum Actinomycetota; class Nitriliruptoria; order Nitriliruptorales; family Nitriliruptoraceae; genus JAWVZB01. The sequence continues at coordinate 844 of JAWVZB010000041.1, read as the reverse complement.
CAGCACCGGCGGCAGAACGCCAGGTGCTCCTCGATCTGGCCGCGTCGCACCTCGTCCAGTTCCTGCTCGAGGTACTCCCAGAGCTGCTCGACCGCTTCGCTGCAGCTGATCATGACGTGGCTCCTTCCAGGTCGCGCAAGAGCCCACGCTCCTGGGCGTAGTCCCACAGTTCGGTCTCGAAGCGCTTCCGTCCGCGGTGGAGGCGCGAGAGGATGGTGTTCCGCGGGGTGTCGAGGAGGTCGGCGACCTCGGCCGTCGAGTAGCCCTCCATGTGCACGAGCACCAACGGCACCCGGTAGATCGTCTTCAGCCGTGCCAGGACCGCCCACACGTCCTCGGTCGTGAACGTGGACAGGAAGTCGAGGTGCAGGCTGTCCGAGTAGGGCAGCGGATCCTCGACGGCGAGGATCCGGTACAGCGACGGGCCCTCCATGTCCTCCATCGAGGTCTCGTCGAAGCCGCGCCCCTCCGATCGCCAGTGGTCGCGGCAGCAGTTGACGAGGATCCGCTTCAGCCACGCGGGCAGCGCGTCGAGGTCACGCACCTCGTCGAAGCTGCGACACGCCTTCAGCAGAGCCTTCTGCACCACGTCCTCGGCGGTGTCGGGATCCCCGATCAGCCGCCGGGCGAGCGAGTACAGCCAGCCGAGGTGAGGCCTCGCGGCCTCACCGAAGCCGGGTTGCGTCATGGTCCGCCCCGCTCTCCCCTCGGCTAGCTGCACCTGGACCACGTGTGACCTTCAGACGATCTCGAGGCTAGTGGTGACCGGAACGGGCTCCGCAAGGGTGTCGCGGACCGGCGAGGTGTCCTGCACGTACTGGCACAGCTCGGCGAGCTGCTCGTC